>JAADIU010000131.1 GCA_013151185.1 Planctomycetota bacterium
ATGCCGTGGTTTCGCGGTAGCACGTTGATGCACTATCTGGAAAACGTCCACATTGCTGCCGACCGAAACCTCACCGAACTTCGATTCCCCATTCAATTGGTAAATCGCCCTTCGCACGACTTTCGAGGATACTGCGGTACCGTTGTTTCCGGGATCGTTCGACGTGGTGACGAAATCACCGTGCTGCCCGCCCGAACCACAAGCCGCATCAAGTCAATCGTCACAAGTGACGGCGAGTTGGACGAAGCATTTGCACCGATGGCCGTCACAATAACCCTAACCGACGAAGTCGATGCGAGTCGCGGTGACATGATCGTCGCCACCAACCGTCTTCCAAAACTCGACCACCGGTTCGACGCGATGATCGTTTGGATGGCAGAAGAACCGCTCGTTCCCGGTAAGCAGTATGTCGTGAAGCACACCACCAAAACCACATTCGGTGTCGTTTCCACATTGCGCTACAAGGTTGATGTGAATTCGCTCGAACAACAAAACGCCCCCACCTTGTTGCTCAACGAAATCGGACGATGCAAACTCGCCCTTAGCCAACCCATCATGCACGATGGTTATCTACGCAACCGCGCGACCGGGGCATTCATCCTGGTCGATCGCGTCACCAACGGAACGGTCGGCGCGGGGATGATCGTGGAACGGGCAGCCGGTGATTCGCGCGTGGATCACTGGGACACCGAACCCGCCAGCGACAAGCTTGAAACGTCGGCTAGTTCGGTGACCCCATCCGAACGCACAGCCCGCTATGGGCAACAAGCCGTGACCATTCTTCTGACCGGGCTGGCGGGTGCGGGCAAGACAACCACCGCGTACGCACTTGAACGCCGTCTCTTCGAGATGGGACGGGCCTGCACCGTGCTTGACGGGCAGAACATGCGCAAGGGCATCAGTAAAGATCTGGGATTCTCTGCCGACGAGCGCTCCGAAAACCTGCGTCGCAGCGCAGAGGTTGCTAAGCTGATCAACGATGCAGGTCTGATTTGCATTTGTGCTTTCGTCGCACCGAACAAACGTGCGCGGCGTCGCGCTCGCGAGGTCATCGGAGACCATCGCTATGTCGTCGTTCACCTATCAGCACCCATTGAAGTGTGTCGAGAGCGCGACCAGGAAGGGTTGTACGCTCTTGCTGATACCGGCCAAGTGGCGAATTTCCCGGGGGTGAGTTATCCCTATGAAACACCCGAAAAGCCCGACCTCGTCCTGCCAACGCACGAAATTTCGGTCGCCACCGCCGTCGATCGCATCATCGCCCTTCTTGGCGAGCACGACATTTTGACGTGACCATACCGGATGTCTTCAGAGTTTGAGCCCATCAGACTTTCACAAGTCGCAGCAACTTGCCGACACACTCTGGACAACACCCAGTTACTTGGCATCCACGTTTGTGCCGAAACACCCACGATGTGTACTGGCGCATTGAATCGGCATCGCCCAACGCATACATTACTCTAGTGGGGAAGTGGCCAACCACATCGAAGCTACCCGCATGAAACCAGCAACCATGACGAATGGTTGGGAGAATAGATTACTATGCTGCACAATGAATCGAAAGCCGTTCGGTTAACCCGGTGCATGACGATCCCTCGCATCGGCGCGATCATCTTTACCGCTGCGTGGATGTGCGTCCCTGCGTTCGGGATGCCGGCTTCGCCAACTCCCGTCCAACTTACGCAACCGGATGGTACTGCAATTCAGCTTCGTGTTTTTGGCGGTCCTCGGTACAACTGGTTTGAGGATATGCAGGGCTTCACCGTTGTTCTCGACAAGAATGAATACGTCTACGCAAAACTGGACGCGGGGCAATTGGTACCCACGAAAATAATCGTCGGCGAATCCAACCCTGCCGACTCCGGGCTCGTTCCAAGAATCCAGCCCGACGCGAGCGTGATCGAAAACGCAAATCCCTGGCTTCTCACTTCTCCCGCGCGAGCGATGGATGGGTTGGGGGCGGTTGGCGTGGTGAAGAACCTTGTCGTGCTGTGCAAGTTTGCCGACCATCAGTTTGGCGTCGACACGCGGCCACGCGAGGACTACGACGTGCTTTGGAATGCGGTGGGAGGCGACCCGGTTCTTGCACCGACCGGCAGTGTGCGTGATTGCTTTCTCGAAAATTCGTACGGCCAGCTCACGATCAACAGCACGGTGGCGGTGTGGGTTACCCTGCCTCAAAACGAAGCCTTCTACGCTGCCGGCAACCATGGGCTTTCTTTCGGATATCCGAACAACGCCCAGGGTATGGTCAAGGACGCGCTCGATGCAGCCGATGCGGTCGTCGACTTCGGTGAGTTTGACGTGGATTTAGATGGCAGCATTGACGCCATCAGTATTATCCATTCGGGCTTTGGTGCGGAAACGGGCGGTGGCGGTGGCAACTGGATATGGTCGCACCGCTGGTCTCTTTCTCAGGTTCCCGTCACAGGGTTGTGGGTGAGCAACGATCTCAACAGCAACGGTCAAAACGTCACGGTCTCGGACTACCACACCGAACCCGCCTTGTGGAGCACCAGCGGGAACGACATAAGCCGCATCGGGGTGGCTGTTCACGAAACCGGTCACTTCTTCGGGTTGCCTGATTTCTACGATGTCAACGGTGGCGGACAGGGGGCTGGCTCGTGGGGCATGATGGCGAACGCCTGGGGTTTTGACCAATCGCAACTTTTTCCGCCGCACCTCTCTGCGTTCTCAAAGGCTGCGCTGGGATGGGTTACGCCCGTCGTGATCGACCAACCGGGTTTGTACTCTGCGCCCCATGTCGAATTCAACCAGGTCGTTTACCGAATCGATGCAGGTTATCCCAGTGGTGAATATCTGCTGATCGAAAATCGCCAACCCGTCGGTTTCGAGAGCGTCATGCCGCAAGGCGGGCTCGCCATCTGGCACATCGACGAGGCCAAAGCTCAAAACACCGACCAGGGGTTTCCAGGGCAGCCGGGTTGGCCAGGGAACAACAACCACTACCGCGTCGCACTATTGCAAGCCGACGGGAACTTCGACCTCGAACGCAATATCAATCGCGGTGATGGCGGCGATACCTATCATGCTGACGGCACGACTCGACTCGATGGCACAACTTCACCAAACACAGATGCGTATCAGTCCGGTTCGATTGTTCCCACCGGCAACATCATCGCGAACATCAGCGCCTCCGGATTGACGATGTCGTTTACGTTTGGCGATGTCACGACGTGCGGAGTGTCCAGCGAATGCGGTGATGGACTTTACTGCAACGGGGAGGAAGCCTGCATTGGCGGACTGTGTCTACCACCGGGCACGCCTTGCAACGCGGGCGAGTTCTGCGCAGAGGATGTGGACGCCTGCATGCCCATCGTCTTTGCCGACGATTTTGAAAATGGCAACACCAACGGTTGGACCCTTCGAGGGATCGGAAGCACTGCCTCGGAGGGCGATTGGGTGATTGGCGATCCAAACGGAACGACAAGTTCAAGCGAACAAGCCCAGCCGGAGGATGCGTTTGAAGGTGTCGGCTGTGCGTTTACGGCGCAGAACAGCAGCCTGGGAAACCAGGATGTGGACGACGGAATTGTCCACTTGGTCACACCTCCGATCGACCTCAGCGGGTTCGTCACCGCAAAACTATTGTTCGCACGTTGGTTCTTCAACCGACAAGTATTCGTCGCCGTGCCAATGATCGACCCCAGCGACTTCTTCAGTGTCGCTGTCTCGAATGATGCAGTGGTATGGTCGACCGTTGATTTGGTCCCCGCCGATGCAGTCGATGTTAACCAGTGGGTGGGTGTTGAAGTCAACGTTCAGGACTTCATCGAGCTGACCGACACGGTTTACGTTCGGTTCTCCGCAAGCGATGGCATCGCCACCGGAATG
>JAADIU010000232.1 GCA_013151185.1 Planctomycetota bacterium
CTCGATGACGCCAGCTTCTCCCCATCGCCGATTCGGATCGGCCAACACCCAGAACGCGTTGCCGAATACGATCGCATCCAATCCAAACGGATTGGCATGATCATCGAAAACAGTGTGAGCAAATGCCAACGTGATTGTGCCGCCGAAACCACCCAACGTCACAACACCAAGATTGTTGCCCAGACCAGAACCCCCACCGTTGGGCGCTCCGAGCGCTTTGCTCGCGTCGTTGAACTGCGATTCGTTGACGAACTGCCCCGGTGCGGGATCGTAATTCAACACGCCCGATGCGAACGGATCACTCGCGCGGACAGCGGCTGGGCTGATGGCGACGCAGAGCGACACAACAGCCGAAATCAGTGAGGCCAAAATCAGTGAGGATGGGCGCTGCAATGGAACCGCAGCGCCCAATCCTCCACCTTCCCTTCCGGAAAACACCCTAACGTCTCCGCCTGAGCAGGACTACGGAACCGCCACACAGCATCAAAGCCAACGTGGCGGGCTCGGGCACCAACTCGAAGATTGTTGCCCCACCAGAAGGACCGAACCCGTCCCGACCCAGAAAGAAAACGCTTCCATCCCTTGCATACAGGTCCGTTGAAATATTATTCACCGCAGCCCCCGACAATGTGCCAAGCAGCGACGATGTGTTCGTTTGCAGATCGAAGGCGTACGGATTGGAATTCGTAAACGTCCCATCGAATGCCGCACCAAATAGACTGCCTCCGTCGCTTTCCATCACGGCGGACCCGGTTCCGGGAACCGCAAAACTATCGACCGCATCCGAAGCGGTATACGGGCTGGCTTGGGCACCGCTCGCACGGGCAGCCAACTGAGCGGCAGAATACTTTCGCATCTTCGGGCCATCCGAAAAATCGAACAAACCCGCGTAGAAATTCCCGTCCGGATCGAAGCCGGAACCGCCACTGGCACCGCCCAACTCTGCCAGCACGGTGTAGTCGTCGCTGCCATCAAAGAAGAACGCGACGTTGTCACCCGACGATCCGGCACCCACACCGTAGGCTTGATTGCCATCCGTGCTGAGGCTGAACACATTCGCCCCGGCAGACTCGTCCAGCACGCTTGAGGTCACCCACTGCGATCCATCGAACGACGTCTTGAACACATTCGCCGACCCGCCCAACGCAAAACTCTGCACATGCGCCCAGTACACCTCGCCATTGACAACCGTGATGGCATCGGGCGAATAGTTGTTGCCTGTAAACTGCGGCGAGCGGGCAATCTCAATCGTATTCACGCCGTCAAAACGGCGCACCACGTTTTGCGAAATCGGGTTTCCGCCGCCGTCTGTCCCCACGGTTTCAGCGCCGTAAATATAAAACGCGCCGCCATCAACCGCGAAGTGAGATGCGTTTGACCCCGACCACACTTCGCTCGACGACAAGCCCGGCGACGGGCTGAACGTGAGCGCCCCGAACGCAGTGCCACATAGTGACACTATCGACAGGGCGAGAACACCTATCTTGGTTCCTCCCAGGAACCTGCTTCTTTCTAACAACACGATCCACCTCCGAACAAACCCGATACGCTCGGGCCAACCAATCGGTCACAGAACGCGCACAGCGGGCGCGCACAACCGGACCGACCCGGTCAAATACCAAGGAGGAGAACCATTCAAACCGCGCAGCCGCGCAGTGAATCAATCCCATGGGTAAGGAAAACAGATGGCAAAAATTACGCAGGCAAAAAGAAAGAGTCGCGCAGGTAGCCATGAGCCCTATCCTCGAAGGCACAGACCGGATGAGAGTGGTTCACTGGCCGGTCTCCTGACTTCCGGGCGGATTGACCCTTCAAAACAAGGGGCAATTGGCCTACTTGCTGCGCCTTCTCAATCGAAAAATCCACCGTCATGGTGGCGCGATTGATGGCATGTTGCAGCGTTCGTTCCCGGTCACAGTAGCGGGTCTGTTCCGGATTCTCACCGGATTCCCGATTCTGCCTGACACATCCGATGTCAAGCCACCAGTAACCGTGGGCATTATGAAGGTGATCGTGCTTGAATGTCAAGGAATATTCAAAACAACGGCAAGTGCTGTCGTGCTAAGTCGTTGCGGAAATGGTGCTTGGCAAACCTTCAAACAAAGCGCTGCCGATTCGCAGAATTGTAGCACCGCAGCCGATCGCGATATCGAAGTCGCGACTCATGCCCATCGACAGGTGGCGGAAGTGTTCGCCCACCTCGACCTCGTGCGTGATCTCGTCGTAAAGTTCGCGGCAGCGCATGAAGCAGTCGTAGACCGCGTCGCGATCTTCGGTCAACGGTGCCATCACCATCAGCCCACACAGCGTCACGTTTGGCAGGGAGGCGATCATCTCAGCCAGGTGGGTTGCCGCACCGACGGCGACGCCAAACTTTGATGACTCGTTGCTCGTATTGACCTGCATAAGCACGTTGACGGTGCGATCCAGCTTGCCCGCATCGATGCTGATCTCCTCCGCGAGGCGCAGGCTGTCGACCGAATGAACCAACTCGACCCAAGGCAACACAAGCCGCACCTTGTTACGTTGCAGATGACCGACCATGTGCCACTTCGGTCGAGGCATCGCCCCGGCTTGTATGTCGCGGGCGCGCGTCGAAAGGAATTCGTGGACGGCTTCACCGCGAAGGGCAAGGTCCTGCGCCTTGCTCTCACCCAGATCCGACAAACCTGCATCGACGCAGAGCTTGAGCGTGTCGAGCGTTGCGTACTTTGTCACCGCAACCAGTTTGACGTCGTCGGGATTGCGGTTGGCTTTGTCGCACGCCTCGCGGATTCCCGAACGAATGCGGCTGAGATTGGCATCGAGTTGTTGGGCGAGGTCGGTCATGGTGCTCCAGAGTTGCAAGTGCCCTCAAACCCCAACGATAAAGCCACGCGGCACAAATCGCAATTGGATTCACGACTGTCGCATAAGTTTCAGCACCAACCGTATCTGCCGGGAGGCCATTGTGCCCGGTTGACGAACGCAATCGTCGCCGACACGATGGGGAAATGACCACCATTTCAGACATCATCTGCGATCCACCCGAAGCCGGAAAACTGTTTGACCCTGCGGTCGCCTTCGGGTCTGCCGGTCCATTTGAGCTGGAAATCGGCTGTGGGAAGGGCGGGTTCCTGCTTCGGCGCGCTCAAAGCCATCCAGAACTTCGCCTGCTTGGGATCGAATGGGCCAACAAATATTTCAAGTACGCTGCCGACCGGATGGCCCGCCGAGGCGCCACCAACGTCCGCATCATGCGCACCGACGCACGACACTTCGTCATCCATAGCCTGCCACCGAATTGCCTTTCGGCGCTGCACGTCTACCATCCCGACCCTTGGCCGAAGAAGCGCCACCATCGCCGACGCCTCTTCCAAAAGGACTTCGTCGAGTCTGCGGTGCAAGCATTGATGCCCAGCGCTCGATGGGCGATCCAAACCGATCACGCAGAATATTTTGAGTGGATCCGAGAAGTCACGAGCCAAACCACCGGAATTGAACAAACCGAGTACGACGACCCGGAATTCGGAATCGCCAAAGCGTCAGCGCGAACAAACTTCGAAATCAAATACCGAAAAGAAGGCCGCACCATCTACTGCCTCGCCTTCCGCAGAACCCAATGACCCATCATTCAACCCCAATCCCGACGACGAAGCACTATGTGATCGCCATTCTTGTACCGATCAGTTGGTCGTTTTCGTTTGTGGCGGGGAAATTTGTGATGACCGAGACGCCCGATGGACAGATGACGGTCACGCTGTTTCGATTTGTTGCCGCGCTTGCGATTCTCACACCGATGATGTTTTTTCTGCCGCGCCTTCGCAACGTTCCACCGCGCGACT
>JAADIU010000305.1 GCA_013151185.1 Planctomycetota bacterium
GGTGATTCGCTTGCGTGTTTATCGAGGAGAGTCGTGAGGTTCAAATGGACGGGGATCAGGGTTTCAACGTGCAAGCGCGCTGGCGGAACAAGAAGGGTGTACTCCGCGTGGTGTTTTTTTCGGACGAGGGATTCAGGGCGACTGCGGATTCGCACATGGCGTTTGTTCTTCCGCAAGAACGGACGCTGGAAAGTGAGAAAGCAATCGCCGCGTGGTGGAACCGGGAACGCCCGTGCCAATTTTGTGTCCGTCGACGCATTTCACCGGCAGGATATCGATCGACGTGCTCGTGATGAACGCCTCCTCTGCCGCGATGAGGGCGTCGAGGCTGATCGCGCGTTCTTCATGCGGGATGCGTTCCTTTCGGGCAACGTCCAGGATAAACCCGCGCGTCATTCCGTGCAGGATTCGGCCATCGGCGGGGGGCGTGCGGAGGACGCCATCACAAACCGCGAACAGATTCGCACAACTGGTTTCCAGCACGTCGTTTTCTTCGCTCAAAACGATCGCGTCGTAGAACCCGCGTTTCCTGGCATCGTTCTTGATCATGACGTTCGCCAGAAGGGCGATCGACTTGATCGAACAAAGCGACCAACGAATGTCGGTCGTCGTGGTCAGTTCAACTCCGTTCTTTCGCAGCGATGAATCGGAGACAGGTTTACGCTTGAACGTCAGCACGATGCTCGGCGTCATGTCCGACGGATAGGCATGTTCGCGAGATGCAACCCCGCGTGTGATTTGCACATAGATTGTGATATCCGTGTAGCCACATCGCCGAATGCCTTCGTTGATGATGCTTGGCAGGTCGCCGACAATACCCCCAAGCGGCAGATCGATCCCATCAGCGCTTTGCTCTAACCGGGCGAGATGATCGTCCAGAAGAAACGGTCGGCGTTCGTGGGCGACGATCACTTCGTACACCCCGTCTGCGAATTGAAAGCCCCGGTCCTCGATCGAGATCACCGCGTCCGCGAGGTCACCAAACGTTCCATTGACGTAAGCAATGTCTGGCATGAAGCTCTGCCTGTCTTGCGTCATCGAGAAGCGAGCAGCGTAACTCCCGATTCTCGTGATGACGGCATGGTGAAAGTGGTCTGCACCAGCATACCAGATTCGCACCGAAAAATGATGTTGACTCGGTCAACGAACGTTCGATGATGGGGCTGAGTGCCGCACCGATTCGCAGTGCGTTTCCGGATCATCGGTCAACCCGCCGAAGGTGATTTTGCAATGTCCAATCCACGCAAAGATATCACTGCAATCGACCAAACCGCCCGGTTACGGGGAGCAAATCCGACGGCTACGGGCACATTTCGCGCGGTCAACCGAAGTCGACTTCCGCTTGGGTCCGGGCGACCTACCGACGCGATCCGTTCAGTCGAGGATGTGGGACGTGGCTTTGGTCACCTGTTAGCCGAAATCGATCAGGATGCGATCGTTCACAACTGCAACGTCCTGCGTTCGCGCGTGCCGAGCACCTCCCGGTTTTGCGTCGCCGTCAAAGCCAATGCCTATGGGCACGGGTTCGACATCGTTCTGCCGGCCTTGGCGCGAGCCGGCGTTGACATGGTTGCCGTCGCGACCGTGACCGAAGCGCAGCAAATCCGCGACTTGGGATGGGATCAATCCATCCTGCTGTTGGGAACGGAACTGAGCATCTATCAGGGATCGCTCAAGCGTGACGTGGCGCGGTGGCTTGTGGAGCACGAAATCCGCGTCACCGTGCTTTCGCAAGACGATCTCGATGCGTTTTCTGCTGCGGCAAATTCAACCGGTAAAGCCGTCCGGGTGCATCTCAAACTCGACACCGGTTTGTCTCGGATGGGCGTTGATGAGGACACAGTGATGGCCTTGATCGAGCAATCCGACGCGATGTCCGGTGTGACCATCGAAGGATTGTATACGCACTTCGCGTCTGCGGATGAGGTGGACTGCGGTTTCGCGAAGGAACAGTTGGCGCGGTTTCTTCGTTTTGTTGAACGAACTCGTCGCGCGGGTCGCGATGTGCCAACACTGCATGCCGCCAACTCTGCGGCTATCTGCAACATGCCCGAATCTGCTTTGGATCTTGTGCGGCCGGGTATCGGTATCTACGGGTACCAGACAGGTGTGTCGGAAGATTCGCGTGTCGATTTGAAGCCGGCGATGCGGGTGGTCAGCCATCTCATGCTGATCAAGAACGTTCCGGCGGGCAGCGATGTGGGTTATGGACGACGCTTCACAACGAAGCGAGACTCCGTGCTGGGGATCGTTCCCATCGGATACGCAGACGGGCTGGATCGCAGGTTGTCCAACGCAGGTTGGTTCAGTGTTGCCGGAAAACTCGCACCGGTTGTCGGGATGATCAGCATGGATCAGACGATCATCGATCTGACCGATGTGATTGCGGATGGCAATGTGCAAACGGGGAGTCGCGTCATCGTGATCGACAATGACCCGTCTGCACCGAATTGCGTCGAGCAACTGGCGAGAGACTTGCACACGATCCCGTACGAAATCGTCACCTCCATCAGCCCGCGCGTTGTGCGGATTGCGAAGTCAGCCGAGTAGCTGCCGGTCGAGCAGTCGCCGCCGGGTCGCGGCGGTTATCCGAAGAATCGGAATCGCAAAATTGCCCACAGCGCCGCCACACCGTCGCGCCATGTGATCTTCTTGCCCTCTTCATAATCGCGACCTGCATAGCTGATGCCCACTTCGTACACCCGCCATTTGCCACGGGCGACTTTGGCCGTCAGCTCCGGTTCGATCGTGAAACGGTCGCTGATGAGCGACAGGGAATCGATAACAGGCCGGGTGAAAACTTTGTAGCAGGTTTCCATGTCCGTCAGGTTCAGATTGGTCATCATGTTCGAGAGCATCGTGAGAAACCGGTTGCCCACCATGTGCCAAAACATGTGAACCCGGTGGGCTGCGTCGCCGATGAATCGCGAGCCGTACACCACGTCTGCTTTTCCATCGAGAATGGGTTTGAGAAGTCGCGGATAGTCGGCTGGGTCGTATTCGAGGTCGGCGTCCTGAATCAGCACGATGTCCCCGGTGGACAGTTCAAACCCCTTCCGAACTGCCGCTCCCTTGCCCATGTTTCTGGGTTGGCAGGCGATTTTGAATGTTTCCTCGGGCCAACGGGCTTCGATCTTCGGATAGATGTCTCTCGTTCCGTCGGTGCTGCCGTCGTCCACCAGAATCAACTCCCGGTCCAGCGGGATGTCGATCGCGAGAACGCGCGACACGAGTTCCTCCAGCGTGGCCTTTTCGTTGTACACCGGAATCACGATGGACAGCGTTTTTGGCGCAGTGGCCTTCGTTGGTTTGAGCGTGTTTGAATTGGGCGGGTCGGTGGTTGGGTCCATGTTACTGATCGTCGAAGCTGCTAAAGCCAGCCGCCAAAAGGTCCTGCACGTCGATCAGTCCGACGAGTCGATGTTTGTCGTTTACGACGGGTAGTTCGTCGATCTTGTGTTTCTGGATGAGCTTGATGGATTCAGCAACCAGATCGTCAGCGTTGGCCGCCTTCGGATTGTGCGTCATTACGTCCGTCATCGGCAGGTTGAACCAGTCGGCTTTGTCGCGGGCACAGCGGACGAAGTCGCCGTGCGTGAAGAATCCGACGAGCTTGTTGTCGTTATCGACGACGGCGGCTGCCCCCGCTCTTCGCGGTGCGCGGCGGACGGCTTCGTCATACTGCGAGATCGTGTCTGTTGCAAGAAGCGTGGGGCAGTCGTCACCGGTCCGCATGATTTCGCTCACCCGCATCAGGCTGCGCCCGAGCGAGCCACCGGGGTGGTATGCGGCATAGTCATCGGGTTTAAC
>JAADIU010000320.1 GCA_013151185.1 Planctomycetota bacterium
CGGCGGCTACGCGCATTTACAAGGGGGCGCTCGTCGAATGGGGTTCGACGGGTTACGCAAGGCCGGTGACCGGGGCGGGTCAGTTCGTGGGCTTGGCGTATGAAGAGGGGGACAACAGCGGCGGTCTGGATGGTGACGTGTCCGTTCGTGTGTTTACGCTTGGTGATTTTGAGATGCCGCTGAGCGGTGCAGGTCAGGCTTCGGTGGCGGCTGCGGTGTATGCGAGTGATGACGCGACGCTGACACTCGACAGCAGCGGTTCGATATTTGTTGGGCATGTGCAGGGGATCATGTCGGCGGGCAATGTGGTGCTGCGGCTTGGGGGTGACGGGCCGGTTCGGGTGACCGCGCTTGATCACCGTACGGCGAACTTTGGCATATCGGCGCGTCAATCTGGAACGACGTTTACGAATTTGGGAGCGGGCGGCGTGGTGACGGCGACGCTTCCACAGAATGCCGCGATGGGGACCACGCTTTCGTTTGTCTGCATGGCCGATCAGGCGTTTCGTCTTGCGCCCGGGGCGGCTGGCGGGATCTACATCAAGGGCACCAAGCAGGCGGACAACAAATATGTGTCAATCGGTGACATTGGTGACTTCATCCAACTCGTCGCCGATGGAAATGGCGATTGGGTGGCGGTGGCGTCTGTCGGTGGTGCGGATGCCGACATCGGTGTCGAAGCGTAGCCGACAAGCGTTCTCCTTCTGAGGGCGTTTGCCTGGATTATTCGCTCAAATCTCTATCGGTATTTGGCTGTGTTTGCGCGGCAGGGCTCATCCTCCGCGCGTGAAAAACAAACGTTTGTTCAAGGAGTTGATTCGTGGCGATTATCAATACGGGCCTATTGACCAAAGGATTACGAAGTGAGTTTGCCAATCGCTTCGAGTCCGCACCGACTTATTTTCAGGACATTTCGACGCGGGTCGTTTCGACGACGCACACCGAGATTTATCGATGGCTGGGGACTGTTCCGCAGATGCGGGAGTGGGGCACGGGGCGCGTCGCTCGTGGAATGCGCCCGGAGAGTTACTCGATCGAGAACCTCAAGTATGAGGCGACGCTTGAGGTTGATCGTGATGAACTGGCGGACGATCAGACGGGTCAGATTCGCGTTCGCATTGGTGAACTTGCGGAACGCGCTGCGACGCACAAGGATTTTCTTACTGCTCAATTGCTCGAAAGCGGCGACCAAGCTGGGTTCAATTCATACGACGGCGTGACGTTCTTTGGCAATTCCCACGTTTCCGGCGGCAGCGGCGCGCAGAGCAATTCGATTCCCGCGAGTGCTTCGGTGCCCAGCCGTCCCAACGCGTTGGAGTTCCGGGATTCGTTGGCGGCTGGCATTACGCAGATGATGTCGTTGAAGGACGATCAAGGTCAACCGATGGCGATTGCAGCCGACGGTTTGTTCTGCGTTGTTCCTCCGACGATGTACTTCTCGGCGCTGGAAGCCGTGAACTCGACGGTGACGAGCAGTGCGGACAATGTGCTTCTGGGTGCGGCGCAGGTGATTGCGTTTCCGTGGCTGACGGATCAAGAGAGTTGGTTTCTGCTCAAGAACAACGGCGTGATTCGTCCGTTCATTTTTCAGGATCGAGAGCCGATTGAATTCAACGCGCTTTCGGAAGACAGCGACGATGCGTTCAAGCGCGAGAAACTTCTGTTTGGTGTTCGGGCACGCTATCGAATGGCTTACGGTTACTGGCAGTTCGCGATCAAGACGATCTTTCAACCCGGCTAGTCGCGCTGGATTGCTGTTCAACCGGTCACGCTTTTGGGGGCATTGGGAATTCGATGAGCTATATCACCGACGCTGACATTGAGAGACGCCTTGGTACGGCTGCGTATATTCAGCTTACCGATGATGCAGGAACAGGGGCGGCAGACTTGGCGGTGGTTGCGGCGGCGAGAGAGGGGGCTGTTGGCGAAGTCAACAGCTTCCTGGCTCGCCGGTTTCGGGTGCCGATTGATTTGAATGCGCATCCGGAGTTGGTGGCTATCTTGGCGACGGTTGCGCTCGATGTGGTTGCGCACCGGTTGCACGCCCGGCGTCCACCGATACCTGCGGAAGTTGCGAAGCGTTACGAAGCGACGGTGTTGTGGTTGTCGCAGGTGGCTTCCGGCGCGGTGGCGTTGCCGGCGACGACGGCGCTGGCGGGTGTGGAGGTTTCCGGTGTCGTCGCAAGGGCGAGTGGAAACCCGGCTGTCCTGTCGCGGAATGAGTTGGAAGGGTTGTAGGGTCGGGGAGCATCGGTTGCGGTGATGATTTCGGAATTTACGGACATTGAGTCGGCGATTGGTGCGCTTCTTGGCGGAATCGTGAAGGATTCTGCGCCGCTGTTTCGGGCGGTTGAGCCGATGGCTGTGGTCGATCGCAAGTCTGCGTTGGCGGCTCGTGCTCGGCTTGGGGCGCCGGCGGCGGTTTTCGGGATTAAAGGACGTGGGAAGTCGCCCGAATCTCAGGTTGTCTTGGGCGACCCGCGTGTGCTGGTGTTTCTGATTGCCACCAATCTTCGGTCGGCGGGCGGTGCGCGGTTGGGTGATGTTGATGGCGTTGGCGCATACGAACTGGCGCACGAATCGTCAACCGCGTTGGACGGGGCGGTAATCACTGGTGGGCGTCGGCTTGTGGCGATTGACGAACGCGTTGTGCAGGCGAATGAACGCACGATCGTCTTTGAACAGCGGTGGGTCGTTGAGCGGCCGAGTGAACTTGTCGCTCCTATGTTTGGCGGTCAAACGATCACGGGTAGCGATGCGATTGTCTCCATGCAGGTCGGGCCGCGAAAGTCGCGATCGATTTCGTTCGGCTTTCCGGGCATCGATGGCACGTTTCGACATGCGACGGGTACGGAAAGTCGGACGATCCGTTGGGTGGGACAACTGCGCGGTGCAACGCACGCTGCCGTCACGACAATCGAAACCGGTATCGAAGTTCTGTTGGGCACCGGCGGAACCTCGACCGTGAGTGATTCGATCGGTCGATCGTTTGAGCGGTGCGTTGCGGACGCATACAACCGGCGCGGATCGAGATATGTGCATCCGTTGACGGGCCAAATCGTGCAGAATTTTGAACTTGATTTTGTTCAGCTTGGCGGGTGAACGCGATGGTTGGGGCACCGATTGAAATCAATTCGTCTTCGCCGGACGTGGTCGTTGAAGTTGAGACTTCTCCGGGATCGGGTTCGTTTTGTATCGATCCGAGGTTGCGCGCTGAGAGCGTTTCGCGGTTTAGTGACGATCGAATTGATGAAGCTGTGATCGCTGTTCGACTGGATTCGGGCTTCGATGCGATTGACGCTGTGGATCGATACCAGCCCGATGTTCGCGTTGTGCTGCGGTCGGGGAACCTGCCCGATGCGACCGGATCTGTTCTGTTTGACGGGTATCCTCAGAAACTCATTTCCGATCGCGATGGCAATCCCAAAAGGCGCAGCGACGAGTTGACAATTGAAGCCGTGGGCGTCTATAGCCGCTGGGCACGGGATGCCCGTTCCTGGATATTCGGTCGGCGGATGCGCAACGCAGCCATTCTTGATACGATGGTGTTGGATCCGGTTGGTCAGGCGGCGAACAGTGTGCTGGTCGAAGCGTTGCCGTGCGTGTTCAATGACAACGGGCAGCCTAACCGTTCGCCGACTCCAATTCTGCTCAACGATGGTGACGGTACACCCCGCCGTATATACGTATTTACCTATGAGGGTGACCCTGCGGCAGAATCGTGGTCGCTCTTGGATGCACTACGATATCTGGTTTGGTTTCACCGTTTGCCGGAAGGGCCGGTCCTATCGGCTC
>JAADIU010000218.1 GCA_013151185.1 Planctomycetota bacterium
GCAGCCCGCGAATTTATCGGCGATCTGGCTAGTCGCTTGGCCCACCGAGTGCAACTCACGTCCGACGGCCATTCGCCATACCTCAACGCCATCTACGACGTGTTCGAGAACGACATTGATTATGCGATGCTGGTCAAGACGTATGGCCAAGACGGCAACCGCAATCGGCCAGAGACGCGATACAGTCCGGGCAAGGTGAATGGCGCGAAAAAAAGACGGGTCATTGGAAACCCAGACAAGGCCCACGTCTCTACGTCCTACGTCGAGCGTGCCAATCTCTCAATGCGGATGGGAATGCGACGATTCACTCGATTGACCAACGCATTCAGTAAGAAACTCGACAATCATTGCGCCGCTATTGCGCTGTACTTCATGCACTACAACTTCGCCCGAGTACACACAACGCTAAAGGAGACCCGCGCGCAGGCAGCCGGAATCGCGGATCATGTTTGGTCGATTGGCGAAATTGTTGATCTGCTCGGCTCAAACTGACCCACTACCTAACTCTCAAACCAACCACGACCCTAACAACCACAAGATGGCCGCCGTGTAGACACCCGCGACCAGATCATCGAGGACCACACCCACACCGTTGTGCATCTTGTTGTCGATGATGTTTGCGGGTGGCACCTTGACGATGTCGATGAAGCGCTCGAGGAAAAACCCGACGACCATCGATTTCCACGTCAACGGCACAATCGCCATCGCCACGAAGAAGCCCGCCAACTCGTCCCAAACGAGCTTGCGGCTATCCGCTTCGCCGAGGATGCGATCGCCCGCATGATGCAGCGCCATCGATGCGATCGAAAATACGATCGTGACAGCGACATAGACCGGCAGGGTCAAATAGGTGCGCATCAGCCAGCACAGCGGGATGCCCGCGACGGCGACTGCGACTGTTCCGGAAGCAGGCGCGTGCCCCAACGGTCCTATCGAACCGACAAGCAGCAGGAATCGGGCGCGGGGCGTGATCTGCGAAAGATCAGGCGAGTCGCCTGCCAGCCCGGCCTGCTCGGATGATGTGTCTTCGCTCAACTTTTGCATTTCACCTACTGAAATTTCCGTTTTGGTGCTACAGTCTACGGAATTGGGCTCGACCGAGCCACTGGCGACACCGATATCGAAAGCTCCAACTGTAAACCGGATCAATGATGATGTCTCTATTTCTTAAAACGTTGCAACAACGGGTTCTTGTGCTGGACGGCGCGATGGGAACGACGCTGCACGCGCTCGATCTCGACCTGTCGGATTACAATAACCTTGAGAACTGTTGCGAGGTCTTGAATCTGACCCGCCCCGATGCCATTCAGGGCATCCACGAGCAATTCCTAGCCATCGGTAGCGATGCGGTCATGACCAATACGTTTGGCGGAAGTCGAATGGTGTTGGATGATTTTGACCTGGGTGATCGAGCCCTCGAAATCAACGAAAAAGCAGCCCGGTGTGCCCGTGCGGCGTGCGACAAGTTCGCCACGAAGGACAAACCCCGCTTTGTCATCGGGTCGATGGGACCGGGCACAAAGCTCGTCACCCTTGGTCAAACGACCTGGGACAAGATGCTCGCCAGCTATACCGAGCAGGCGCAGGGGCTGATCGCAGGCGGGGTTGACGCGCTGCTGGTCGAAACGTGCCAGGATATCTTGCAGACGAAATGTGCCACCGTCGCCTGCATCGACGCGATGAAAAAAGCCAACGTCGAAGTGCCTATCATTTGCAGCTTCACCGTTGAGACCACGGGCACGATGCTCGTCGGAACGGAAACGCTTGCGGCGATCGTTGCGCTGGATGCGTATCCGGAAGTCAAAATCATCGGTATGAACTGCGCCACGGGTCCGCAGGAAATGAGCGAACACGTCCGGGTGTTGGCTCAAAACTCGACGCGCCCGATCCTGATTCAACCCAATGCCGGCTTGCCGGAACTCGTCGATGGCAAACCGCATTTTCCACTTTCGCCGGCAGAGATGGCCAAGTGGCTCGTCGAATTCGTCGAAGTCGATGGCGTTGCGATGGTGGGCGGTTGCTGCGGAACGACGCCCGAACATCTGAAAATGGTGGCTGAAGCCATGAAAGGCCGGACGGCTAAGGTGCGCGATGCGCGGCTTGAACCTTCATGTTCCAGCCTATACCAAGCCGTCAACTTCCGGCAGGACAACGCGCTTCTTAGCGTTGGCGAACGAACGAACGCCAACGGATCGAGGAAGTTCAAAGAACTCCTGGCGAACAACGACCTCGACGGCATGGTGCAAGTCGCCCGCAATCAGGTCAAACAGGGCAGCCATGTGCTTGACATTTGTACTGCCTATGTAGGGCGGGACGAAGTTGCCGACATGACCGGTTTGCTCAAACGAACCGTCGGCGAAGTGACCGTTCCGCTGATGATCGACAGCACCGAGACACCCGTCATCGAAGCCGCTCTCAAACTGGCGGGCGGAAAGTGCATCATCAACTCGATCAACCTCGAAGACGGCGAGGAAAAGCTGGACCGCATCTGCGAGCTGGCGCGGCGACATGGTTCTGCTCTGGTCGCGCTGACCATCGACGAAGAAGGAATGGCGAAGACGGCTGACCGCAAGGTGGAGATCGCACAACGGATCCACGATCGGGTCACGCAACATCACGGCATCCGGGCGAGCGATCTGATCTTCGACGCCCTCACGTTTACGCTCGCAACCGGAAGCGAAGACGATCGCAAGTTGGGCCTCGAAACAATCGAAGGTATTCGCCGCATCAAAGAAGCGATGCCGGATTGTCACGCGATTCTTGGTTTGAGCAACGTGAGCTTCGGCTTGAAACCACCGGTTCGCAAGGTGCTCAACAGTGTGTTCCTGCACCACGCTCGCGAAGCCGGGCTGGACTCCGCGATCATTCACGCGACGGGGATTCTTCCCTATTACAAGATCGATGAAAAGCAAAAGAAGACGGCAGAGGATCTGATCTTCGATCGCCGGGAAGAAGGCTACGACCCGCTGATGGAATTGATCGGCCTGTTTGACGACGCGGACAGCACCGCAACCGCGAAGGTGGAAAAACCATCGAACGTCGAGGAGCGATTGAAGTTGCGGATCATTGAAGGTGATCGGGTCGGTCTCGATGCAGACCTCACCGAGGCGATGACCACCTATACCCCGCTGGACATCGTCAACGACATTTTGCTCGATGGCATGAAGACCGTTGGCGATCTGTTTGGGGCGGGCCAGATGCAGTTGCCGTTTGTGCTCCAATCGGCAGAGACTATGAAAGCCGCAGTGGGTTTTCTTGAGCCCTTCATGGATCGCACAGACAGCGAGTCGAAGGGCAAGGTGATTCTGGCGACGGTGCGCGGTGACGTGCATGACATCGGGAAGAATCTTGTCGACATTATCCTGTCGAACAACGGCTACACCATCGTCAACCTCGGTATCAAACAACCGATATCCGCGATCATCAACGCTTGGCAAGAACACCAAGCCGACGCCATCGGAATGAGCGGACTCCTGGTGAAATCCACCGTCGTGATGAAGGAAAACCTGGAAGTGCTCAACGAACGGGGGTTTGCACCCACGGTGATTCTCGGTGGAGCTGCGCTGACACGCGGGTATGTGGAAAACGATTTGACCCCTGTTTATGAAGGGCCGCTGCATTATGCGAAGGATGCGTTCGACGGGCTGAACCTGATGAACCGCATCATGGCGGGTGAGTTGACTACGTCCTCGGGCGCTTCAACCGCGGCGCCCGTCGCTGCAAAGCCGCAAGTTGAGGTTGATATTGCGACGCCTGCCCACTCGACAATCGCGCGGGATGTCCCCATCCCTAT
>JAADIU010000072.1 GCA_013151185.1 Planctomycetota bacterium
ACTCCTTTGGACTCCCATCGGTGAACTCACGAAAGAGGCGCCGCAGGGAGCCGCTGGAGGCGAAGCCACAAGCTTCTGTTATTTGCTCAATACTTAGATCTGTTTCACGGAGCAGATTCTTTGCGCGCTCTAGGCGCTGCTTCGACACCCACTGCCCGTAGCTCTCACCCGTGAGCGCATGGAACTTGCGGTGGAAGGTACGCTGGCTCATGCTGAGTTCCCGGGCTGCGGCCACGCTTGTGTACTGCGTAGCCAAGTCTGCTTTCAAGTGAAGTAGGAAGTCAGCGAGTTGCTGGTCCTTGCAGGCTGGGACCAAATCTTCCGAACGGCGCTGTGGTTGATCGCCGCCGCGCAAGGGGGCTGTGACCAAGCGGCGAGCGACGATGTTGGCGATTTCCGTGCCGTAGTCGCTGCGGACGATGTGCAGACAGAGGTCGATGCCGGCGGCGCTTCCAGCAGAGGTCAGGATGCGGTCGTCGTCGCAATAGAGCGGCGCGCGGTCTACACGGATGTCAGGGTTGCGCGCGATGAAGTCGTCGAGGAAACGCCAGTGAGTGGTTGCGCGTTTGTTCGATAGTAAACCTGTGGCCGCCAGAACGAAAACGCCACCACAGATACCGACGATTCGAGCACCCCGCTCGTGGGCACCGATGATCGCGGCTGTTAGCTCGCCCGGGGGCCGTTGCCGAGGGTCACGCCAGCCCGGCACCACCACGATGTCGGCCTGTTCCAAAGCCTCGAGCCCAGCCTCAACGCGGACGTGTACCCCGCCAACCACGGGCACTTCGGGCCCCTCTGCCGAACAGACCTGAAAGCGATACCAGTCGTTGCCAAGCTCCGGCCGGGAAAGCCCGAAGATCTCAACCGCGATGCCGAATTCGAAGGTGCACAACCCGTTGTACACGACGACTACGACGCGCGGCCCGAGCAGTTGTTGGTTGCCAGCCTGCTTTGTCATGCCCCAATTGTAGCATGTCAGTGGCACACAATGGCAATATCTCGCCGTTAATTGACAAGCGATGGGCCTGTTGACGGCGGCCTCTGATTCTACAATGGAGGCGTCGATGAATCCCCGACCGGAGAAGCAAATGAACAGTTTGACAAACACTGAGGCCGATGAAGCCCACGACCAGCAGCCTGTGAGAGCGCTCTTTCAACTCTCCTGTGAGCTAGCGAGTCGTTACACAGAAGAGCTCGACGCAAGAGAGGTCGTCCCCGGCGCCGAGGTCCTCGCGGGACTCACCGAGTTTCACGGTCCGCTACCGTTGGAGGGAACGAATCCGGAGCAGGTGATCAGACAGCTCGATCGGGTTGGCTCGCCCGCCACCGTCGCATCAACCGGCGGTCGCTACTTCGGCTTTGTCGTCGGTGGTGCCTTGCCCGTTGCCATCGCGGCCCATTGGTTGGCCACAGCCTGGGATCAGAACGCGGGCTCCTGGGCGCTCGCGCCGGGCGCCGTTGAACTGGAGACGGTGGCCGCCCATTGGATGCTCGAAATCTTGGACTTGCCGCGCGATGCGGTGGTCGGATTCGTCACCGGTTCCACCATGGGCACTTTTTCGGCCCTGGCCTGTGCAAGGTCGGCGCTGCTAGCACGCTTGAACTACAACGTAAGACGGCGCGGCCTTGCGGGTGCCCCACGGCTAAGCATTGTTGTGAGCGATGAGATCCACCCCACCAACTTGTCCACACTCGGCTACCTTGGCTTCGGACTCGACGACATCCAACACTGCCCAACGGACGAGCAAGGCCGCATCATTCCCAAGGAGATGCCGGAGCTCGGCCCAAAGACGATCGTCATCCTCCAGGCGGGCAATATCAATTCAGGTTCCTTCGACCCGTTTGAAGAAGTCTGCCGGAAGGCCAAAGCCTCCGGGGCCTGGGTGCATGTGGACGGTGCCTTTGGACTTTGGGCTCGCGCTTCGACGTCAAAAAGGCACCTCACCCGGGGGATCGAGCAGGCTGATTCATGGAGCGTCGACGGCCACAAGTGGCTCAACCTGCCCTATGATTCGGCGATCTACGTCTGCCGCGAGCCGGAGGCCGTCCAAGACGTATTCGGCATCGACGCGACCTATCTGATGCGGAACGCACAGCGGCAGCCCAACAACTTGGTGCCCGAACTGAGCCGACGTTCCCGCGGCGTTGAATTCTGGGCGGCCCTCAAAACCCTCGGCAAGCGCGGCGTGGAAGATCTGGTCGACCGCAACTGCGCCCACGCCCGGCGCTTCGCCCAGGGACTCGAGGCCGCGGGCTATGAGGTCCTAAACGATGTCGTCCTCAACCAAGTGGTCTTTGCATGCCAGGACGAAGCCTCGACGCAAGCCGCACTCTCTAAGATCCAATCCAGCGGCGTGACTTGGCTCGGACCGACCACCTGGAAGGAGCGCTTGTGCATGCGCATCAGCGTTTCCTCCTGGGCCACCACCCAAGACGACGTCGAACAAGCCCTGAGCGTCATGCAACAAGCCTTTCAAAGAGAAGTCTAAATGAAGAACAACGTCGCCATCACCGCCGCCGACCGCGGCATGGGCGCAGGGCTGGGCTAAACACTGGAACCATACGGGGTGAATCTGGCCAAGCAGTTCGTCAAAACCTTACCGCCTAAGTAGTCGAACACGTCTAGGTTCTCCAATCGAGAATGGCCTCCCAAGTGATCACGCTTCATAAATCGAGATTTGACGAATTAAACGACTTCCACGCGATGGAAGAGCAGGCGCACGCCAGGAATTATGTAAATCAGACATCTCTGGAAGATCATCAAACCAATTTCAATGATGTCGAAATTGTGTATTTGAGCATTGAAAATGACAGGCGGGAATTGCTTGGTTATTTCATATTGGCATTTGAATGCAATGACGAGGACATCGAATTCCGGAGAATCGTGTAGATGAGAAGCATCGCGGAATCGGGCAACAAGCGATAGCAGAAATGGAAAAGTACTGTAAGACGGACCATTTCTTTGAAGAAACGTGCCCCAGATTTGAAAGGGCGAAGGTAGCATGAATACGAATCGGTTTGGGCAACCCGTCGGGTTCGCTGTGCATGGCTGGACGGAGCCGCCTCGTCCCGAACGAGAGAGAATCCTGGGTTTGCACTGCTCACTTGAGCCACTCAGCCTGGATACGCACGCAGAAGCCCTCTATGAGGCCAACACTCTCGATACCGACGGTCGCAATTGGACCTATCTTGCATATGGCCCGTTTGACACGCGAGTGGAGTACCGCCGCTGGATCGACGCGTCCAGCGCCTCAGCAGACCCGCTCTTCTATGCCGTGATTGATAGAGCAACGCGCCAAGCGTTAGGAGTGGCCAGCTACCTGTGCATCCGTCCGTCTCATGGATCAATCGAAGTTGGGCACATCAATTTTTCACCCCGATTGCAGCGCACCCCTGCTGCCACGGAGGCCATGTACCTCATGATGGAAAGGGCTTTCACCCTCGGGTACCGCCGGTACGAGTGGAGATGCGACGCCCTCAACACACCGTCTCGCAAGGCCGCTCAGCGCCTTGGATTCTCATTTGAGGGCGTCTTCCGGCAGGCAACTATCTACAAGGGACGCAATCGCGATACGGCTTGGTACTCGATTATTGGAGATGAATGGCCGGCACTTCAAGAGACTTTCACGCGATGGCTTGATCCGGCCAACTTCACTGCCGAAGGCAAACAAATACTTCGTCTGTCCGAGCTCACGCGACCTGTACTCAAAGTAATCGGCTGACTGGTGTTTTCTGTCGATTGACAAGTGTTTTCTGATCGATTCGAATCCGTAGTCGATTGCTGCAGCCTACTTGATCCGGGGCGACAGGACACCAGTTGGACTTTTCGTGGCCGGAATCTACGTTCTTGGCCCCGTCAGCTCGGTTTCGCAAGTCGAGGTGCGTAGAGACTTGCGGAACTCCATAATGGCGACCCAACGGAATGTGTCAAAATACTGATCGAGGTAAGAGGACATTTAATGAGTACGTCTCAGCTGGGGCATGGCTCCGCTGCCTGCTGCTCGCTCCCGCCTTACGGAGTCTGTGCCGCAACAATCACTTGTACATAGCTTGAGGGCGCTGCTGTGCGCAGTTGCGGTTTCTGCGGCAAAGTCTTGAAGTGCAAGCAAGGTCCAGCCGGGGTGAATGAAACTCTGCTACAAACCAAACCCCTTCATCAGGGAGCTTCCAAGCAAGCGGGTACGGCGCCATTCAGGACAAGTTACTGGTCGAACTTAGCTTGTCTCGCCTTGCCAAGCCATTGCTGAACATCGATAATCATAGCGTCGCCGGGTTTCAAGTAGCCACGCAGTTCGATGAGCGCCGCATTCAATTCCTGTTCTGATTCATCATACTTCGAGAGATGAAACAGACATCGTCCGAGTAGTACTTGAGTTAAGCTGGTATATATATGTCCTTCAGGAAAAGTCGCTCTGAGTGATTCGATACTCAATCGATACACCGGCTCGGCTTTTTTGTACAAACCTTGTTCTGAGTAGCACTTCGCTAAACTCTGACATGTTGCTGCATAGAACTCATGTGCCGTTCCGACCGTGGTCGCTTGTTTGACCATCACGTCGATGAGGATTTTTTCGGCTTCTTCATATTGTCCCAGCCGAACGTAGTTCCCCGCCTGCCCCGACCTGACACCAAGCGTAAGTTCGCTGAGCGGGTCTGATGTGCGCGCCAAGCCCTCGATCGCTTCTTCATAGAGCAGCGCGGCGCCCGCAGAGTCGCCCTTGCGCGCAAGAACCGTAGCGATCGACGAGATTCGGGCGTAGAGCAATTCCGATTCTGCTCCGAGCAATCGTCGCTCAACTTCGACTATACGGTTGAGCAGAATCTCGGCTTCGTCGAGGCGATTTGCCTGGAAATAGAGACCAGCAAGTCCCGTCATAGCTTCCCGAGTGGTTGGATGGTCTTCCCCGAGTGTTTGGGTGCTGATTTCGTTGATCTGTTCGTGAAGTGCGATCGATTCGCCAAGCTGCCCACGAACATTGAGTAGTGTCGCCATTCGGCGCATATAGAGCAGGGTATCTCGATGCCCTTCGCCAAGCTGCTCGATAGCGAGCGGCAGCGAGTGATCGAAGAGTGCCTGAGCTTCATTGAATCGACGAGTGACTCGATAAACGTCTCCTAACTCTTGTTCCGTTCGAATCGTGAATGGCGCAGATTCTCCATGTTCTGCGCGTCGTAGCCTCAGCGCTTGAAGGAAAAACTCTTCAGCCGATTCCATGTCATTCGCCGCGAAGTTCGCTGCACCGAGGGCGTGCAGAAGCATGTGGGCATGGTCGTACTCGCCAGCTGCCCTTCTGGTTTCCAGCACATGATCAAGAAGGGCGATGGCATCCGTGTAATACACGGCATCGGTGAGCGCCTGTGCATAGACACAGACATAGTCGACTATCGTCGGATCTTCCAACCCAAATTCTTCCAAGGCGATATTGTACGCGCGTCGGGCTTCTTCGACAGCTCCATTCCGCTCACCAATGCTCGCATACGCCCGAGCAACGTTAAGGCGGAGCCGTGCTTCAAGACCACGTCTGTTACCGAAATCGTTTGATATTGCGGATGACGATGGATCTAGGAACTCTTGCGCATACATGGAGCGCCCTAGATCAGCTGCGCTGATCCACTTGCCCATGGCATCGAACTCAGCCAAGCGATGGCCACGATCCGCTTCCGTGATCCCCGAGCTGAGGCTCTCTTCGAACTGCCTTCGCAATTCGGCGATAATTGAGAGGCCGATACCGGCAGGATCAGCATTCTCAAGCATCCTCGATTGGAACTCGCTAATATCTTGGAGATCGTTGCGGGTTTCTGTCACGATCGCCAGGCGCTTGCGGGCAATAGCTGCCTGCCAAGTCGTCGCGGTGATGCCCGCAAGAAGGACTGTCAGGACCGCAGCGGAGGCGCCGACACCGGATCTATTGCGCCGAATGAACTTCTGAATCCGTTCTATCACGCCCGGGGCTCGAATCCCAATTGGCACAGAGGCGAGGGTTCTGCGGATGTCCGCCGCCAATTCGCTCGCCGAGTCGTACCGATCATCGGGAGACTTACTAAGTGCGCAGGCGATGATCGTCTCGATGTCTCCACGATACGCCTTGTTAAATGAGCCTAGTTTCGAGGGCGTATCAGTCTGCAACGCGACTAACGCGGCGTAGAGCGGCAGATCAACGTGCTGGATCGGAGATTGACCCGCTAGCATCTCAAACGCAACGGCCCCGAGAGCGTATATATCGGCGCGCAGATCAACCCGGGCCGGGTCCGCTAGGGCCTGTTCAGGGCTCATGTACGCGAGCGTGCCGACAATCCGTCCTGTGCCCGTGAGCGTTATTGGTAGGGTTCTTTCTGACATATTAAATTTGGCGATCCCAAAATCAAGAACCACGGGCCGGCCATCACTTGTCACGAGTACATTGGACGGCTTGATATCTCTGTGGATGATGCCGCGCAAGTGTGCATGATTGAGAATGTCCGCGACCTGGGCGACGAGCCGGAGTTTCTTGTCAATCGAGAAGCCGTTCTCCAGTGCAAACGCTGTGATTGGGCGTCCCTGAATCAGCTCCATCGTGAAGTAAGGGCGCTGGCGACCATCGATGTCCACGAAGCCCGCCTCAAAGACCTGCCCGATGCCCGAGTGATCGAGACAGGCCAGCGCCTCGATCTCACGTTTGAAGCGGCGCGAGGACACCCGCGAGGTCACCTCGTCGTCGAGCAGCTTGAGCGCCACGCGCCTGCGCGGTCGACTCTGCTCCACCTCGAAGACCCGGGAGGTTGCCCCGCGGCCAAGCAGACGGATGACACGGAACGGGCCAATTCGTTCCGGCGTCGGCTTGCTGGCGTTATCAGCGACCGGGGTCGGAGGAGCCGGGAGGCCCGCCGACATGAGTAGCTCGCTCGTGAAATCGTGCCTTGGCGTGTCGTTGTCAAGCAAGCGGACAAGTGCATCGTGCTCCGCCGGATCAGTGGCCATGAGCTTGATCAATCGTTCGGCACGCGCAGGTGGTTCAAGTACTGCGATCTCGAAAAACAGTTCTCTAAGTTTAGCGTGATCCTCATTCATCGCGCTACATCGCCCAGCGCGATCTTTAACCACGCCTTCGCCATGCGCCAGTCCAGTTCAACGGTGCGCCGTGAGACGCCGAGCAAATGAGCGATTGTGTTTGTGTCGAAGCCGCCGAATATCCGAAGCTCAACGATCTTCGCCTGCCTCGCATCGCGTCGAGCGAGACCGTCAAGCGCCTCCTCGAGCTCGAGCAGCCAAGTCCGAGACTTGCTGAGTGGGTTCGATTGAGTGAGAGACCGCATTCGGCCAGTATTTCTAGCTCGGGAGCGCACACACCGTCTTCGCGCATGATCCACAAGAATCTGGCGCATGATCCGGGCTGAGAGTGCCATGAAGTGGTCGCGATCAGCTGGTGCCGTTCGCGCTTTATCGAAGAGTCTGAGAAAGGACTCGTGAACGAGCATCGTCGGATCGAGACTGCGTGAGTCAGATCGCTCTCGAAGATATGAGGCGGCGACACGTTTGAGATCGGCGTAGAGCTCGGCCCCCAGATGCCGGATAGATTGCTGCACTTCGGTCGGGGTCATGCTTGTATCGAAGCGATGAGCCGCCCTGACTTCAAGAGAAGAATGTGTCATGGCATCGCTCATGTGCATTACCGAATGAATCGTCTTAATGTATTTAGGCAAGAACGTTTGCGCTCCGCGTACGATTAAACCCGATCCCCTGAGCGTAGGCGCAACACCATATCAGCTTGCTATACACATGTGGACTGCGGCCGGATCCCTCATCCCTCATTTTCTGAGCCACCGCTGCTATTTCGCAGGGAGGGCCAGTCTTGGGGTTCACAGCAAAGGCTCTGACGATGTGAGTATGGACCGGCTTCCTTAATGCTAGGGCAATCGTAACAATTTTGCGCAATTTTTCAATTCGATTGCGCAGATTCAAGAACTCAGACGTGGATGAGAATAAAGGAGACCCCTCGATTGAACAGCGCATGATGAGAACCCTATTTTAGACTGCGCATGGCCGCCGGCGAGCCCACATACCTTTGGACGTATCTTCGCGAAGCGTCACGGTTGGTGCTCTACGATTTCACGACAACGCGTAGCCGAGCGGGTCCGACCGATTTTTTGTGGGGTTTTTCGGGCACGTTGCTGACGGCTGGATATGCCGGTTATGACGAAGTCGTGAGTACCGCGGGGTTGATTCGCGCGGGTTGCTGGTCGCATGCGCGGCGCAAGTACTACGATGCGCGGTTGGATGATCGCCGGCGCTGCGGAAAGATGCTGAAGTTGATCCAACAGTTGTTTGCGGTGGAGCGCCAAGCCAAAGATATGCGGGCGAAGGATGCGCGGGCGGTGAGCGCAACGCGCACGGATGCGCCGGCATGCATTGATGCGTCAGCCAGTGCAACTGGCGCTGAAGTGGTTGGCGGCGTGGAAGTAATCGTTGGCGTGAAAGCGTCGGCGAGCGATCCGGTCCGCAGCTTCGGCGATGCCGAACACCTGACGCTCCGCGGGGAGGAATCTGTTCCACTGATCGAGAAGATCCGCGAGTGTGCGAACGCGTGGTCGGTGGAGGTGCTGCCCCGCAGTTCGGTTGGCCGGGCCGTGTCCTACATGCTCAACCAGTGGCAACCGCTGTCGGCATTCCTGGAGAATCCCTCGCTGCCGCTGGACAACAACGCGTCGGAACGGGCCATGCGTCATGTGGTGATCGGTCGAAAGAACTGGATGTTCGCCGGCAGCGAGAGCGGTGGTCACCGGGCGGCCAAGATCTACTCCATCGTCGCGACCTGCAAACTCAACGGCCTGGACCCGTTCGCGTATCTTCGCCACACCATCGACCGCCTCCCCCACGGTGACGACCCGGCAACACTGCTGCCCACAACGATCACCAAGGATCAACTCCCCACCGTCTGATCAAGCACAAACCAAACCCGGGATCCCGGAACGGGCAACGTGTAGATCACCGAGCGCTTACCTTGATTCAGCCATCCGGCGAGCGCGAGCAGCAACATTCCCCTCGGCGTCGTCAACATGCCAGCCAGTTTGCTGTTCCAAATCCGCTCTTTATTGACTGATATCCAATCGTTTGCAGCAACTGCGTCTTCTGCTCTCCCACCAACTTGCATGTCGGCTGAGTATTGGAACAGGACGCCCTCCGCGCAGCGCTCGAACGCGCTGGCGTGAACCCGGAATAGCAAATCGCCCCCGTCACACAGTTGTGACGGGGGCGATTCCGCAACAGCAGATTCACACTTATTCAGCGAACAAACCATGCCAAGGCCGGTCCGTCGCAACTGACAGTGCCGTTTAGCCGCCAAGATCAAACGGATTCATTGGCCCGTTGAAAGGATTAATCGGTTGCTGGCCGCCCGGGGTCACTGTTACTCTGTTGAAGCAATCGTAGTCATCTCCGACTGCGGCCACCACGATGGCAACATCCGTCATGTCAACGACTCCGTCCATATTTACATCCGCGATCACCGCATCCCCGAACATATCATCAGCGATAGAGGTGTTCATGGCTCTCTGGACGATTGAAAGATCGCTGGAGTCCACAAATCCGTTCCGATCGACATCCGCTGGCTGACCCAACGAGATGCCGTTGGCGACAAGCTGCGCGTGCACGATGCTCCCTCGGAGCCCGCTGGTCTCACCTACCAGATCGAGTTGGAAAAGAAAATCACCAAGCACGCGATCCGGGCCCACAGGTTGACCTTCGACATAACCTCGGCTGTTCAGAAGAAGTGCCCCCCCCGACGAGCTATTCAGTGACGGATCGACAACCGAAGACATTATCTCTTTTACCTCATATTCTTCGCCGTTGATGTCCAGAACAGTCGGTACATCGTCGGGGCTAAAGGGAGAGACGGCAACGTTGAGTAGTTGGTACGTGTCAGGCGATTGGAAGAATTTAGTGTCGGTAATGGAACCCAGATCAACGAAGTACCAGTTTTTGTAGGATCGAAAGACGACAGTCCCGGTGTCATTCATCAGGATGTTGCTGTCTGTACCAGGCAAATTCCACTCGCTCCCGATGCAATCGATCCGGGGAAGAAGCTTGTCTCGTGCGATGATGTAGGTCTGTCCGTCTTCTTGACGGTAGTAGCAGATTGCATCTTCCTCACCGATACCGAACGCGCCTCCACTCAATGTCGCCGGGAACGCGATGTTGCCTTCCGAATCGATGATGGGCGTGCCGAAGACCTGCAGATCGTTGTGCGCCGGATATTCGCTGACATTTGCAAAATGTTCACCGGTTTCTCCAACGGCACCGCCCGAAATCGCAATCGTACGAATCTGAACACCGTCATAGAGGTAGATGCCTTCCTTGAGATCCCCAAGGTCTAGCACTACGGACACATCAGCCTTGGTGAGCGCTTCAAAGGCGATTTCACCAGACGTGTTCATCGTGTAATGCTCCCCATAATCATCGATGAGAACAAAGTCACCACTGTTGACGTTGTCCCAGCCAAAGGCCCATCCAGCAGGGTTTTCGGGCCCCGGAGCAGGGTCGCCGAATGCAACAACCATGGTGCGTGTCACAGCGGACGTCACAGCGTCCACCTCCGCGAGCCAAAGTGAATCACGATGGGCCCCGTCTGCCAAACCAGCATCGGCACTGAACGACACGAAGACACCACCACCGGCAGCATCAGCAACCTTCACTGCACCCCTGGAATCCGATGTCAGCAGCCCGAATGTCTGGCTCGAGCCCGCACCTGGAACAGGCATGCTCTCATCAACGATCCGAATTTGACCACCCCCATCCAATGCTTGCACCGAGAGTAACTGCCTCACCTGTGCATCGTCTCCAGCACCGAAACAGTCCCTGTCGTACCGGAGCGTCCAGCCTGACGGCGTGACCTTCGCGGGGCTGCTATCCCAATATCCGCTGCCGTACGCGTACCCGTACCCAGAAACGCCGCTTTGTGGATCAAAGCGTCCCAGCCCGATTTGGAAGCGCTGGAAAGTATCGCAATCGTTCTCGGGGGATTCCTCGGCCGCGTCAGTCACCCCCGGAAAAAATACGACCCCGCCATTCTCAATGGGCATTGGCATGGCATAGTCGAGAACCAGCGCCGCACGCGGCACGCCTTGTCCGTTCAGATTCTCATTAAATCCCAGTGTGTTTGCGGGCAACGGTTCCCCATCGAGCGTCTCGAGATTCTCGTTAAACATGATCAATTCGAGTTCCGGGGCGCTGTCGCTCGGATCCCATTGCCAGATCCCGCTCCTATGGAACGCGCTATAATCTGCCGTATCCCTGAGGACGGAATGAAACACGACGCGACCGTCGTTCCCCAACGCCGGCCGCGCTCTCTGAAGATTTAAGTTCCCGGGCAACCCGTCGAGTTCCCAGAATTCAAAGGCGGGAAACGTTGAACTCCCAGGGCCGAAAACCCCCGTGTCCCCATCCATCGCGACAACCGAGAAATTGACATCCGCGCGCACTTGAGCCGCCGCAAGAAGGATCGAAACAACCGCAAGAGAACATGTTCTCGTCGTATGACCATGAAACATAGCTCAGAACCTCCTCAGGATATTCACCAGAAAAGTCCGGCTGGCAACACCGCACGAAACCTAGACGCACGCTGCACGCTGCTCACAAAAGCAGCGAATGGAAAGCCAGCCCTCTACTCACAACCACGGATGTGGGACCGCCTGTGCGCAATGAAAAAGCAAGGATGTGCATAAAATTTCTGAGATACCCAAGAGGGTCTGACCTGCCCCAGGTTCCTTCCCACGCCTCCGGTTGTGATTGCACGCGGGGACCTGCCCAGGGACCGCATGAGGTTGTTGCCCGGCAATGAGTGGAGGCGACGCCGTGCGGCCTGATCGAGGTTGGAGGTTGGAGGTTCAAATCCAGCCGCCAGTCAGCCTCATAACTATAGCTGGATCAAGGACTTGCATTTCATTCGGGGTGACAGGACACCAGTTGAACTTTTCTTGATCGGAATCAGCGTTTTTTGATATCGCCTGTGCATTTCATGATGAGAATTAGTCGTCCCTGAAAAAGCCGCCTTCACGCGGCGATTGGCTGGGCGGTGCGCGACGGCTGATGGATTCTTGTCGGCAGCGCGGGCTGGGCGACCGAAACAAGGCTATCGGCGATCCCGATGAGCCGATCATGTGGCCAAATGAGCGCGGTCAGCCAGGTGCGGTGCGCAAGAAGGAACCCCGCCAACAGCTTTCGGAGGTTTGCGGCGGCAGCGGCGAGGATGATGTTGATCGCATCGCCTTCAAGGCCACTCAAGAAGCAGCGCCGCATCCGATGATAAGCGCGGCGGACGCGATTGGCAGCGCGTCACGCTGGATGATGCGCTGGCTGACTGGCAGTCGTCGGAAGTCGATGTCTTGGAATTCAGTGAGATCATTGATGAGTTGGCCAAGCTGAGTCCGCGACAAGCACAAATCGTTGACGTTCGTGTCTTTGGCGGATTAACCATCGACGAATCCGCTCATGTCCTTGGCGTCGGCCCGACCACCATCAAGTCGGATTGGCAAATCGCGAAAGCGTGGTTGAAGCGCGCCCTATCGGACAAGGATGCGCCATGAGTAGTTCGCGACACGATCAAATCGGCGAGCATTTTCTCAAGGCACGCGAATTGTCCGATGATGCGCGCCGCCAATACTTGGCCGACATCCGAGTAGCCGATCCGGAACTGGCCACGGAAGTAGAATCGCTGCTACTCGCCGATGAGCAGGAGGTGGCAGTCCTCGACCAAACGGACACCGGCGGATTCTCGAGGCGTATGCATTCGCACGCCGACACCGATCTCGTCGGCCAAACGCTCGGACGATATTCCGTCAGACGTGTTGTCGCTTCCGGGGGCATGGGAACGGTTTAGGAGGCAACCCAGGACAAGCCCAGGCGCACCGTCGCGCTCAAAGTGATAAAACGGGGATTGGCATCGGCATCGGCGCTGCGGCGTTTCGAGGTTGAAGCGCAGATACTTGGGCAACTTCAACATCCTGGTATCGCCCAAGTCATTGAAGCCAGCATTCACGAGAGCGATGCCGGTGGAATGCCGTACTTCGTAATGGAGTACATCTCTGATGCATCAACGATTACCGAATACGCACAGCGCAACAACCTCACATCGCGGGCTAGACTGGAATTGTTCGCCCGGGTGTGCGATGCGATACACCACGGTCACCAAAAGGGTGTGATCCATCGCGATCTAAAACCGGGCAACGTGCTGGTCGACGCATCCGGTCAACCGAAAATCATTGACTTCGGCGTCGCCCGGGCCACAGACCTTGATGTTCAGATCACGACGATGCATACCGATGTCGGACAGTTGATGGTACGCTTGCATACATGAGCCCTGAGCAGGTCACCGGAAACCCGCAGGCCATCGATACACGCTCGGATGTTTATGGTCTGGGTGTCTTGCTCTACGAGTTGTTGGCAGGGCAGATGCCCCAAAACCTTAGCAACCGATCATTGGTTGATGCGGCTCGCATTATTCAAGAGACCGACCCCACCCGCCTGAGTGTGGTGAGTACGACGTTTCGCGGGGATATCGAAACGATCGTAGCCAAGGCACTTGAGAAGGACAGGGAGCGACGTTATCAATCCACAGCTGAGTTGGCCACCGACATTCGCCGCTACCTCGGAAATTAGCCCATCGCAGCCAGGCCAGCCAGTGCAACGTATAAACTGCAGAAATTTGCCAAACGTAACAAAGGGCTGGTGGCCGCAGGGTCGGTGGCAGTGGTGTTCCTAATCACCGGGCTGATTACTACGTCTTGGTACGCTTACCGTGCTTCGCAAGAACGCGATGTAGCCATCGAAGCAAATCGCAAGATGCAGTTGGAAACCGATAAAGCCCATGCGATAAACGAATTCTTGATCGACGACTTGCTTAGCGCTGCTGACCCCGTCAATGGCATTGGGCACGATGTGACGATTGTCGCTGCGTTGGAGGCGTCGGCTAAAAAGATCGGCGCCGCATTCGCTAAGCAGCCTGAAGTAGAAGTCACGTTGCGGCGAACAATTGGTACCGTCGCCCTACGCATTGGGAGCGTGGAACGGGCGGAGCAAGAGTTCCGCAAAACCATCGAATTGCAGCAATCATTATCAGGTGTCACCGACACTGAGGTTGCTGAAACAAGGGAGCGATTGGGACTTGCGCTCCGCATGCAGGGTCGCCTTGACGATGCGATTACAACCTTTGAGCAGTTGGTCGAATTCCGACGAACACGAGCGGAAGAGGACCCAGTCAGTTTGGCCGACGCCTTGCATGGCTTGGCATCGACGATCTATCGAAAGGGTGGGGCAGGTTCCAACGAACGAGCGGAGTTGATTAACCGCGAGGCCCTGGCGATTTATGAAGCCAAGCTCGGCCCTGATCATCCATCGACGTTGGATTCTTTGGGGGCGCTTTCCAATGCATTGTACAGTCAAGGCAAGATTGACGATTCTCTAAAATCGCACGAGCGCATCCTAGCGGCCACGATCCGTCAACACGGCGACGAACACTTTGACGTCGCCCGATACAAGCATGACTTGGCCGTCATCAACATGAAAGTCAGGAATTACACAAGAGCGGAAACGCTCTTAACGCAGACGGTTGACACGATGCGCAGTCTTGCAGGAGAGGCCAATCCCATCGTCGCCAAGGCAATTGGGCAACATGGCCGCCTCTACGCCAAACAGAAGGACTTTGGGAAAGCTGAATCGTATTACGTCAAAGCGCTGCGAATTCAACGAGAACATTTGGATCCGAATCACGCTGATTTGGCATGGACGCTTACCTATCTCGCCCGCGCTCGGACGCAACTCAAGAAGCATGACGAAGCAGAACCACTTTTCAAAGAGATGTACGAAACAGCGCAGGTCGTTCGTGGGAAGGAAAACAAGACGGTTGCCATTCGCCTGTACGATTGGGCGAGATGTTTGGCCGCTCAATACAAATACGAGGATGCCGAGCCCAAGCTCCGTGAGGCACTGAGGTTGTTTGAGATTGTTTTCAAACCAGGCTCACTTTCGATCGACCGAGGCCGCATTCAATTGGCGGCTTGCTTGACCCATCTCGAGAAATTCGCCGAGGCAGAGCCGTTGCTCCAGACAGCCTACGGGTCAGTCACTACTGCGGATGAGCCAGACTCGACGACGCTTGAAGACGCCATCAACGCTCTGATCGAGCTCTACGAAAAATGGAACCGGCCAGCGGATGCCGCCGAATGGAAAGCAAAACGCCACGCTGCCAATCTCGCAGAACCAACCGGGGAATCCCCTTAGAGCGATTCTTCCAAAGAAAGTTGGACATTGAGACTCGATCGAATTTTTCACGCGAAACCCGCAATCCCCAGACACCTTTAAAGCATTTTCCTGCAATGCGTTACGACAATTCGTGGTGCCCCGCCGCAACCCACCGCACGCAGATTATTGAAATTTCTCCGACCAAATTCTCCGATTTTTTCGTGATCTGTGTGGAAGGACGAGCTGCCGAAACGGCGTCCGATTCAGATTGCGTTTAACGGCCCACTGGCACGGGCGACCAAAGGAGAACGAAGTATGTCAAACGATCGCTTTCGATTGATTATCATGTTGAGTGCGTTGGGTGCATTGGCACTACCGCGGCAATCACTGCAGGCCGCGGATTGCAATACCAATGGCATCGACGACGCCATCGAAATCGCCGACTCCAGCTGCATTTTTCCGGGTGTGCTAATCGAGAATCCCGGAAGCATCACCGAGTCCGATGCGCTTGGCGCGCCGGACGACGTGTTTGTTGGTTTGGGGGCGGACCACGTTACTTATGAAATCTCCTGCTCAGGTATCGTCGATGTTGTTGGACCTGAAATCACTGTCTACGAAGTGGACTTTGGAGTCTCAGAGTTTGGAATCATGGACATCCTTGTCAGCGAGAATGGGATCGACTTCGTTAGTATCAAGTCGGCGGAACATCCCGCGTTTCCGGTTCCCGGTGACGACATACACAGCAATCCTAACTTTGCCCGTTCTTATGACATCGCCATCTCCGGATTGCCGATTATTCATTTCGTCAGGATTCAAGGAACCGGATCAGGCGGCGCTGGCACCACTAATGGATTTGACCTTGACGCCATCGGATTCATCGACCGTGCAGGATTTGAATTCGATTGCAACAGCAATGCGATTCTCGACGAGTGCGAACCCGACTGCAACATCAACGGCATTCCTGACGAATGTGACATCGCAATCGGTGTTTCCGCGGACTGCAATGCCAATCAGGTTCCTGACTTCTGCGAGCTTAGCGTGGGCACTTCGCAAGATTGCAATAACAATGGGATTCCGGATGACTGCGAACCCAATGAGGACTGCAATTCCAACGGGATTCTTGATATCTGTGACATCGGCGCATCCACGAGCCAAGATTGCAATGGAAATCTAGCCCCTGATGAATGCGAGATTAGCGCCAATAGCATTGCTCCCGGTGGTCCGTTCTTCTGCAACTCAGGATGCGATGATGATTGCGATAATGACGGCGTTCCGGATGCCTGCGGTGTCGGGGTGTTCGTAATGAACCAACCGATAGACATTGAGTTTGATTACAGTCATGCAGCCTACAGTGAAAGTTCGCAGAACAATTGGCCGGCAGACGATTTCGTGCTGCCGCATCCTAGTCGAATCGGCGCCATTGAAGTCCACGGGTATCTGGTAAACCCTTCCGATCCATCGTCTGTGATTCCACCGCGTCCGAGTTTTCGAGTCATTTTTTTCGATGACAATCCGGGCCTTGTGCTCGATCCAAACTTTGGCGCCGTACGCCCCTACGACATTCCCGGCGAAACTGTAGCGACATACAACTCCCCACCCTTTTCAATGGCTCCGACGGGAAACGTAACAGAGTTTCAGGATTTTGAACTTGTCGAATACACTTTCAAGATTAACCTGCCTCAGCCAGTCGATCTCTCCGCTGGCGCACACTGGTTGAGCGTCGTGGAGTCTTCTGAGGATCCTCTTAACGCGTTTTTCTATTGGTCGCTTGGGAGTCTCGATCCATATCGGAGCCGCCCCGGGTACGTCAACGCACATCCCCAATTGATATGGGGACAATTAGCCGGACCTGTTCACAATCTAGCGTTTGCGCTGCATGCGGTTGAAGACTGTGACGAGAACGGCGTTCTTGATGCGTGCGAAATTGCCGCAGATCCTGACTTGGATTGCCCCGGCGGCGCTGGAAACGGTGTGCTCGACTCATGTGAAGGGGACTGCGATTCCAATGGTGTCGTCGATACTTGCGAGGTCGAGTTGGGCCTTGCGGACGACTGCGATCACAGTGAATCGTCGGATGCGTGCGACATTGCGTCAGGAGCCGCGTCGGACGTCAACAGCAATCTGATTCCCGATTCCTGCGAGATAGACTGCGACAACAATTCTGTGCCTGACGACTGGCAAGTAGAAACAGGCGTCGCATCGGACGCCAACACGAACGGACTACTGGATCATTGCGAAGTACCGGGGCCTGCCAATGGTGAATGCGTAGACGCCAGGCCCATCTGCCCGAATATAACTTATCACGGTACGACGGTCGGTGACGATGACGGCTATGTTTGGTTCTCATGGACACCGAAAACGTCCGTGGATGGTTTGCTCATGACGATCGACACTTGCGGTTCGCAGATCCCAGTCGCCATCGAGGGCGGCTGCACTAACAGTGCGACTTCTGCTCTCTGCACGACCTGCGAGACAATGTGGTCTGGGTCTTATTACATTCCTGATTACACTAGGTCGGATGAATGTGTTATGGAGAACTGGGAAGTGCTCGGCGCTGTGCCTGGCACGACCAACACTTTTGCCGTACGTTCCGACGGTCCGCACGCAGGGGAGTTTTCATTTCGGTTGATCTTGCAAAATGACGCCAGTTCCAACAATTGCGAGAATGCTCCGACGTTACCGTCGCAATTTGATGACTGTGACGACAACAGCGTACCGGACGATGCACAACCGGACGAGGATTGCAATGAGAATGGCGTGAGAGACATTTGCGAAGCAGTCTTGGGCATTAGCACTGATTGCGATAGAGATGGCGTGCCTGACGAATGCATGCTGGTTGACTGCAACACCAACGGCATTCATGACGCGTGCGAGGCGGATTGCAATGCGAATGGCTCACCCGACGACTGCGACATCGCTGGTGGAACGAGCATGGACTGCAATGGCGATGGCGGTCCGGACGAGTGTGATCCGTTTGGCCGATACGGGTCACGACTGTCAATCAACGGTACGCACTTCCCCGATCATTGGTTTACTGGCCCTCCCGATAACGGTGGGAATGGCATTGGTGGTCAAGTGGTCGAATTCGACTTCGGCGACAGCCGCATCATTGATGGCCCCGGTAGAGACTTCAACGTCTACGCAGACGGCCAGTCAATAGTCTCGCACCCTGAGCTTGAAAGGATTGACGTATTGGTCAGTATCGATGGGGTCAACTTCGTTAGTGTGAAGAGTACAATAGGCGCTATGGTAACGATTCCCGGTGATGAAATGCAGGCTGCGAGCAGCCACACAAGGTCATTTAATCTAGCCGGATCAGGTCTGTCGGAGGTACGGTTTGTTCGCATCGAAGGCAACGGAGATGAACCGAGCGGATCGCTCAGCGGTTACGAACTGGATGCCATTGGGGCAATCCATTTCAGCTCGCCAGACGCATGTGCGATCACCGGAGACTGCGACGCCGATGGCGATGTGGATCTGGATGATTACGCCAACATGTATAACTGCCTGCTTGGCCCAAGCGGCGGAATGACCGGCGGTTGCGAATGCTCTGATTTCAACAACAACGGCGAGATTGACCTACGCGATTTCGCGGGGATGCAGGTGAACTTCACCGGGTCACAATAGGCGAACTGGACAGCGATTTTAGAGAACACATGCAATACCACGAACGTCTGTAATCGTCGAAGGCGCCAATCAATGACACCGAGACCATACAAACAACAAGGGCTCACGCCAAGTCGTGGCGTAAGTCCTTGTTGTTTCTTAGTTTAGATAATCGGGGCGACCGGATTCGAACTATCCATCTCTTTGCCTAAAGTTTGGCAACGGCACACATGAGCAATCTTCGGGCCGGAATCTCCACGAATTCGTTGTCAAACCTGAACAACCCACCAATTCGAATGAGTACCGACCGCGTCTGATCCAACCTTGCGTCATTTCTGCGTCAGTCACAATTCGGTCACGGCTTGGCAATAAGTCATGCACCAGTCTGCGATGAGTCTCAATTGAGTTTTGACCCAAAAAACAGCCATAACTACCTTGTGGAAAAACGGTTAAGTCCTGAGTCG
>JAADIU010000008.1:0-3775 GCA_013151185.1 Planctomycetota bacterium
CGACGAAGCCCCGCCTGCCGACACCGAAGCCAAAAAAGCGGGAGAATGACCAAACCCCAGAACGGTTCTCGAATTGCCAGTACCGTTTCCACATAGGTTGATGCACTCTTCTGCGACGTTCATGGTAGGGTGGGCCGTGCCCACCGCAGGTATAGTGGAAGGCGGCATGGTGGGCACGGCCCACCCTACTTTCGCGCCGAAACAATACAACGTTGTTGGAATCGGCACGAGATTCGACGTTCCATTGGACTCCTCCCATGAATGACACTCCATTGAAGCTGACGTCGGCCTCAACAGCCTATCAGCGCCGGCGGGCTGCTCTTGCTGCGAAGGTGTCGCGGCCTGTCGTGTTCTTTTCGGGCCACGCACTCGCACGATCGTACGCGACCAACGTGCATATCTTCCGCGCCGAAAGCAGTTACCTCTACTTTGGCGGACCGCCGCTCGAACACGCGGCCCTGTTGATCGAACCGGGAAGCGATGGGCGTGACGGATGCACCTGGTTCCGAACACCGCCCGGGCCAGACGACCCACTTTGGCTTGGACCTTCGCCATCGGATACGGTCTGCGCCGACGCTTCCGGAATCGACGCGAAGCAAATCAAGGACTTCGATGCGCTCGAATCCGCCTGCACCAACCGCGACGTTGCCGCATTCACACCGCACCACCCCGATACGCTTTCGCAAGCGCGACGCTGGAAACTATCTGAACCCAACGATGACGAAACGCTCGCCGTCGTCGACCTTCGACTGATCAAAGATGACGACGAACTCATCGCGATGCGTTTCGCTGCACAAGCCGGTGTCGCAGCCCATCGTGCTGCGATGCGGGCTGCGCAGATTGGACACACCGAGTCCGACGTGCAAGCCGCCCTTGAAGCGGAACTTGTCCGCCGCCAGTGTCGTCTCAGCTTTTCACCCATCTGCACAGTGCGCGGCGAAGTTCTCCACGGCGAATGCGCGGGGCGCCCTTTGCAGAAAGGCTCGCTGCTTCTTGTCGATGCGGGTGCGGAAGAACCGGGCGGATATACCAGCGACATCACGCGAACGTATCCCGCTTCGGGCGAGTGGACACCCATCCAGCGACACCTCTACGAAACGGTACTTCGCGCGCAGCACGCGGCGATCGAAGCCTGTGTTCCGGGCAAGCGTTACCTCGATGTTCACACCATCGCCGCACGGATCATCTGCGAAGGATTGGTGTCGGCAGAACTATTAACCGGCGAGCCAGCCGACCTCGCACGTCGCGGTGCTTATGGTTTATTTTTCCCGCATGGCGTGGGGCACCTGCTTGGTTTGGGCGTGCATGATTTGGAGGAATTCGGCGACCTTGGGGGCTATGCCAAGGGGCGAACGCGCTCCGAGCGATTCGGCGATTGCTTCCTGCGACTCGACCGCGACCTCGAACCGGGGATGGCCGTCACAATCGAACCGGGCATCTATCTCGTGCCATCGATCTGGGAACGGAACGATCTGGTTCGCCCATTTGAAGATGTCGTCAACCGCACGCGCGTCGATGCCCTCCTCGCAGACAAGTTCGGCGGAATTCGCATCGAGGAAGACGTCGTCGTTCGAGCGAAGCCATCCGACGGACCCGAAATTCTAACAGCCGACCTACCCAACAATCCAGACGAAGTATCAGCGATCATCCAAGGCGCATAGCACAAATTGGTGGGCACGGCCCACCCTACCGATTCGCAGACAAGTTCGGCGCGCGGGTGCCCCATCCTTGAGCGAAGCGGAAGGGTGGGGGACTGACAATCAACAACTGCGCCAAAATAGCCCTAACGCAAGTCGACCTGATAGACAGCATACACACCCGCACGAAAGACGAGTCGGCTTACGAACTGTGGATGGTTCGCAACTGCCACACCGTCTGCGGGTGTTCGACAAAACGCGAACACGGTGCGATCAAGCGCATCGACCGACGCCCGCTCGGATTCCGTCATCGCGACACCCTCAAACAGATGACCGACCGCCGCGTATCGAACCCGTGTCACCGGATCTCGAACCGGAACCCAGTGACTTGGCACGTCGATGAACAAGCTGCGATTCGTCATCGCGGGAATTTCCGACTCGACCTGATCGATGGATGTTTGCGGTCCGTCGGAGATGTTGAACACGATCACTGCGTCGTCGGGGGTGTTCAGACGAATCCAGTCGTATGTGGCGGCTAGGTTGGCATCGTCGGTGCGGTTCAGGTGATCGGGATAGATCGCGATCGCCCCCGGCAGCCGATACCAATACGCAAACACCTGCACCATCGGCGTCAACAGTACGAACGCGACGACGCCCGCGATCGCCGTTCGCCGCAACGCGGGACGCCACCGTTTGCCCAGTCCTACTAAAGCCAAAGCAGCAGGGATCGCCAGATATATTGCGGAGAGACTGAGCAGCGTGTGCTGTCGAGAGCCCGACAACGGCAATCCTGCGGCGACGGCTAAAATTGTTCCAGCGACGCAGCTACACTTTGCAATCGACTCGGTGGGTGTTCCCAAACTCATACGAACTCCAAGCATCGCGCTGGCGAGCAGCGGACCAACGGCCAACAACAGCGCAAGAACGTTCGGACCCCGGTTTACGGTTGAGGCGGCTAAGCTTGCTTGGGGCTGCGATGACAGCAACGTGAACAGGTGGAGGTAGCTTGGAAGCGCCAGTGCAACTCCAACCGAAATCGCGGCGAAGACCAAGAAGTTTCGCCGACGGGAGCCGCAACGCACTGCCCATGTGGCGATCACCCAAGCCCCACCTGCCGCAATTCCAACCAGCGAATTCATCGCACACGCGGCAGCCACGACTAAGATCAACAGAATGAAATACCGTAAGGACGGTTGCAATCGCATCATCGAAATCAAACCGGGGAGACATGCCGCGAGCGCGAGCGCCATTCCCCTCGACGTTTGATTCAGATATGTAGCCAGATTCGGACCGAAGCGCACGTCGCCATCGAGAAACAATCCGTTGACCAATCGATGAACCGGGCTGGCTGCGTATGCATCGATGCCAAGGTGAACCTGCCAATGTGCCACACGCCACGCAAGAATCACGACGCCGAAAGAATTGAGGGCTGTCAGTGCAAGAAGGGCAGCCAGCGCGCCCGCAGAACGCGACCCGCCAAGTCGACGCACAGTTTCGCTCACGGCGACAATCAACAGGCACAGCGCGACGATGTTGAACGCCGCTCCGACATACAACGTGCTGCATCCGATGGTCGCTGCCAACCGTCCAACCATCGCGTTGTAAACCCAGTAGTAGGGTAGTTCCAAACCGGTTGCGAACGGATTATCGGGTGGCAGGTTTCCCGCAACGCAGGCGTGGGAGACGGCTTGATGGGTCATGCCATGATATGACACCAACGCGCGCGTCGAACCGAGCATGGTTGCGATTGCGATGCCGGCTATGGCGACGAGAAGGATCGCGGTCCATGGCGCGCGGGCGCGGTGGACTTCACCGGTTCGCGAAGTCGATCGCAGCAGATCGGGTTGATGCGTGATGGTCGTCAATTGGATGCAGACCTCGGCGCGTTTGTGGATGGAACGGTGATCTCTCCCCGTTCGATGAGTTTCGACAGATCGGAGGTCAACTGCGCCGTCAGCACCGTCGCACCCGCACGACTCAGGTGGGCAAGATCGGCGAACGACCCGTCAACATCATCGCCAAAGATAGATGCGTCATACTGAAGGAGGGGAATTTGCAATCGGGCAGCGAGGCTTGCAAGTGCCTCGTGAAATGCGGCATCCGCCCCCTCGGTTTGCCGACAGTTCACGCTCCGCAAG
>JAADIU010000008.1:3803-5334 GCA_013151185.1 Planctomycetota bacterium
CTGCACCCCCTTCGTCTGAAGCGCCAGCAAGTCGCGTTCTGTCTGTTGCCAGCGGATGCCCGATGATTGAAAACCCGCGTACCAATCGTGCGACATGAGGCGGACGTTGCTCGCGATGAACGCCTCCGACCAGTCGCCGGAACCGCGGCCTTTGAATCCTTGCTCGGTGATTGGTGGGACGGACGGGAAAATTGCATCGCGCATCTTTCGGTAGATGGCCTTCTCCGGTTGAAACGTAGCCACAATCGCTCGCCCCATCGGTGCCACGCGGAATCGATCTTTCCAGTCGATCGACCACAGCAGTTCGTCGTGCATCTCAGCTCGTTTCCTAGCCGCATCGTTCACCGAAAAGATTGTGAGGTTCATCAGCATGATGGGGTTGGCGGTTTCCTGCCGCACGAACGATCGGTATGCGGCCCGCATCGACGACGTGTCGCACCCTGGAAGGGCGATGTTCACTGCGGACTTTTGCGGAACGCCCAGAGCAGCCGCGATTTGAATTGGATTGATACCGGTCCTGCCGCGTGAATCGCCCGCTACAATCAACACAGGCGAAACATCACCCGTGAGTGCGCGCACCTTGGCAAGCAGGCGATCGTCGGGCAGGGGTTGATTGACGACGAGGTGCGCAGCGATCAGATGAAAAACCGCGATGACGCCCACGGTTATCAAAGCTGCATAAGGCGGATATGCCAAGCTGCGACGCAGCACCGCAGCGACTCGGCTCGCCTCACCACTGCGACGTGTACCGGCAGGGGCACCGGCAGCAACGTCAAAACTGGAAGTAGATAAATGGCTTGTCAACGTCGGCTCCAAAGAGGACGAGTCCGTAAAACAATGATGCGTAGACAACGCTGCGCTTCAGCGGCGACATGGTAGCCACCGGTTCGAGGTGTTGTTTGACGTGTTGGATCGCCTGCATGATGAGCAGCGGCAAAATCACGATCAACATGCCGCCGATTCCGGTCATCCAAAACGTGTCTGGCCCGGCGATGATCCACCACAACCAAGGCGTGAACAGTGCGCCGAGCATCTGCCACAACTGCCCAACCGACTCGGCACGAAAGATCAGCCAACCCAGGCACACGAAATGAAAGAACACGATGACGGATGCGATCCGCATCAACCGTTTCATCCATGCACGGCGCGGAGTCGGGAGCTTTTGGATCGCGGGCTCCAGCGCACGATAGGCCATCAGAAGCACACCTTGAAACGCGCCCCAGATCACGAACGTCCAAGCAGCCCCGTGCCACAAACCGCCCAGCACCATCGTCGCAAGAAGATTGATTTGCGTTCTTCGTTTGCCCTTGCGACTACCGCCGAGCGGGATGTACAAATAATCGCGAAGCCAGTTCGATAGACTGATGTGCCATCGACGCCAGAATTCAGATGGGTTTGCGGCTAGGTATGGCAGGTTAAAGTTGAGGCAAATGTCCAGCCCCATTGTGCGGGCGCATCCTCGGGCGATGTCGCTGTATCCGGAGAAGTCGCAATAAATCTGGAAGGCGAACGCGTACGTCGCAACCAGAAC
>JAADIU010000008.1:5375-6982 GCA_013151185.1 Planctomycetota bacterium
AACACCGGGTCCACGAAGCGCCACGCCAGGTTGTCGGCGATCACGATTTTCTTGAAGAGGCCCCAGAAGATCAGATACGACCCGGTGTAGAACTGCTGCAACCGAAATCGCCGGGGGGCTGCGATCTGTGGAAGAAAGTCAATCGCGCGAACGATGGGCCCCGCGACGAGTTGCGGAAAGAACGCGACGAACACCGCAAAGTCGAGAAGGTTTCGCGTGGGTGCGAGGCGGCCACGGTACACGTCGATCGTGTAGCTGAGGGTTTGGAATGTGTAAAACGAAATGCCCACCGGCAAGATGATGTTGAGCAGCCGGGGCTCACCGTCGATTCCGAAGCCCGCAAGCATCGCGTGGAACCCGGTGAGAAAAAAGTCGTAGTATTTGAAGAACCCGAGCATGCCGAGGTTGGCAACGAGCGAGACGCACAGGAGGAGCTTTCTTCGCCTCGGGTTGAGACGGAATTCTCCATCGTTGTCGCGACGCCCCATCGCCGCACCGCAACCGAAATCGATCAAGGTGGAAACGACGATCAGCGAGAGGAAGCGATAGTCCCAACTGCCATAGAAAAAATAGCTGGCGGCTAGGAGCAGGGTGTTTTGAATGCGCACACGACGGCTGCATAGCCAATACAACACGAACACGCTGGCGAAAAATCCGCCAAACTCGAAACTGTTGAAAATCATGGCACGCTCGCCTGCGCAGGACTGATCGGCGCGGGGAATCCCCGTCCGGACCTGTCAAAACACCTACTGAATCGATCGGGTTATCGGAACCACGCCTTGAGAAATGGATCGCACGAAGCGAACACACGGGGTGTGTTCAGGCAGATCAAACGGACTTCGATCGTGGGGCGGTTAACTCTGTGTGAGAAGCACAAACATGCCCGCGATGTAGACCAGCAGCAGCACAACCGAATCTACCCCAAGCCGCAGCACCCGTCGCTGCGTTCGATAGGCGATGCCCGCCACCGCGACACTCATCATCATCACCGCTAGCAAACCCGCGAGAATGTTGATGTTGGCGGAGAAGTCATCACCCACCATAAACAGCGAGTCTCCATTGCAAAGCGTCGCCACCTTCACAACCGGGAAGACGAGAATGTTGAACATGTTGCTCCCGAAGACATTGCCCAACGCCATGTCGAGGTTGCCCATCCGCACGGCTGTGATGCTCGTTGCAATTTCCGGAAGGGACGTCGCCACCGCAAGAAAGCAAATTCCGATCGTCGTCTTACCCAGCGACCCGCCCAGGAACTCGATGCGATGCTCGGACAGCACGTCGCCCGTTTGGGTCAACCACCACGCGCAGACCACAGTAATCAGCGACACGATGCCCAAGGAAATGACAACGCCCATCGGACGGCTTGCGGTCTCACCGACTGATGGTTCCGAGGATTCGCGCCGTTCAAAACGCTGCGAGAGTTTCATGAACCAGATGTACGTCAGCACAATCGAAAGGGACGATGTGATTTCGATCGTCTGCTGAATGACCGGACTTCCCGCGAATTTTTGAACCGTAGCGATCGCGCTGATTGAAAACACCAGCATCAAAATTCCGAACGAACTGTTGAGCAGTTGCGCTGGCCGGGCTTCGCGAAGGACCGATCC
>JAADIU010000008.1:7018-8927 GCA_013151185.1 Planctomycetota bacterium
ACGATGTTGAATGAGCAACTGCCATAGATTGCGGCGAACGCCATATCCACCGAACCGATCGCGCCAGCCGTCGCGCCGGCAACGACTTCGGGCAGGCTGGTCACGGTGGCCAGCAGAAGCATGCCCACGAAGGCCTTGCCCATCTTCCATTCATCGGAAAAGCGATCGGCCAGCCGAGTGAGTTTGACCGCCACCAACACGACAAACAAACCGGCTAGCAGAAGCTCGCCGAAGAGAAGTTCCGTGGTGATTCGATCTGGGAAGAACCATTGCGTCAGCACGATGTTGCCTCGGATGCCTTCGGGAAGTACAGCGGTGAAGGTCGCGGATTATAAGCAGGGTGAGCCGCCCGTGACAATTCGACAATCGGGCAATTTGTGGAATGGGCAAAGTGGGCGAAGTTTAGCCGGCAGTGAAGAATCGGGAGCTGGTGCCCTCGGGACCGACCCGCGCGCGAACGACCTGCATACATCGCGGACAACGGCCTTCGTACACCGTACCCGAGGGATCGCGGTAGACGCGCACATACACATCGCAGCATTCAAAGCGAACGCCAATCCAAGGCCGAGCAACCTTTTCGGGATCAGCGGCGGGTTCGCTGACGCCATCGATTTCTGCAAGGCCATCGATTTCGACAACATAGTCCGGTCGATCGGGCATGACAGTTGTATCGGCAGGATCAGTCGACGTTCTTGGATCGGGTCGAAAGAGACTGCGCAAGTTGCGATCGCATCGCCTGCAAAGCGGGTGCCCCACCCTTTCAGGGTGGGGGACGGATCAGTCGATCTTGTGCAATCGAGTCCGACGCGCTTTCACGATCTTCGATAGGACGCCCTGTGCCGATTGTTCGAGGGCGGAGATCTGCTTGTGTGCGTCGTCTGCCGTAGCCGGATCTTGCAGCGATTCGGTGTTCACCCGGACGAAACAGCCAGCGCATCGAACGGTCGCTTCCGCGAGGATCGCAGCCGCCTCCAAGTCACTCAGCAACCACTTGCTCGCAGCAGGGACCATCTCGCAAAGCACGTCCAGCGTGCCTTTCGCGTGGACCGCAATCGACATCGGAACCGCCATCGAGTTCAGTGTTGCCGCACGACGCTGTTCGACAGCCTCCGCACTCCCGCTCTTGTCGCGCGACGCAGCCACATACGCACCGTATGCCTTGGTGTCCTGATCAATCGATTCGCGAAGGCTCCTGTCCAACTGCTGCAAGCGATCCGCAATTTGCTTGAAGCATTCATTGTGTTCGTTGGTTGCTTTTTTCGAAGTCGAATACGCAGCCACCATCCGCGCCAAAGATGTCGCCAACGCACCCGCGACGCCGGCAACCGCTCCGCCACCCGGAGTCGATTGACGTTTCGCAACCGCATCCAAAAAATCATTCAGCGGTAAATCGACAAGTTTGCTTTCGTTGGTATTGCTCATGTCGATTCCCTTTGTGAAACGATGTTGCCATTCGCTAACACCTCGCGAATCGTGATGGCCAAGTGTGAATCGGATTCCAAATCGCCCAATGCTGCACGCAGGTCTTCGACCCGATCGATGTCGTAACCCATTTCGCCGACGTGAACCGTCACATCGTGTTGCTCTGCGATGCTACACGTCTGCTTCAATACTTCGGATGTGCCCCAGGTGATATTGCAAAATATTTCGGGAATGTGCCGGCGAGCGGCTAAGTAGTAGTATCCGCCGTCCGTACACGGTCCGATTGAAACATCAACCCGCGTCAGTGTTTCGGGCACCAGGCTGAGCGCATCCCAATCAAGCGTTGGGCTATCCGCCCCCAGAAAGATGACGCCTCGGGCACCGTTTTCAAATGCCCGCTTCGATGCCCGCTCCAATCGCTCGCCAAGATCGCCCTGCCCCTGTGGCCAAGTGGGTACGGAAGTTTCGAGCAGGGCTGCGAACTCCG
>JAADIU010000266.1 GCA_013151185.1 Planctomycetota bacterium
GACATATCTCGACAACAATGCAACCACCAAGCCGCTGGACGAAGTGGTCGATGCCATGCTTCCGTTCCTTCGCAGCAGTTACGCCAACCCATCGAGCGTTCATCAGTTCGGCCAATCGGTACGCCATAGCGTCGAATGCGCGCGGGGGCAGGTCGCAGCGTTGATCGGTGCGGATCCGAAGGAAATCGTCTTCACAAGCAGCGGGACGGAAAGCATTCAACTGGCGCTGCGAGGTGTGTTGGCATTTCGCAAACCGCGGCGGCGCATTGTGATCTCACGCGTCCAACACAGCGCCGTACGAACCCTCTCCGCGCAACTTGCACGCGAAGGCTTTGAAATTATCGAGATCGGTGTTGATCGGAACGGGTTGCTCGATGTGGACGAACTCGCTGCATCCTTAACCGATGACACCGCTGTGGTCTCATTGATGTGGGCGAACAATGAGACAGGTGCAGTGTTCGACATTGAACGGATCGCGGAAATTGTTGCGGCCAAGGACGTACCATTTCATGTCGACGCGGTGCAAGCGGTCGGCAAAATACCCCTTGATCTATCCGACGTTCCCATCACCCTGCTGAGTCTATCCACACACAAATTTCACGGGCCCAAAGGAGTGGGTGCGTTGTTCGTTCGTCGTCGCACCCGCCTTGCCCCGCTGATTTTAGGCAGCCAGGAATCGCAGCGGCGCGGCGGAACAGAAAACGTCGCGGGCATAATCGGCATGGGCGTCGCTGCCGAGCATAGCCGCACACTGGTGAACGGCGAAGTGACACGCATTCGAGAATTGCGCGACCGATTGGAACATGGAATCTGCTCCGCCATTGACATCGCTCAAGTCAATTCATGCGACGCTCTGCGCATATGCAACACAACAAACATCGGCTTCCGAGGATTGCAAGCCGAAGCACTCCTGCTCTTGCTGAGTGAATCGGGCGTGTGTGCGTCAGCCGGTTCCGCATGCAGCAGTGGGTCGCTCGAACCCTCGCATGTATTGCAGGCGATGGGCGTCGAACCGGAATATGCACATGGCTCAATCCGGTTCAGCCTCTCGCGCTTCACCACGCGCGACGAAGTGGATCGCGTCATTGATCTTATGCCTTCTCTGGTTGCACGACTTGCTGCGTTGGGCGCACGTTGATAACGTCTCGACCATGATGACATCAGATATGAATAAACCCAAAGTAGGCATCATTGGCGGTTCGGGATTGGGTGATCGGCTTGCCGCGCGCAAGGACGTTGAGCAAGTCTTTGTCGACACACCCTTTGGCCCACCCAGCGGACCTTTGCTATCGATGACTTGGCATGACGTAGATGTGTTCTTCTTAAGCCGCCACGGAGAAGGTCACACCCTTCCCCCGTCTGCGGTGCCGTATCAAGCTAACATATTCGCCCTCAAGTCGGTCGGTGTAAATCGAATCATCGCCAGCGGCGCGGTCGGTAGCCTGCGGGAAGAAATTCAACCCGAGCACCTTGTCGTCTGCGACCAAGTCATCGACAAGACCCATCAACGCAATAGTAGCTTCTTCGAGCAAGGGTTAGCCGCCCACATCGAATGGGCTGAACCGTTTTGCCCAACGCTCCGAAGCGCACTAATCGAGGCCACCAATTCTCACAAGACGACCGTGCATAAGAAAGGTACATACGTCGCAATGGAGGGACCGCAATTCTCAACCCGGGCAGAATCGCACATGCACCGAGCCTGGGGCGGCGACCTCATCGGTATGACATGCTGTCCCGAAGCAAAGCTCGCCCGAGAAGCCGAAATGTGCTACGCCCTGGTAGCGATGGCCACCGACTACGACTGCTGGCGAGAGTCCCCCGCAACCCTCGACAAGCACGCCCTACTACAGGAAATCATCGGCCACCTGGATCGCGCCGCCACCAGCGCGTTTGAATTGATCGAACAAACCGTCATCCAATTGGGCAAAGCCAACCCAACCGAATGCAACTGCCAAAGCGCGCTGGAACTGGCCATCTGGTCGGACAAAAGCAAAGTCGACCCCGCAATGATCAAAAAATTGCGACCCATCATAGGTCGATACTTCGAGTAGGACCGCTCCCACGACGCTCAAAATACGTCGAGGCAACACCCCCAGTAGGGTGCGTCCCGGACGCACCGAATAAAAACCTGCGAAACGGCGGTATCAACCCGCCATCCTACCGGGACAATGGCAACACATGCGATCACCCAGATCCCAACTTCCTAACAAGTACCTGACGCTCCTCTTCGTAGCCAGTGTTCCAGCCGTAGTCAGCATTCCAGCACTGACAACCAGCGCCAACGGCCCGCAGTCAACCACCGAGGCACCGACGACACATCTGTCTCCCCGGTTCGAGAAGGCCGTGCCGACCGGCACCACCTTGCTTGCACCCAATCCAAGCGCGAACGCTCCCGTCGACTACTTTCTCGCACACGATGGGCTGCATGTTCACGCCTACAACCAAAGGAACGGTAACCTGCGCCAAACCCAGCCGCAAGAACACCCGCGCACCCCTCGATGGGTGGTGACAAACGCAAACCATTTCATCCTAGCAAATAGTTTTGAAGTCTCAGGCCACCACTTCGGTTCCCGCCTGCCAGATTGGCGCATTGGCACCTCGCCCGCCGACATCGAAAGTGTCGGCGCCGACCACGAATCACACAACCCCATCCGATACTTGCTAGCCACCGACAAGTACGTCATCGCCGTTCACGAGAGCGGACTCACGCAGAATGTCGATCAGATAACCGGGACGACCATCTGGCAACGCACGCTCGACCCCCAACCGACTGGATTGCCCGCCGTCGCCGATGCTACGCTCACCTATGTTTCACGCTCCGAGTCCTCCCAGATGCTCCATATCTTAGAATCGCAAACCGGACGTGCCATCTCAACAACAATCCTACCAACATCTCCAACCATCCTTGCTCAGTACCCTGCGGCATCAACAACCATACTACTTCGTTCCACGGGTCTCCTCGCCATCGACACGCACACCGGAAAGCAGAAATGGCAGACTCGGGGGGAGGCTACTCCGCATGTAGGACAGGTCACCGCAAACATGGGGACTATCTATATCAGTGTAGACGGGCACCAAGTGGTCAAACTATCGCGTGCTACGGGCACACAGTTGTGGCGTTTTGAAGGCTCGACCGTAGGAACTTCAACGTCTGGAGCACTGACGGTAGCCAACGACCGCGTTCTCCTACACAACGAATCTTTCGCCACAGTACTCAACGCGACGGACGGGCACTTGTTGGCCCACATTCCAATCTGTTCCGACGAAACGATCCAGCACGCCATGATTCTCGAAGACGCTCTTATCGTCGTCAGCCGCCCCAAGGACCCCAACTCAGCATGGCACCTTCATCGCCAACCGCTTCGCCCGAGGAACGCTCCCACTCAACCGCCGACCACCTTTGAACTACAACCCTTCCCAAAATTCAAACGATTGGTCACGACTACGAAGATGTTAATCCTCCACGACGGCCAACGCATCGTGGGTATTCCTATTCCCCGGTAGAATCCCGATCAATTCGATTCCGCCATCCTCGACACCCCAGCCGGTGCTCCCTCGTATACCTCACACGAACGACGTACGCTTCACATTGTATTGTTCGCAGTTCTCACTCGAATCAAGCCACCCACCCAACTGCTCGGAAGCAGTAGTGCCAAAAAACTCGCGTGGTACCAAAGAGGCATGACATCCCAATACTGCATCTGTACCGACACACCCACGGCCAGCAGCAAGACGCCAAGGGCGATTGCCAACCGTAGCCTATTACC
>JAADIU010000258.1 GCA_013151185.1 Planctomycetota bacterium
TGGCCTGCGAAACGACATGCGCTCCAAGGTCGGATGCGTTGTCGAGCATCATTTGATCGAACAGATCACGCGGAACCTGCCATGTCGTGGAGCTGGGGTGGTCTCGCCACTGCGGGAAATAGAACGGTTGAGAATCGTCACCCATTGCGTTGACAAACTGTACGCTTTGTTTGCGCGGAAAATTTGACGATTCCAATTTTTCCAACACCCCAAGCCGCTCGAAGATTCCGTAGGTGTGCGGCATTAGCGATTCGCCGATGTGGTGGCGGGGGAAGCGGGTCTTTTCGAGAACGACAACGCTGCGTCCGTGTTGGGCCAGGATCGCTGCGCACGTTGCTCCGGCGGGCCCACCACCCATGATGATGCAATCATAGCTGTCGCGGATTGGATTCGGCATGGGTTCAGCCTCGGGTCGTTGTCATTTGAAATGCGAGTCGGTTCAGGATGTGGATTCGTCCGACGTATACTTGTTGTCGCGCACGATTTCCAGTAGTTCGATGGCGGGCTCGTCGTTGCAATGGATGATACCCACTCTGCCGTACACTTCGCTAGCCGTCTTGCGGCCAAAGTGGGATGCCATTGGTGAGTCAGCATCAAAACGAAGGTACCATTTGGGTTCGATTTTTCGGAGGACCTCGTGTTGCACAAGAATGGTACCCAATGGGGTTTCGCCGGATTCGATTTCCGCACGGACATCGCTCGAAACAAACGCAAGGTTCATGCGCATAATACCGAACTCGACCGCGAAATCCGAATCGCCCAGCGTCAATAGTACATTGCGACTATAGAGATCGCCTTTGCGACGTTCGTGGAGAACATGAAGGCTCACGGGTTGTTCGTGGTATGCACTGAGGCGCTCGGTCATGTGCTCGTTGTGGACAAGCAGCTTCCGATAGGCGTCGGGGAGGGCGTCTGCGGCTACCGGTTCACATCCTTCGACGGAGATGCGGTCTTCAAAGAACCAATGACACAGCGATTCGAGCGCTTCCTCCGCGCTGCTGCATTCGACCAGTCGTTGTTTCTCAGTGTTCATGATGGCTCCGGAAGTTGGATTCAAAGAAAAACGGCAGCAGTGCGTCGACGCGCAGAAGTCCGTCCTGCGTCAGGCGAATGTCGTCCCCGTCGATGTGGACGTAGTTGGATTGTTTCATGGCATCGTACACGTCCGCATAGAGTGTCGTGATCTCGACGCCGAATTTGTTGCGAAAGTAACCTGCATCAACGTGTCCGAGTTTGTGCTGAAGGACCAACTCGCGAATCATCCGTTGCTGATCGGATGCGGGAAAGGCGCGGGCAATCGGCAAGCGTTCGTTGGCGATGGCGTCGAGGTAGTCCGCCCACGAATCGGCATTTTGAAAATGCGCACCGTTTGCGAAGGAGAAGGAAGCCACGCCCGTACCGATCATGTCGGCACCACGCCAGAGGCTGTCGCGATAGATGAATCCCGCGTTCTTGTCCGACTTGGCCACCGTGTACGCGCTCGACACTTCGTACCCCGACTCGCAAAACAGGTCGAACGCGTGTGCAACCCAACGGCGTTTGGTCGGCCAATCTGCGATGGGGACTTCGCCGCCCGAGTCGCGCGCTTCTCGGGCCAGCGTCGAATTTTGTGGGACTTCCATCTGATAAATCGTCAAATTGTCGGGCGAGAGCGCCAATGTTTTCGCCACGGTATCATGCCATTTTTCTTCGGTATCACCGGCCATCCCTGCGATGAGATCGACGTTGATTTGATCAAAGCCAACCTCCCGCGCCCACGCGTAGGCCTCTGCGATTTCCCGCGATCGGTGGGCTCGCCCGTTGAATTCGAGCACGTCGTCGTCGAAGTGTTCAATGCCTAAACTCAATCGTGTGACGCCGATCTCTTTGATGGCTTCGAGCTTGCTTTTCTTGAGCGTGCCCGGTTCACATTCAAACGTGACTTCGCGGGCTTTGTCCCATCGCCAGTGTTGGCTGATCTTATCAACCAAGCCGCGAAGTTGATCGCCGCTGAGATACGAAGGCGTACCACCGCCAAAGTAAACGAATTCAAAATTGCGGTTGTGCAAATACTCGTTTCGAGAATACAGCTCGATTTCTTTGGATAGGGCGCTCAGGTACCGATCGATGTCGCCGGAGTTCTTATCGGTGTAAACGCGGAAGTAACAGAAGCGGCATCGCTTTCGGCAAAACGGAATGTGAATGTACAAACCCAAAGGGTTGGCGGTTGGCGGCTTGGAGAGTGCGTCAAGGGCGGCTTGCGTATGATCCGCGCTCCACGCAGAGAACGGCGGATAGTTGGCGACGAAGTAGCTGCCAACTTCGGTGTTTTGATTCTCCGAAATAACGTCCAACTGGACCATCGCCGTTTGCCTTTGCGCGAACGCTTTGATTGAGTGATTCCCCGAGCGTTTCAAACTTTGGAGTCTGCATTATAGCACGCCTTCCGCGATTTGCCCTGTAAGAAGCTGTGGGTGGGTCGGGCGTGCCTCATTCCTGCGTCGCCGGCAAAACTACGTCGCATTGTTTGCGGATTCCGCCGGGTTGGGGGATTCGACAAAACCCTGCTCGGCAGTCAGAATCCGAATCACAAAAAATCACGAGCTACGGTTGAGATGGGGTGGGGTCGATTCCGGTTCAATGACAGCAAAGATCGCAACAACCAAGACGCCTGCGCGGGCGTCATCGCGACGTCTCAAGGAGCACGTCGCTGCGGAGCCCGTGGTCGGTGGCGATTTGAAATGGCTTTCAGTCATCGGTGCGCGCCATCACAATCTCAAATCGATTGACGCGCACTTTCCGCTCGGACGCTTCGTCTGTGTCACAGGTGTTTCGGGAAGCGGGAAGAGTTCGCTCGTCAACGACATCCTGCACCGCCGGCTTGCGCGGGAACTCAACGGTGCGGAAAAAATGGTTCCCGGTGAACACGATGCGTTCGAGGGGATCGAACATCTCGACAAAGTGATCGACATCGATCAAGCACCCATTGGCCGCACGCCTCGGTCGAATCCCGCAACCTATATCAAGGCGTTCGACCAAATCAGAAACCTTTTTTCGAAGTTGCCCGACAGCAAAGTGCGCGGATACAAGCCGGGGCGTTTCAGCTTCAACGTTCACACGGGTGAAAAAGGCGGTGGTCGATGCGAAGCCTGCGAGGGCAACGGTGCCAACAAGATGGAGATGGATTTTCTCGCCGACGTGTGGGTGACCTGTCCGATTTGTGATGGTCATCGATTCAATCGCGAGACGTTGCAAATTCGCTTCAAGGGAAAGAGCATCGCCGACGTTTTGGAAATGGACGTGCAGGAGGCGCTGGTTCATTTTCAAAACGTGCCAAGAATTGCGCGCATGATGCAAACGCTGCACGACGTCGGGCTCGACTATCTGAAGCTGGGGCAATCTTCAACGACCCTGTCGGGCGGGGAGGCTCAGCGCATCAAGTTGGCCCGCGAGTTGGTGAAGCGTTCGACCGGTCAAACACTGTATTTGTTGGACGAACCGACCACCGGGCTGCATTTTGCGGACATCAAGCGACTGCTTGAGGTGCTGCATGGGTTCGTCGATGCGGGCAACACGGTGGTGGTTGTCGAGCACAATACCGATGTGCTCAAGACCGCCGACTGGATTATCGATTTGGGCCCGGATGGCGGTGAGGGCGGCGGGCGAATCGTGGCGGAGGGTACGCCCGAAGATGTCGCCAAGGTGAAAGCGAGCGAGACCGGAAAAGTTCTTAAAGAAGTCCTCGACAGGAACGCGAACAATGGCCGTTCCCGCGCGGGAGG
>JAADIU010000147.1 GCA_013151185.1 Planctomycetota bacterium
CCATCTGCGGGCGATGTTCGCCAACCTGTGGGAATAATCACCAACGCAATAACCGCCGCCGTCGCCAACGCCATCACCGCGCCGGAATACCGGAACCATCGGTGGCTCTTCCGCTCGGTTGCGCCCAAAGCAAGCTCGCGTTTGACGGCGGCTTTGACGTTGAGGAGCGTTTGCGCGGACGGTGTTGGCATCTCGCCAGCTTCGCCGCCGCCTGCAACAAACCCATCCAAGACGAACTCGCTGGCTGCGATGCCGGTCCGAGATTTCACCTGTTCGATCACACGGCACGGCGGCTCGGGAAACTGACGCATGGTGTTGGTCAGCCACGTTTCGAGCGTTTCGACTTCGGGCATCGGCCCGGTTAAACCTTCAGGATGTTTTGTGTCATCGTGTGTCATTTTCCTCCTACGTTGCCCCCGCTTGCTCTGGATTCATAAACGCCTTCAACTTTGCGAGCCCCCGATGCGCCCGAGCCAACGCGGTTCCCAAGGGCGTCCCCATCGCTGTCGATATCTCCGCGAACGACAGATCGGAAAAGTGTCGCAACATGATCACCTCGCGCTCGGCTTCGGGCAGTTGAGCCAACCCTTTTTGCAGCGCGTCGACATCGTCGGCGAGTTGCATCGATGCGTCGGGACTCGGCGCCATCGGGTCATCCGGTTCAGCCAACCGTAGCCGACCGCCGTCATCGTTGTCGGCTGGTTGCAGCGAGACCACCTGAGGCCCCCGCCCTGCCCGCCGAATGCGATCGCGCACGAGGTTCGTCGCGATGCGAAAGAGCCAACCTTCAAACCGCGAATCATGCTCATAACTGCGAATCATCCGCACCACCCGCAGGAACAATTCCTGAAGCAAATCGTCGGCGTCATCCCGCGAACCGGTCAACCGAAACAGGTATCCGTGCAGGCGCACGCCATAGGCGTCGATCAGCGAATCGAACGCTGCGGGGTCCCGGACCTGTGCCCGCCGGATGAGGTCGGCCAATTCGTTCGGTGTCAGTTCCATGTTCATCTGCCCAAACGCTGCTCGGTTGGGGTTTATTGCGAAGAATTTTGCAGCCGAGGCTGAAAAAATGCCCGCTCTACTCAGTGGTATCGGTTGCAAAACCGGTGACGAACCCTATAGTTGCCCCACTGTGCCGATTCCGCGTCCTGGCGGGACGGCGTCTGATAATCTGCTGGAGGCTGCACATGGCTCGCGAATGTTACTTTCTCGGCAAAAAGACGCGCAGTGGGCGTACGCTCGCTCGCCGTGGCAAGGCCAAACGTCTTGGCGGTGTCGGTATCAAGACCACGGGTGTCACCAAGCGCAAATTCAAGCCGAATATCCAGCGCGTTCGGGCCCTCGTCGATGGCAAGGTCTGCCGCATCAAGGTGTCGGCAAAAGCGATTCGCATGGGTCTGGTTGTCAAACCCCCGAAGCGCGACTGGAAACCGGAAGACGCCACGTAGGCCACTGACCAAGTGCGACCTGATCAAGTGCGGCGGGTGCGATTGGGCAGCGGGTCTTGCGTCACATTCTCTGCATGACATGATAAGACGAAACCGAGTGGTCGGTTTCGTCTTTTTTTGAATTCGCAATTTCTCGGATGTTGGAATCGATGTCAGAACCGCTAACAGAAACCGAAGTTCGCCACATCGCCAAGCTAAGCCGTCTTCAACTAAGCGATGAAGAAATCGCGGTGATGGCGGTTGAGTTGTCGGCTATCGTTGGATATGTGGACCAATTGGGCGAAGTGAACGTGGACGGGATCGTTCCCACGGCGCACGCGGTGGACGTCCAAAACGTGTTTCGAGCGGACGAAATTCGCGACTCCATCGGCACGAAAACCGCCCTGAGCAACGCACCGGTTTCAGAAGATCCTTACTTCAAGGTGCCCAAAGTGCTCGACCCAGGGGCGGTTTAGCGAATCCTCATCTGAATTCTTCACGTCAAAGGGATCTGTCTTGATCACCGCGACAGAGATTGCAAAGTCGGTTCGTAGCGGTTCGATGTCTGCGCGGGATGCAGTGCAATCATCGCTGTCGCGCATCAAGGAACACGATTCGAGCTTGGGTGCGTTCCTGTTTGTGTGTGAGGATCACGCGCTCGAGCAGGCTACGCAGGTCGATGCGCAAATCCGAAACGGTCAAACCGACCTCCCACTTGCGGGCGTACCGATCGCAATCAAGGACAACATCTGCACCGACTTCGCACCGACAACCTGCGCATCGAAAATCCTCAACAATTTTTGTCCCCCGTACTCCGCCCACGTCATCGAGAAGCTAACCCATGCCGGGGCTATCATCGTCGGCAAAACCAACCTCGACGAATTCGCGATGGGCAGCAGCACTGAAAACAGCGCAAAGGGAATCACGCGTAATCCGTGGGACCGCGAGCGCGTACCCGGCGGTTCGTCCGGAGGGTCTGCCGTCAGCGTCGCCTCGGGGATGACACCACTCGCCTTGGGTTCTGACACGGGCGGATCGATTCGCCAACCCGCATCCCTGACCGGCGTAGTAGGCATCAAACCCACCTATGGGTGCGTCTCGCGGTACGGCTTGGTTGCCTACGGAAGCAGCCTCGACCAAATCGGCCCCATGGCGCGAACGGTCGAGGACGCGGCGCTCCTGCTGGGTACCATCGTTGGACACGATGCACGCGACTCAACCAGCGTCGCCAAAAATGCCCCCGACTATGTAGCCAACCTGTCGAACCCAATTGCCGGCAAAAAGATCGGTATCGCCCGTGAGTATTTTGGCGAAGGCCTCGACGCACAGACACGGTCGGCAGTGGAATTTGCCATCGAAGTGTTGCGCGGGCTGGGTGCTGAAACGGTTGAAATCGAACTCCCCCACACAAAGTATGCCATCGCGTGTTACTACCTGATCGCGACCGCAGAGGCATCAAGCAACCTCGCCCGCTACGACGGGGTCCACTATGGTCATCGATCAGAGAACCCGCGCGACATTTTCGAGTTATATTCCGCCTCGCGCGAAGAAGGCTTTGGCCGCGAAGTTAAACGACGCTTGATGCTGGGCACGCACGCTCTGTCCAGCGGATACTACGACGCGTATTACCTTCGGGCTATGAAGGTCCGCACACTATTGCGAAAAGATTTCGAGAAGGCATTTGCAAACGTCGATGTCATCTGCTCGCCGACAACGCCAACGACAGCATTTAGGATCGGGGAAAAAACGGACGACCCATTGGCGATGTACCTCGCCGACATCTACACAATCAGCGCAAACCTTGCCGGCATCCCCGCGATGAGCGTACCATGCGGATTCGACTCGACAGACCTACCCATCGGAATGCAGCTAATGGGCCCGGCCTTCTCGGAATCAAATCTCATCAACATCGCCCACCAATACGAAATCTCATCGAACCACTTTGAGCGGGTACCCGGCTAATGGACCTTTCGCTGAATGTAACTTCGGGTGGGCCTACGGCGCGGGGATCGATCCTTCGATCGAATCAGGCGTACCTGGAACTGGTTTCTCAAAAAACCACGCTTGACTACGGGATTGCGTTCTGCGCGCCGAGTTTTCCGGGAGCAGCCGAGTCTCAACAGTTTCGCGAAGTGTGGATCGAGTCCGCCGACGATGCGAGTCTGGCGTTGACTCAAACGCAGGCGTTCTTCGATGAAGCCGATGTGCGTTGCAATCGGTGGGCGTTGGCGGAAGATCAAAAACCAGATTTCATCGAACCCGTTCTGTTCGACGCGGGTTTCGCCCGCGCGGACAAAATCGCGATGAT
>JAADIU010000289.1:0-2181 GCA_013151185.1 Planctomycetota bacterium
GTGGCTGCGCGTGCCAAAACCGAGCAGGTCGAACCCCGCGATTCCCGCGGCTCCGAGGCATCCGTTGCTGAAACTGCAACGAAAACGAAGTCTGATTTGCAGGTCAATCGAGAGTTGGAGCGATCGGCTGGGCCATCGCGAGAGTCTGTTGTCAACAAGCCGGAGCAAATTGCTGGACAGGTTGGGGCAAAGGCAGCGAGTAAGCCGGACCTGCAAACGGCTACACCCGCGACGTCTCAAGCGATCGCGGTTTCGACCGCTGGTGCGGCGCGGATTTCTTCGGTTGGACAAGCACCATCATCGGCGACGTCGGCAGAGAAAATCGGCCAACTGTTGGGAGGCAAGGGACAGTTGCAGCCGACTCGTGCGGCTACTCCAAGTGTGCCGGTTGATTCCCAACAAGCTGCATCGCAGAAAAATTCTTCGCAGGGTCGCAGTACGACCGCGCGGTTAGAACAGCCGGCTACTTCGCGGTCATCAGCCACCGATGTTGAGACGACGAAGCGTTCGGAATTTGAAAACCTGGTCAAGAACATCCGGATGAATCGCGGAATCAAATCGTCATCCGCAACGATTCGGTTGAATCCGCCGGAATTGGGTCGCCTCAAAATTCATGCGCAGATGAAAGATGATGCGCTGAGTGTACGCGTCGAGGCGATGTCGGCGAGCACGCGGAGTTTGATTTCTGAACGCTCGGATGAGTTGGTGGCTGCACTGCGTGAGCGCGGAATCGATGTCGAACGATTTGAGGTCATTCGATTGGAAACCGAGCAGGGTTCCGCCAGTCGAGACGAAGACGGCAGTTCGACCGCATTGGATCAACGCGAAACGGATCATGAAGAGGGACGGCAAGCATCGGAGCGAACGAACGAGCGTGCGGTAGAAGGGCCTCGCGCGACAGAAGCAACGGATCGAGAATTTGTAGAAGACACGGTTGGGCAGAAAGCTCAACTCGACGTTCGAATTTAACAAAGCTGGACCCATGCGTCGCACACGCATCGCCAGCAAAACGTCTGCATAGGAAAGCACAAATGGAAACACAAGCACCAGGGGCTATCGCGGGATCCACTCCGGTTGCACCGGCATCGAGCGCGACGAAATCGCTTGGTGGTGAGGATTTCTTCAAGTTGCTCATCGCTCAACTGACCAATCAGGACCCGCTCGAACCCACAAGCAACCAGGACTTGCTGAATCAAATCTCATCAATCCGCGACATCGAGTTGTCTACCGATTTGTCGTCGTCGTTGAAATCGCTGACCTCACAGCAACGGTTCTCGTCGGCATCGGGTTTGATAGGCCGCTTCGTGACGGGTCAGCCGGGCGAGGATGGCGCTGCGGCAGTCAAAGGCGTGGTGACTTCCATTCGTTTTGATGCGGAAGGGAAAGCCGTTCTCGAATTGGAGGGTGGCGATCAACTTCCGCTCGATCGGATTTCTGCGGTAATGGATGCAGAGCGGGCGGCAGAGTCGTTCGTGAACCAGTTCGTGACCGGTGTGAATCGCGACAACCCCGAAGACCCGCGCGTTGTCGAAGGGATCGTCACGGGTCGGTCAACGGATTCAAAAGATCGTGTCGTGCTCGAGTTGGATTCGGGAGACAACGTGTTGCTTCGTGACGTTGTCAGTTCGGACCCAGCCAAACAAGCCGAGTAGTGTCAGAATGATCCGGGTGGTTGTGACGCGCTTGGCTTGAAACGACGTGGTGGTGAGAACAGGAGAGAGAGATGGGTTTGACTTCTGCGATGCTGGTGGGTTTCTCCGGCATTAAATCCAATCAGTACACGGTTGACACGGTGGGTGACAACGTCGCCAACGTGAACACAACCGCGTTCAAGAATCAGCGGGCGCTCTTTGAAACGGTGTACTACCGCACGCTGCAGGATGGCACCGCTCCGAGCGGTCCGACGCAAGGTGGGACGAATCCGCAGCAGGTGGGATTGGGGTCGCGGCTTGCGTCGTTGGATCGCAGTTTTGAACAAGGCTCGATTCAGGGAACCGGGTCGAAGTCCGACGTGGCGATCGATGGCGATGGATTCCTCGTTGTGCAAACGCCCGACGGTAGGCAGCTTTATACACGCGATGGATCACTTCGTATTGATGCGGAAAACAAGCTGGTTTCTTCTGACGGCAGCGTTATTCAAGGATTCGCAGCCGACGCCAATGGCGACATCGTGACGGGTTC
>JAADIU010000289.1:2201-21313 GCA_013151185.1 Planctomycetota bacterium
CTCGGGACCGACAGTGTCGCCGTCGCCACCACCACTGCTGAATTCGATGGCAACCTCGACGCAGGCGCACCACTCGCCACGCGTGCAGCGGAGTCGATTTCTGCACCGTTGCTGACAGCCGGCGGACCCGCAACAGCGACCACCGCTCTGACTTCGCTCGTTGACGATGACGGGGCAGCGTTGTTTACAGACGGAGATACGATTCGGATTCGCAACGTGCAAAAGGGCGGTATCGATTTGCCCGACGCCAGCTTCGTCGTGGGGACCAATGGTTCCACCCTTGGCGATTTCGCGACCTTCCTACAAGACCTAGCCGCAATCGATACATCGCTGACGACGACCGACGGCCAAACACCGGGTGTGACAGTTGACGCGACCGGGGCACTGGTTGTGGTATCAAACGCAGGCGAGCCGAACGCCATCAGCATCGAAGCGTCCGACATTCGCAACGAGACATCGGGTCGACTTCCGTTTTCGTTCACGACCACACCCGCGACGGGCGAAGGTGTGTCGACTGCGATGATCGTCTTCGATTCGTTGGGCAATCCGGTCGAAGTGCGGCTTCGCGCTGCGATGGAATCGCGCGACGAATCGGGTGTTGTGTGGCGGTTCTTCGTCGAAAGCACAGACGACACCGACCCAAGCCCACTGCTGGGAACGGGCACGCTGTCGTTCGATCAGAATGGTCAGTTGGTCGCAAGCACGGGGACGGACATCACCATCGACCAAGCCGACTCCGGTTCGGCAACCCCGCTGAGTTTTTCGCTCGATATGTCCGACGTGACCGGGTTGAACTTCGGAAATGACACATCTTCGCTGGTGTTGGCGACGCAAAATGGAGCACCCGGTGGAACACTGATCGACTATGGAATCGATGGCGACGGTATTTTGGTAGGCACGTTCAGCAACGGTCGAACGCAGCAGTATGGGCAGTTGGCGCTGGCGACGTTTCGCAACAACGAAGGCCTGAGCGCATTGAATGGCAACAACTTCGAGGTTGGCATTAACTCAGGCGACGCACAGATCACGGCACCACGGACGCAGGGCGCGGGTTCTATTATTTCGGGGTCGCTTGAACTGAGCAACGTCGATTTGTCTCGGGAATTCGTCAACCTGATTACGGCATCGACGGGGTTTTCTGCGGCGAGTCGGGTGATTCGCAGCGCGGACGACATGTTGCAGGAGTTGTTGCTGCTGGCCCGATAACCGGCGCGGACGGGTCGAAGTGAGGAACGCAGGCAGATGATTGTTGTGACCAAACTAAGTGGACGGGCGGTCGTCGTGAACGCAGAGTTGATCAAACTCATCGAGGCGACGCCCGATACTCTGATCACTCTGGTTTCGGGTGATCATTTTATGGTCACCGAGAGCGTTGAAGAAGTGGTTGAGCGGGCGGTCGAGTATGCCCGCCGCATTCGGAATTTTCAGGTCGCGTGATCGCGGCGCGGTTGGAAGTTAACTTTCAAGTTTGAGGTCGTCGATAGCATAGGCGGTGCCTGCAACTGCGAGTTGGGCCCGCGCCACAGGATGGATTTATGGATATTGCCACGATTATCGGTCTGCTCGCAGGAAGCGGTTTGATCTTGTGGGGCATGGTGTCGGGCGCCTCGATCAAGATGTTTATCGACTATCCGTCGGTGGCCATTGTGATCGGTGGTGCGTCGGCTACCGCTTTGATCAGCTTTCCTTTGCAGGATGTGTTCAAAATTGCAAAGGTTGTCAAGCACGCGGTGTTCTTCAAGGCGCGGAATCAACCCGAGTTGATCAAGGAGTTGGTCCACTACGCGGAAGTCGCGCGACGTGATGGAATTTTGTCGCTCGAAAATTCCGTGCGCGAAATGGACGACGAGTTTCTCGTGTCGGGTATTCAGATGGCGGTGGATGGAACCGACCCGGAACTCATCGAAGCCGTCCTGGAAAGCGAAATTGAGGCGATCGAAGACCGTCACGCGCAGGGCAAGGCGCTGTTCGACAACATCGGTCGATTCGCCCCTGCGTTTGGCATGATCGGAACCCTCATCGGTTTGGTGAAGATGCTTGCGAACATGGACGACCCAAGCAAGATCGGTGCCGGTATGGCCGTCGCACTCTTGACCACGATGTACGGTGCCCTTGTCGCCAACTTGGTGGCGCTGCCATTGGCTGAAAAACTCGGCAGGCGAAGCGCCGAGGAAATCATGATCAAGAACATTATCCTGCGCGGGGTCATGGCGATTCAGTCCGGTGACAACCCGCGTGTCGTGGAGCAAAAACTTCTGACGTTCCTGCCGTTGTCGAAGCGGTTCTCTGCGGAAGACGCGGCGGAAGCGGCATAGAGGCGACGGAAACGATGGCCAGAAAGAAAAAACAAGCTGAGGCAGAAGCGGGCGCACCGGAATGGATGGTGACGTTTGGTGATATGATGTCGCTGCTGCTGTGCTTTTTCGTCATCATCGTGTCGATGAGCGAAATCAAAAAGGATGAAAAATTCCAGCAGGTGATGCAGTCGTTGCGAAAGGCGTTTGGGAACTCCGGTGAGATCCACGCTGTCATTTCCAAGCCGTTGGATCCAAACTCGCTGCTTCAAAAATTGCAGCAGATTGTGATTCGACCAAAAGCCGATCATGGTGACTCGGACGATGCCGGTATTCAAGGTCGCGTGTTTCGCGTGACCGATGTGCGCGAAGGCATTCATGTAGAAATCGGGGGACGAATCACCTTCGACCGATTCAGTGACGTGTTGAAACCGGATGCCGAACGGCTCGTCGAACAGATGGCGGAAAAAACCGTGGGGCACAACACGATCATCAAAATCACCGGGCACACCACCCGGGAACCACTTCCGAAAGACAGCCTGTGGAGCGATCCGTGGGCGCTGTCGTATGCGCGGGCGGAAGCGATCAAGAAGGTATTGGAACGAAGCGGAATCAGAGCGGCGCGGTTGCGCTTGGTGGCTGCGGGCCCCGAAGCGCCGGTGCTTCGGCAGGCGTATACCGATCGCGAACTCGCGGTGAATCGCCGCGTCGAAATTGTCGTGACGGAAGCAACGATCGAAGACTACAACCAGTCGGATATCAAAAGAGAGATGCAGGAGTCTACCGATGGCCGATGAAGCCGCAAACGTCGAAGCCCAGGACGCGCAGCCGGCGCAGGGCAAGAAAAAACTCAAGACCATGTTGATGATCGCGGGCATTCTCGCGCTGGAGGGTGGCGGGATCTTCTTCGCCACGAAAATGGTCTACAAGACGGAACCGGTCAAAGCGGAACAAATATCGGACCAGCAAGAGCACATGCAGCGGGTCAAAGACCAGGTCGAAATCGCACTGCCCGAGCTCAACGCCTACAACAAACGCGATGGACGGCTCTTCCTGTACAACATGCAGGTCACGATTCGTGTTCAATCAGACCAAAAAGAACAGGTTGAGGAGGTCATCAAACTTCGAGAATCGACGATCATGGACCGTTTCAACACTGTTATCCGTGGCGCGGACATGAAATTCCTCAACGAGCCTGAACTGCAAACCATTCGCAGGCAGTTGCAGCACGAACTGGAAGACGTGTTGGGCGACGATCAGGTTATTGAGGAGTTGCTCATCCCCAAATTCTTCCAGTCCCCCGCAAACGTTTGATTACGGTTGCCCCACCCGAGGTACCGATAATACATGTGCCGTTGACGGAGCGATCGCGAATGCCGCGATGGCCCGCGTTGCAGTCACGACACAAGTGCCCCGGTCATGGACCAGAACGAAATCGAAGCCCTCATCAACGGTGATTCGGACGACGAAGGTTCGGGAGAACTTTCGCAGGCCGACATCGATGCTGCGATGGCGGGAAACGCGGCCACCCCCGAGCCTTCAAGTACGCCCGAACCTGCAAGTGAAGCGGCTCCGGGTGCATCGTTTGGCGAAGGCGAGGACGAAGGTTTCAGCCAAGCCGACATTGATGCGCTCATGGGTGGCGGCGGGGGATCGGCAGATTCGTCAGCGCCACCAGTCGCAAGTACAGACGTAAACGATGCCGCATCCGATCAGCCGCAATTGGATTCCGAAGGTCGTCCGCTCGATGAAATGGGCGCAGCGATGGCGGCAGCCATTGCGGAAGAACAGGCCGCAGCGGCAGAAGCAGGCGGTGCAAGCACACAAGCCGCCGACCTACCCCTCGAGGAAATCGTCCTCCCTGCGTTCGACGAAGAAGAGGTCTACACAGAATCCACGCAACCGCTCAGCCTCCTGCACGACGTTCAACTTCACGTCAAGATCGAACTCGGGCGGACGCGCATGTTCGTCGAGGATGTGCTGCATCTGGGCGAAGGCAGCGTCGTCGAACTCGATCGCCTTGCCGGTGATCCCGTCGATGTGTTCGTGAACGAACGCCTGGTCGCTCGCGGTGAAGTGTTGGTGCTTAACGATAACTTTTGCGTTCGCGTCAGTGAGATTATTTCGGGCACAGAGAATCGCGCCGCAGGTTAGCGCAGCCGTCATTCCAAAACCGATCCAGTTAGAAAACGAGGTGTCGAATGGAGTCGACAAAACGAATCGCGATGGCCTGCTCGGTGGGCTTGGCGTATCTGGTGGTTCCAGCTTTCGGACAGGATCAGCCGCTGGCGAATACGGCTGTGGAACTTCGGGAGCATGTGCAGGCACCCCAACGCGCGGACGACAACCGCTTCGAGAATCACCCAGTTCAAGATGGCGCGGACACTACAGAAACGCAACAAGTCGCCACAACTCAAGAACCCGATCGCAACCCGGACGGGCAGATCGGCTTGACTGAGCGGGCCGTCGACGACGCCGCGTACGCCGAAACCGAATCAACCGACACGACCAATGTTGACATCGTCGCGGGACAGACCCTCGGTGACGAACAGGCCCTCATTCCGCGAGGGCGCTCGGATCAAACAACGGGTACCGCGGCGCAAACCGCGAAGACAGGCTTGCCTTGGTATCGATCTCCGTTCATCGCTCTGTTTGTCGTCTTGGGTTTGATCGGCGCCGTCGCAGCCGCGTTTCGTCGGTGGGTTCCTGCGGCCCGTACTGCAAATATCGAGCACCTGCGCATCGTGGGGAGAACGGCGATTTCGTCGAAGCAGTCGGTCGTGTTGCTGCATGTGGGCAAGCGGATTGTCCTTTTGGGTGCGACGGCTGACGCGGTGAACATGCTGTCGGAAATCACCGACGAAGCCGAGGTGGCTATGTTGTTGGGGCGAGGCGAATCAACGCGAATCGAGACGAACGAATTCGATTCTGCACTGGCGAGGGAGTTCGAGCAATACGAATCGGCGGACACGCCGGACACGAGTTTGGGTGTTCCTTCGACAGATGATGCAACGGTGTCGCGCGAATCGGTGGAAGGCATCATGCCGGAACCAATCGCAGACGCCAAGCCCCAAGTTCCAGTTCAGACGGGTGAGAAGAAGCGAAACCAGTTAAACGATTTGCTCGCCCGGTTGCGAACGCTTCAAAAGACGTAAATCTACCGACACGCGGACCAACCGCGCTGTCATCCACATTGGCGCTATGGAGTGGCGCATGTTCAAAGAGCATGGATGCTCAATCAAACGCCGGTTGCTGTTCGCGCTGGCTGCAATCGTTGTGGTTGGAGCGGCAGCCCCGGTCCTTGCGCAGTCGTCTGCACCCATCGACAATCCGGTTGGCATTCCCGATCTGCGTGGCGTCATCCCGACGGCAGACAGCGCCAAAGGCGTAACCACCACGCTTCAAATTCTTGTATTGATGACGGTGCTGACGCTGGTTCCGGCGCTGCTCATTTTGATGACGAGCTTCACGCGAATCGTTGTCGTTCTTGCGCTGCTTCGGCAGGCGTTGGCGACACCACAGCTTCCGCCGGGGCAGGTGCTGCTGGGGTTGTCGATGTTTATCACGATCGCGGTGATGGCGCCCACGTTCGACAAGGTTTATTCGGAGGCTGTCTCGCCCTATCTGGAAAAGGAACTTTCACAGCGGGCCGCATTGAACATTGCGATGGGGCACATGCGCGACTTCATGTACCGACAGATCGAGGCATCGGAAAACCACGAAGACATTTACCTGTTTGAAGAGTATCGCCGAGGCGGCCCGATTCCGCCGGATGAGAATTTGCGACTTGCAGATGTGAAGACCACATCGCTCATTCCCGCATTTATTTTAAGCGAACTCAAGACCGCGTTTGTGATGGGTTTTCGGATTTACCTACCGTTTCTTGTCATCGATATGGTGATCGCATCGATCCTGATTTCGATGGGCATGATGATGTTGCCACCGGTGTTGATTTCCTTGCCGTTCAAGTTGCTGCTTTTTGTGCTGGCAGACGGATGGCATCTGATCGTTCAATCGTTGCTCTATAGTTTTCATTGACGAAAGGTGCGCCGGTTCGTCCGCGTGCGCCGAATTTTCAGGAAGAATACGATGGAATTCACGGAAGCGCTCGACCTGGGACGCAACGCATTCATGATGGCGTTGATGACTGCCGCGCCCATTCTGCTGATCGGCTTGGTGGTCGGTCTGGTGATTTCACTTTTTCAAGCCGTGACGCAGCTTCAGGAGCAAACGCTGACGTTTGTTCCGAAGATCGCGGCGATGGTGATTGCGGGCATTTTCTTCATCCCCTGGATCGCCACCAAAATGCTCGCATATACGCAGTCTCTTTTCATCTATGAGCCGTGGTAATGCAACATGATCGACGACGACATTTTTCTTCTTCTGGCTCGCGGACCCATGTTTCTTCCGCTGTATGCCATGGTCATGTTCCGCATCAGCGGACTGATGATCGTTGCGCCGGTGTTTGGCAGCCAGGCGGTTCCGGTGCGCATTCGTGTCGCACTGGCTGCGGCTGTGGCTTTGTCGGTGTTTCCGGTCGTCGCTCCGAACCTGCCAACCGACCTCACCATCGCATCCGGACTCGCCGGTGTGTTCGGCGAACTGGTCATCGGCTTGGTTTTGGGCTTGGCAACGAACATCGTCTTCACCGGTTTTCAGCTTGCGGGCATGGTGATTGGTCAGCAAGCCGGTTTGGGGCTGGGGCAGGTGTTCAATCCCGCTCTCAATTCAAACACGACCATCGTTGGACAGTTATTCTTCATTGTTGCGTTGACGGCATTCGTTTTGATGGGCGGGCATCGCGAACTCATGCGCGCATTGCTCGATACGTTTTCGACCATTCCGGTGATGTCGTATCGAACCCAGCCGAATATCCTCAACCTGATGATCGAACTTCTGACGATGAGCATGACCACCGGGCTGCGGTTGGTCGCGCCGGTGTTGATGTCACTGTTTATTGCGACGATCGTGCTCGGTTTTCTTTCAAGAACGATGCCACAGTTGAACATCTTGTCGGTGGGTTTTGTCGTACGAATTTTGATCGCACTCGCGATGGCCGGTTTTGCGCTGACGGCAGCGGACGGACTGTTCGACTCGGCGTTCGCGGAAGCAATCCATAAAAGTCGCGAGGCCTTCGGGCTATAGGAAGACAGCAGTTTGTTTCGACCGAGCCGTGGTAGGGTGGGCTGTGCCCACCGCAGGGTCAATGGAAGACGAATTGGTGGGCACGGCCCACCCTACATTCACTTGAAAACTGAGCGCACATGGCTGATCAGAACGGTGAAAAAACAGAAGCCCCAACACCCAAGCGCAGGCAGGAGTCTCGCGAGAAGGGGCAGGTGGCGAAGAGTCAGGACCTCACTGCGGCAGTCGTGACGTTGTCGGCGCTTCTGGCGATCCAATGGCTCGGACCGTCGATGTGGGGGAAGCTGCTGAACCTCGTTCAGGCGGGACTGTCGGAGCATGATTCGTTGAGTGCGGGCGGGTTGACCGCGACGGCGGGTTCGTTTGCAAGCGTGATGATATGGATGTTGGTGCCGATCTTTATTGTCGTCCTCATCGCCGCGTTGGTGACACTGTACTGGCAGGTCGGATGGCTCTTGACCTGGCACCCGGTCACACCCTCGTTCTCAAAAATCAGCCCTCTGCAGGGTTTCAAGCGTTTGTTCTCGCCGCGAACTGCCGTCACGACGGCGATCAATCTCGGCAAGATGGCATTGATGGTCGCGGTCGTTTACTGGACGGTCGCCGGGACCATTCAACAGATCATCTTCGCATCGAGCCTGGCCGCCATCGACGTGTACCGACTTGCCGCATCCATGGTGTTCGACATCGGGCTGCGGCTGGCGATCGTGATGCTGATCCTCGCCCTGATCGACTACACCTATCAGCGACAACGACACGAAAAAGATTTGCGCATGAGCAAGGAAGAAGTTCGGGAAGAATTGAAGCACATGGAAGGCGACCCGCTCATGAAGCGCCGTCGCCGCGAAGTGCAGATGAAACTGGCGATGCAGCGGTTGCAGCAGGACGTGCCAAAATCAGACGTGGTGATTACGAATCCCACGCACCTGTCGATCGCACTGCGCTACGACAGTGAAACGATGTCGGCACCCAAGGTGATCGCGAAAGGTGCAGATTGGATGGCGTTTCGCATTCGACAGATCGCAGCCGCAAACTGCGTCCCAATCGTCGAACGAAAAGAACTGGCTCGCATGATGTACGACGCGGTCGAAGTGGGGCAGGAAGTTCCACACCGCTTCTACGAGGCCATCGCAGAAGTGCTCGCATACGTCTACGAACTCTCGGGCAAGAACCTCGGCCCACGTCCGGTGCCACTGGCGTCGTAGGTATCGAGCGTCTTGTCGATACGCACGGGGAAAGATTCAAACAAGAAGGCATGTTGAATGGCTGACGGAGCAGTATCCACAATCGATCGATTCAAGCTTCCGGCGCTTCTCGGAAAGGTATCCGACGCGCGCGGGATGCTGCTGCCCATTCTGGCGTTGGGGTTGATCGTCGCGATCCTCACACCGCTTCCCACGCCATTGATGGATTTCCTCCTCGCGACCAACATCACCCTGGCGGCTGTCATCCTTGTGACCGTGATGTACGTCAAAAGTCCGTTAGAATTTTCCGCGTTTCCATCACTGCTTCTTTCAATGACGTTGTTCCGCCTGGTTCTCAACATCGGAACCACACGCCTCATTTTGACCAACGCACAAGAAGGCGAAGCCGCGGCAGGCAAGGTCATTATGGTGTTCGGAAATTTCGTGTCCGGCGGCTCCATCATGGTGGCGATGATCATCTTTTCGATCATCGTGGTGATTCAATTTGTCGTGATCACGAAAGGCGCCACGCGAATCGCCGAGGTGGCGGCGCGGTTCACGTTAGACGGAATGCCGGGCAAGCAGATGGCGATTGATGCCGATCTGAATGCCGGTACCATCGATGAAATCGAAGCCAAACGCCGTCGAAGCGAAATCACACGCGAGTCCGATTTCTACGGTGCGATGGACGGTGCGAGTAAATTCGTTCGCGGTGACGCGATTGCGGGAATCATCATCACCATCGTCAACATTCTCGGCGGTTTGTACGTTGGCATGGTCGAGCTGGACATGAGCCTCGGTGATACGTTTCGCATCTTCACGAAGCTGACCATCGGTGATGGGTTGGTGTCGCAGATTCCCGCATTCATCGTCTCAGTGGCAGCCGCCATGATCGTGACGCGAAGTGCATCGCGAAGCAATCTGGGCGGCGAACTGCTCTCGCAGCTTACCGCGCAACCGGTGGCGTTGATTCTTGCGGGCTTGTTCATGGGTGTTTTGACTTTGACCCCACTGCCAAAGGCGCCGCTGCTGATGTTGGGCACCGGCTGCGTTTCCATTGCTTTGTTGCTGCGACGCGAAGAAGCAAGAGAAAAGAAAGCGACAACCGCCAAGGAAAAAGCCAAGCCCGCAGCAAAGGATCGGCCCGAAACATTCCTCGCGGTCGATGCGATGGAGTTGGAAGTGGGTTACGGTTTGATCAAGCTCGTCGATCGAAAGCAGGGCGGAGACTTGCTCGATCGCATCACCAATATGCGGCGACAAATTGTTCAGGAACTTGGCATCGTCGTTCCGCCCATTCGCATTCGCGATAACATCCAGCTTCAGCCCAACCAATACGCCGTGAAAATGAAGGGGATGGAAGTCGCTCGCGGAGAGTCCGTACCCGGTCATCTGCTGGCGATCGATTCGGGCACCGTCACCGAAAAGATCCACGGAATGGATACGACCGAGCCCGCATTCGGATTGCCCGCGCTGTGGATTCGCGAAGCCGACAAGCAGCAAGCCGAACTTCGCAACTACACCGTCGTTCCACCGACCAGCGTGATGGCGACGCATCTCACCGAGATCATCAAACGCCATGGCGACGAGCTGCTCACGCGGCAGGAAGTGAACCGCCTGCTCGACAACCTCAAGGAACGCGCGCCGAAGTTGGTCGAAGAAGTCGTGCCCACCATTCTCAAACCGGGCGAGATTCAAGCCGTATTGCAGCGGTTGCTGCGCGAACGCGTGCCGATTCGCGATCTCGAAACAATCGTCGAGTCGATGGGCGATTGGGCACCGCGTACGAAAGACCCGGAGCTGTTGAACGAGTATGTGCGCCACGCGCTCGCGAGAACGATCTGCCATTTGCATCGAGACGATGAAGGAAAGATCAACTGCATCACGCTGGACCCAGGCATTGAAGAAATGATCACGGGCAGCGTGCAAACCACCGACGGCAGATCGGTGCTGACGCTCTCGCCAAAGTTGCAACAGTCGGTGCTAAAAGCCATCAGCGAAACGGTCGATCGTGTCATGCCGGTTTGCAACGGGAAGACACCGGTTGTGTTGTGTCCGCCGCAGCTGCGCATGTGGGTGCGCCGGATCATTGAAGGCTCGTTGGAATCCGTTTCCGTTTTGTCTTACAACGAAATCGTCCGAGACGCGACAATCGAATCGCGCGCCATGGTGACCCTTGATGAAGACTCTTAGAACGATCAAAGCCAACTCGATGCCGGACGCACTGGCGCGGGTCAAGCGCGAGCTTGGAGACGATGCCGTCATCCTGCACACGAAGACGCATCAGCGGCGGAGCTTACTGGGTGCTGCGCCGCGGTGCGTGGTCGAAGTGACAGCGGCGGCTTCGGTGGATGACGTGCCTGCGCGGTTCAAGACGGACCGTCGAAACGCACGAAGTCAACGCACCCCGTCGGACAGCGATTCGCTCGCAGTCGCTTCGCGCGTCGAACCGCCTGCGCACCTGGAGCCCGATTCACTCTTCGACGTGTACCGCCGTCTCATCGAAGCCGACGTAGCCCACGAGATCGCCGGGCAACTCATGGAAAACCTCGAACGCGAATTGCCCATCGAACTCAGATCGGATCCGTCGGCAGTGGGGCAGGTGTTGTCAAAGCTTCTCGTCAAGATGCTCCCGCCCGTATGTGAAATTGACCCGACGGCGAAGGCCCAAGCCACCGTGGTTGCGTTCGTTGGCCCTACAGGCGTAGGAAAAACGACGACCCTGGCCAAGCTCGCGACCGACTTTGCGGTTCGTAGGAACTTGTCGGTGGGCTGTGTGACATTGGACACGAAAAAGCTCGGCGCGGTCGAACAGATCCGGGCGTATACGAATATCATTGACGTACCGTTGCGGGTCATCAAGAATCCGTCAGAATTGGCATCCGTCGCAAGTGAGTGGTCAGACTTCGATGTGATTCTCATCGACACACCCGGTTTGAGTCAGAACGATTCTGCCGGGTTGATCGCCCTGGCGAACCAGTTGGCATCCATCGACATTGATGAGACGCATTTGGTTCTGCCGGCGACCACGGGTGGACGGGTGATGCGCGATGTGGTCGATCGATTCTCGACAGTGGGCGCAGACCGTTTGATTTTGACCAAGCAAGATGAGGCGATTGGCGTGGCTGTGGTTCTTAATGCAGTGAGCCAAACGCAGATTCGGTTTTCGTACACGACAACCGGACAGGACGTGCCCGATGGAATCAACGTGCAAGTGCGCGAAGCGCTGGCCGACTCCATCGCGCAACAAGTCGTGATGGTGGAGTAGAAGTCTTGACACGCGTACGAAACACAATCATGGCGAAGCCCTCTTCGTTGCGACACCGCAGCGAGCGCGCCGCGCCAACAAGTGTTGGCACAAAGAAAGCCGCAACAACGATCGCCGTGACGAGTGGAAAGGGCGGTGTTGGAAAAAGCAATCTCGCGGTCAACCTCGCAACGTGCATTCAGCAAAACGGATTGCAAACTGCATTGGTCGATCTCGACATGGGATTGGCCAACGCAGACGTTCTCCTGAATGCCGCGCCGCTACGCAACCTCGCCCATGTCATCAACGGGTCGATGGATGTGGAACAGGTGTGTCATCTGACAACGGGTGGGCTCAAGTTTGTCGCGGGCGTCGCCGGCGGTGGGGCGGGGGCGGGGGCTGAAAGTCGTTCAACCGATCGGGCGTTTCCGGAGTTGGTCGAACGAATCAAGTCCATTTCAGCCGAGGTTATTTTTTTTGACTGCGCCGCAGGCATCGGTCCCAACGTTACCCAGTTTGCGTGCGCTGCCGATGTTGTACTTGTCGTCACCACACCCGAACCCACGTCGCTGGTTGATGCTTACGCTACCATTAAAACTTTATTGAACGAAGGTTACGACGGTTCTGTTAGGCTTTTGGTCAATATGGTTGAGAGCCGTGGCGAGGCACGCAAGTCGTTTGGTCGCGTGCGCGATGCCTGTGAAAAATTCATAAACTTTGATATTGCGAATGCCGGATACGTCTTGCATGATACACATGTTGAACTTGCGGTTCGACACCGGGAGCCGTTTGTCACCCGCTATCCCAAGTGCTCTGCAAGTCTGTGTGTTTCGGTTATTGCGGCCCGTTTGGCTGGAGCCCGATCGTTTGGCTCGGGTGAGCAACGCAGTTTTCTGCAAAGAGTCGCAAGCATGTTCTGATGCGGTGACGTGACGATGATCTTCCGGGCGACGGACTGTTGGCGTCGCCTGATGATAGGAATCAAATGCTGGAATCGCACGGATGTCGATTCAACAGCACTGGCTTGTAAGGATGCAGGCTTACAGTTCTCAATCGCGGAGTAACAGAGGAAGGAACCTCAGTGCTGCCACGTCTCACAAATTCAATTGCGTGCCTGCCTAGCCGACTTCGGTTCCCTTCCGTGTTCTGCGCACAGGACGGTGCATGATGGTTGCTCGGTACACCGGAGCTGCGCTGGGTTTGTTTGCGTTCGGGTTGGCAACGCTGTCCGGCTTGATCGTCGGAAACCCGGCAGAGGTCATTTTGTCGCGAGCGCTTTGGGCGCTGGTGGTGTTTTGCGTCATCGGACTGACGGTCGGGGCGGCGGCACAGATGGTGATTGGCGAATACGAAGTTCAACAATTGGCGGCATCGCTACCGCAGGAAAGTGACGGTGCAGCAGATCTTGACGACGACATACAAGTCGCACAAGCTGCTGGTGATTTGGCTGCTGGCGGTTCGGCAGCGAGTGATTTGGATGTGCCCGAAGGATAATTGCCGCCATGCGCCACCGGCACGGATGCTGGGGCGGAAGGTTTGGTGATTTAACGGTTGGACAGATGTTGCAGTGGAAATCGTGTCTCACGGAGGAGAATCATGCCGGCACTGAGAACGGGTTCAGATGTGGTAGACATTTGGAAGGAATTCAAGCTCTCGGGAGGGTGCCCCTTGCGCAACCGCCTGATGGAAACCTACCTTCCCATTGTCAAGTACACGGCTGACCGGATCTGCACAAAGCTGCCCGATGAGGTCGAAGTCGATGACCTTGTGTCGGCAGGCATTTTTGGCTTGGTGGACGCGATCGAAGCCTACGACATGGGTCGGGGGGTCAAGTTTGAGACGTACTGCGCGCCTCGGATTCGCGGAGCGATGCTCGACGAACTGCGAGCGATGGACTGGGTACCCCGACTCGTACGAAGTCGCGCCAACAAGTTGCAGCGAGTCTGTCGCGAGTTGGAAGCCGAGTTGAGACGCAAGCCCACCGAGACCGAACTGGCGAAGAAGCTGCGTGTTACCAAGTCGGAACTCGCAAAACTCGTGCGGGATGCCACGGCTGTGTCACAAATTTCTCTCTCCCGAAAACACTTCGAGACCGACTCAAGCCGCGACGTTTGCGAGATCGATGTGCTCGAAGACAAGCGTGGCCGAAACCCCGTCGCCGAAGTTCAGAAGCGAGACCTCAAGCGTTTGATTACACGCGGTTTGACGCGCGCCGAGCGCCTCATCTTGATTCTCTACTACTACGAAGAGATGACGATGAAGGAAATCGGCGCCACGCTCGATCTGTCTGAAAGCAGGGTCAGCCAGATGCACTCGGCTATCTTGAATCGGCTCAAATCGCAGTTGAACAACCGCGAGCGCGAACTGTCTCACGCCTAATTCTGAGGCTTCGGATCAGATCTGCCCAGTGGTGTGAAGCGAAAAAATCGGACATCCTCTTCACTTGAACGCGCCTCGTCGCACACTGTTGCGTTCGAGATTTCCGGTAGGGTCCGCTGTGCGGACCGTTGCAGAGACAATGTTCGATGCTGAGAAATGGTCCGCACAGCGGACCCTACGCCGTTGAATCACGCCACTAACCTACCGCCGCAACGACGTGCGTGTGGCTGTGCGCACGCCCGATAATGTTGCACCCGGTTGACGGCTGCTGACAGTTGATTGCAAATCTTGTTGGTCCCCCATTCTATCGACATTGTCGCGATGCTATGATTGAATCGTAGCGTGGCAGGTTCGCAGGTTTCCGTCATGGCGGAGTCGTCCCTCCGCCGATACACAGTGCGGCCAACACGCAGTGCGGCCAACGTTTTTTGGAGAATTCACGCCATGTCCTCCGTGCCTCCGAACATTCTGGGAGCGTCGGCGCAGGCTGGTTTCGTTGCGGCAGAGGCATCTCGATTGCGCGATGCCGATCGCACCGGTCAAACGCAGATTGCAGCCAATCGGGCCGAAAAAGCCAACGACGCTGCGAACAGCGTTGAGACAAGCGATGGCGATACGGCGGTTTTTGCAGACGCAGAAGGTGCAGGCGGCCAAGGCCGCGCCTTCGGTACTTCCGAAGAGGAACCGACGGACGAACGGTCGGTTGTCGAACCGCAAGACGATGCATCGCAGGAATCCGCGCACTTGGACATTCAGATTTAGCCATAGTTGCATGTGAAAATGGCTTCCGGGAAAGTGACTTGTTGGGAGAGAGATGGGTCCGGCCCAGTCAAAGCATTGGCTGGGCCACCATTTTGCGCGGTGGGTTTCTGGCGTACGGCTTCTATCGCGACGCACCAGCGCGTAAGATGCGAACATGCGATATGCCAAGATGCACGGTTGTGGTAATTCTTTCTACGTCGTCGATGCGCGATGCGGCGGGCTGACCGATCAAGGCGTACTCGAAGCTGCAATGCAACACGGCGGCGATCGTCTTGATGTGGATGGGTTGCTTCTGATTCATCCGTCTTCGAGCGCCGACGTGAAGATGGTCATCTACAATGCCGACGGCTCGCGGGCAGCAATGTGCGGAAACGGCGTGCGATGTCTGGTCAAGCGGGTGGTGGAAGATTCGCCGGAGAGTCTTGGGAGCGTTCTTGGTCCCGCTTCCTTGGGTAGCATGTCGAAGCAACTTGCATCATCGTGCGAAGGTTTACCCGACAACGTCCGCCGGACTCTGCTGACATCCCTTCTTCAGCGCGAGTGGGCGATCGAAGATCAGTTGCAAATCGTTCGCCTGACAATTGAGACCGATGGCGGCATCCGAGAGGCACACTGCATTTCGCGAAACGGCTCGGTCGAATCCGTCACAGTCGCAATGGGCCAAGCCGAGACACGCCTTGAAGAATTGAATTGCACGTTGGATGGTGAGGAAGCCTTCGACCGCAAGATTTGCATTGGCGATTCCTCGTTTGAGGTTACGGTCCTTGGATTCGGGAATCTGCACTGCGTCGTGTTCGTCGAATCTGTGGACGCGGTGAACGTGCCCGAGGTGGGGCGGCTTATCGAATCCTGCGTGGAGCTGTTTCCCGACAGCGTCAACGTCCACTTTGTCGAACTGATCGCGAGTCATCACCTGAAGATGCAGACGTGGGAGCGGGGCAGTGGGGCGACGTTGGCGTGCGGGACGGGCGCGTGTGCGGCTGTCGTTGCGGGCGTTCGGTCTGGGCGGTGTTCATCCCGATGCCGCGTCGATCAGCCGGGTGGGGTCGTCCATGTCGATGTCGCCGACCAAATCCTCATGGCCGGCCCGGCTGTCGAGGTCGAAAAGGGCTGTTGGGCAGACTCGATTGCACATTCCGCCGCGCCCAAAGCGGTGTCAAACCAAAGTTGACGGTCCCCGATGTGCCCACCGATTCGCGTTCACTTGGTCCTGTAATCTTCCGATGAGAATAAGAGCCGCGCCACGATTGGGTTTGGGGCTGTCGATCCACCATCGGAGACCAGAGGATGAACGCCAACGTCGTAGAAGCCATTCGCAAATCAGCGGCTGTCCCGTCTATGCCGCAAGTCGTGACCCGTTTTCTCGAAGTCATTCAGGATCCGAACTTCGACTACAACAGCGTGGTGAAAGTGCTGAGTGTGGACGCGGGTACGGTCAGCGAAATCTTGCGCCTGTCGAACTCTGCGCTGTTTGGCGTCTCTCGAAAAGTCACTTCGCTCAAGCAGGCGTTGACGCTCCTCGGGCCAAGGCGAACACGTTCGCTCGTGCTCGGGCGATACTTGGTTGAGGCGATGGGTGATTCTTCGGGCGGCAAACTTGACACAAGTTATTATTGGCGACGCTCACTCGCATGCGGGGTGATCGGTGCTCGCATTGCAGACAAGGTGTGCCCGCGACTTCGCGACGAGGTCTTCCTCGCAGGACTCCTAGCCGACATCGGTGTGGCGATTCTCTCCCAAGCGATGAGCGAGGAGTACGATTCGATCGTCACTCAATACGCCCCGCATGGTGGTACGTTTACCGAAGAAGACGAGGTGAAGTTGGTCGGTGCCAGCCACGGCGAAGTCACCGCGATGGTGCTTTCCGAGTGGGGGCTTCCCGAGGCGATGTGCGATGCGGTCAAGCATAGCCACACAGAATCGATCGACGTGACCGACAACGCTTCGCAGATGGCCCGCGTGGTGAATGCCTCCGACCGAATCGCCAAACTGCTGTGCGAAATTCCGGACGTGAACACATGCGTCGAGACGTGCTCGGCGGCGGTTGCGTTTGCGGGCGTGGAACTGTCCGCGTTGGTCGAAATCATCGGAGGCGTGGAAGCCGACGTCGAAGAACTGGCGACCGTGCTCAAGATCGACGTGATTCCAAGCGCCGTATATCAGAAAATCGCCCAGGCGATTCGTGACCAACTTTCGGTGGCGGCGGGTGCGTAGGACGTTGTTTTCCCAATCCCGGTTGTCCCAGTCCCGATCAGCCTAACCCTGCCGATCGGAACTGCGGTGACCGTCAATCCCCGTTCAGAAATTCCAGCAAGTCCTCGTTGCCGTTGTGGCGCTTGATGTTCTGGATGTGTCCTTCCAGAATTTGAAGACGGGCGCTCGCAATCTCGCGCACATTCCCAAAGCGGAACGAATCCTTAATCTTCGCGGACCAATACCCATAAAGCATTTGGTTGTCCCACGTTTCAATGACGGAATCGATCGATTTGCCGTTGAGGAGTTGCCTGCATACTTTCGAGCAGGTGGAGAAAACGTGAAACTCATCGAGGTGGTTCGCCTCGGCGACGATTTGGGCTTCGATCGGTGTGATGTCATGGTCGCTGAGTACGCGGATGCACTCGGCGGCGTGTTCCAACGTGGATTTGTTGACGAGTCCCGCAAGCTGGTTCACCATGAATGATGCGCCCACCGTGCGTTGAATGGACGACGTGATGTCGTCGAGGACCTCGTCGATAGCGACCTCCCGATCGCGATGCTGAACCGCCCATCCGGAATCGTGATACAGGGATACGATGCTGAGCACGTCATCATCGACCGCGCGATTGTCTACTTCGGGAAAACGCGCGACGAGGCGAGCCGATTTGAACACGCGCAGGGAGTGGTCCCACAACATCGGATGTGTGCGCCCCTGCGGGCAGGTCAGAAGCAGGTCTTCTTGGGCCTGTTTTTGAACGGCATCCAAATCGATCATTCGTTAAACCGAGTCTCAAGGCGCCGTTCAATTGGCCGCAGTGCTGCGTGGTCGCGCGAACCCGCTGCACTCAAAAGTATTTTTCCCGACCAGATTCAGCCCAATCAGATTCAGATGGACAGCAGTGGCGACCGCGAGCGTTTTGGGGTGCGGCCAAGCTACCTACCACCCGACACGAGGAAGGCGGTTGCTGGCAGCCCGCCCGGGCGCGGTAAGGCATGTGCGCGCTGTTTTCCTCGACCCAGATGTGCGTCTACTATTCGAAGAAAGATATGGGTCCGCAACAACAACTGGGTGAACAGGATTTGAGTATAGCGAAAAGCCATCGACACAAGCAACCCCTCCCAAATTGACAAAGTGGGGCGGTTCTGTCGGGTGAGTCAATCGATTAACTGGTAGTAACAGTTGCGCTTCTTGGGCTGCCAACCCGCGTCGTCGATGAGTGCGCGGATTTCGTTTTCGGCGAGGCAGTATGTCGTGCCGGCTGCGGATACAACGTTCTCCTCCATCATCACGGAGCCCATATCATTCGCTCCGTGAAACAGGGCGAGTTGGCCAATCGCCGGACCCTGGGTTACCCAACTCGATTGCACATTGTCGATGTTGTCGAGGAACAGCCGCGACAGGGCGAGAACCTTCAGGTATTCAGCCGCGTCCGCCAGCATCAAATGCTTGCCATCGGGAAGGCCTTGGTAGTCGGGAGGGAACTGCTTTGTACGACCCAGAGGTGTGTTGTCGGGTTGGAATGTCCATGTGATGTATGCCGTGAATCCGCCGGTCTCGTCCTGCAAATCGCGAATTCGTTGCAGGCTTTCGATGCGCTCCTCGATCGTTTCGATGTGACCAAACATCATCGTGATGCTTGTTCGCATTCCGATCTTGTGGGCTTGTCGCATCACCTCTAGATACTCAGCCGTGTTGGTTTTGCCCTGTCCGATTTTGTCGCGAACACGGTCCACCAGGATTTCCCCGCCGCCACCCGGGATCGTATCCAACCCAGCCTTTTGGAGTTTCAAGAGGATGTCGCGGATCGGCATGTCGAAAATTTGATGAAATGCGTGAATTTCCGGGGGGCTGAATGCGTGGATATGAATCGACGGGTAGTTCGTCTTAATGAACCGCATCAGATC
>JAADIU010000348.1 GCA_013151185.1 Planctomycetota bacterium
ACTGTAATACCCCGCTCAGCGAATAGATCCACAATGTCACGATGACTGAGATTGAATCGGTAGTAGAGCCGAACGGCATAGCTGGTTATTTCTGATGGGAATCGGTGGCATTTGTAGGTTTTCATCGCCGGATTATCGATCAGGGGGAGTTAAATTGTCAGTACCCTCTATGTGCCATCTGGGCCGCAGATTTCACATTCGGCATAGGTTAAGGTCTTAAGATGAGCAGAGTTCGAAAAACCGTAAGAGTGATCGCCTGGGCGTTCGGTGCCGTTTTCGGCTTCGCGGTGATTGCTTACGTGGTGCTATTTATAGCGAACTTAGAAGATCGTCCGCCGTCCATGGAAATCACTGCCCTAGAAGCGATGCAAGGCCTTGCCTCGCCAGTCGTCACCGAAGGCAACTCGTACCTATATATGTTGGGATTCTCAGGCCATCCCGACGTTGACCCAATGACGTTGGGACGTGAGCGATACGATTGGATGGAAGCCGCGCGTCCAGAGTTTAGGACCGAGGACGACCCGCTGGAAGACGACTACGACTACCGCCTGAAGCGTGCCGACGACATTGCCAACCTGTCGAAGACTTGCTCTGAATCAGAGGCCGAGTGCCTGAATCTTCTTGAGTCGGGCAACGGTGTCGTGGAGCGCTGGCTCCGCGCCGAAAAGTGGCTCTTCGACAGGTACATTGTACTGACGTCAATGACCGAGTTTCGCGAGGCGATTCCGTTCGAACTGCTCGCACCATTGCCATCGTACAGCGTGATGTTCGAGGGCCAGCGCCTGATGTTCGCAGATGCGTGGCGGTCGGCGAGCGCAGGAGACGCAGGCGCCGTCAGCAAGGCGCTTGAGCGTGACTTGGTCTACTGGCGGATGGTGCTCGAGAACTCGGACGCGCTCATTACAAAGATGATCGGGACCGCCGCGATCATCCGCCACTTCAAACTTGGCAACCTAGTACTTCGCCGTTTACCGGACGATTCGAAGTCTGCGGGTATACCGCCGTCCTGGCGAACCGAGATCACGGACGCCGAGCGATCGATGGGTCGCAGCCTTGCTGGAGAGTGGACTTACTTTGACGTGTCGACAAAGAAAGTTGTCGCGGACAACGAGAATCCATTCGGCGGCTGGACCGGAATCAATGACTCAACGACATTAGACCGTGCGACCTGGACGGTGCTCAAGCCGTTCTGGCAACACCAGGAACTGAGCAATCGCCACGCACGTCTCATGCTCGACCTCGGCAACGCGTTCGACGTGCCGTACGACGAGGTCCCAGCTGCTGTCGAGGTCGCGGACCAGCTGCAGGAATCAGCGTACCGGCCGTTCAGCCGCCTCTACAACTTCACGGGTGATCTTGTCATGTCCGCGAATTACTGGACGTTCTCCGACTACGCCGTGCGAGTATCAGACCTTGAGGGGATTCGTCGGGCCGCCCTGCTCGTCGCGGAACTGCGCTCAGATGGCGTATCGAAAGACGACGTCGTCCAGCTTACGCTGGTCAGCGAGATCGTCGACCCGTATACGAACGAGCCGTTCACTTGGAACGACGGCAGCGACGTAATCGTCTTCTACGGACTTGAGCCGCACGACCGCTCGCAGCACGAGCTGATCTACTGACACGCTACGCCCATCAGAACTCATGAAGACATTTGACGTTGAAGATTCGCAATCGAGGTTAATAGCGTTCGAGATCGAAAACGCTGGGATTGGTCGCCGTGGCGTCTGCGCGCTAATCAGTTCTATTCCCAATACTGAGGTCACGCGAAGTCCAAAACTTCTGTCTTGGTTTCGAGAGGATGCTTTTTGCGAATTTGTGGTTGATGGCGAACCGTATATCGTCGAGGAACCTTTTGGCGATAACAGCCGGTATTGGATCGGCCCAAAATCCCCGCGGTGGCTACCGCAGACGGAGGGGCTACGCGATGCTGTTGCTCAGCATCCGGAATCTCAGTTGCTTCGCTGGCTCGGATTTGCTGTTGGTGTAGCCTTTGTCTTTGTCGGGATTCTGATGCTCAATGGGGGTTCGATTGGAGAGCGCGCCTCACTCCTTGCAACGATCAGCCTGATCGGAACCGGCGCCTATTTTATTAACTACGCTCTAACCGGGCGCTCAACGTTTTGGCATCGAAGACGAACTGGCCAAGAGACCCAGGAGCCAACAATGACCACTTTTGAGACCGACGGATTCTTGAGTGATGAGATGCCCAACCTTGAGGCTCAAGCTGAAGAGAGATACGGAGAAAAGCTTGAGCTAGCCCGTGACGCGAACCGGGCAGCGCACGGGCTGATCTATTCGATTCAGATACACAACGAGCATCTACCAGACATTTTGCTCGCGACACTTCTCGCGCGCCAGTCATCTTCCTTTCAGTCTTTCTGTTTATTGATCAAGAAAGGGCTTTTCTTCCAATCGCAAATTCTTTTGAGGAACATCGCGGAGCACTGCTAAGGAATACATTGAGCTACTCGACACATAGCTTACAGATTGTTCCGGACACATGGTTTACACATAACGGTATTTGGGGAGAACCCGGATGCCTTGGAATGAGTGTAAACCGATGGATGAGAGACTACGTTTCATAGCCCGTTTGCTCGAAGGCGAGAAGATGGCGCCGCTGTGCCGTGAATTCGGTATCTCCCGAGTCACTGGCTACAAGATCTACAGCCGCTACAAGGATTGTGGTCTGGATGGCCTCAACGACCGCAGCCGGGCCCCGTACCGGCAAGCTAACAAGCTGCCCTTCCAGATCGAGCGTACGATCTTGGGGATTAAGAAAGAACACCCGACCTGGGGTGCCCGCAAGATCCGCGACAAGTTGCTGCGGCAGTTTTCCATGGTCAAGCCACCGGCAATCAGCACCGTGCACGCCGTATTGGATCGCAATGGCCTCGTTAAACGCAAGAAGCGACGACGCTACAAGGCTCAAGGAACAACATTGATCGGTGCTGACTCGCCCAACGGCCTATGGTGCGCCGACTACAAGGGCGAGTTCATGCTCGGCAACCACGAGTACTGTTATCCACTGACCATCAGCGACTATCGATCTCGATATTTGCTCACTTGTGAAGGCGTCGCCTCCACGCGTTCCGACTTCGCCTTCAGTATTTTCGAGAGAGCCTTCAAGGACTTCGGGTTGCCGCATGCCATACGCACCGACAACGGCGTGCCCTTCGCTTCCGGCAACGCCCTGTTTGGCCTGAGTAAACTCTCGGTCTGGTGGTTGCGCCTTGGCATCCAGCTCCAGCGCATCAAGCCAGGACACCCGGAACAAAATGGCCGTCACGAGCGCATGCACCTGACCCTCAAGAATGAGGCCACAAAGCCCGCTGCATTCAACTTCCTACAGCAGCAGGAACGCTTTGATCAGTTCATTGGGGTTTACAACAACGAGCGACCGCATCAGGCACTGGGTGGTGCCTACCCCGGTGACCTCTATACACCCTCACCGCGGATCTACGAGCCACCCGGCGATCCCGAGTACCCGTATCACGATCGCACTGTGCGAGTGACGCGCTGCGGACGCATCTGCATCGGGCGACGCAAGATCAACCTCAGTTCCGTGTTCGCTGGCCAAACCATTGGCATACGCGAGGTCGATGACCAAATATGGCTGGTCAGCTTCTTAGAGTATGATCTGGGATACTTCGATAAAGAAAGGGACCGGGTAGAACCCGGCCCCTCACCGTTCATGCCGGACAAAGTGTTAACTATGTGTC
>JAADIU010000031.1 GCA_013151185.1 Planctomycetota bacterium
ACCTCATATCCCCGTCAATGTGTGCCCTTACTTGCCTCCCCGCAGGGCAAGACTCCTCCCAGCGGGAACCACTCCTCCTACCGGAAAGCACCCTCAAAACAATTGGCTTCGTTCAAATCGAGCGCGCTAGAATCATCGCGTTTGCCTCGCGCCGACAACGGACACGAAGTGACACGGCGCGGAATCACACAAGATTCAAACTAGAATCGAAAGACCCTGACTGGGTGGATTGCATACGCGAGATCCGCCAACCCCGCATGCACCAGATTATTCTCGGACTTCATCAAAAGGCAAGTCGAGCGTCAAAATTTTTTGAGGGTCGTGCAACTCGAAATAGGCAGACACGCGGCATCATGTGTCGAAGATGTGTCAGTTCGATGATACCGCTGCAAGAATTCCCAATTGTGGCAAACGGAACGACGTGCGAAGTAGCGAGAAAGGCTTGAACGCTCCCCGTCCTAAACTTTTGCGTTCGAGGTTTGGTAGGGTCCGCTGTGCGGACCGTCACGCGAACAATGTTCGGTGTCGAAAAATGGTCCGCACAGCGGACCCTACATCGCTGACAATGTCCTAACAGAACAATGTCCCGACAGGTTGAATCGAACCACTAATTCATTCGACCATAGGAATTCTGAGCGCGGACGGTGTTGGTTCGCCGATTCCACTCGAAGCGTGGGCCCGTCTGACTTCGGAACTGCCCGCGCTCGTCGAAGAGTTGCGCAGGCTCGTCTTTGGTACCGATGATTTGCAAAGTATCGTCGTCGCGAGAGAACGTAATCTGCTGTGCGATCGCCGAGATGCCTGAGTCGACAAAATAGACCTGCCCGGATGCGTTGAACGATTGCACTTCGTTTCCGCTAAGCCGACTTGCCCCGGCTTTGCTGTCGTTTTCGGTGCGGATGAACTGCACGACCAACGACTGGGCGTCGAGCGTTGCGATTCGTCCATCACGCAGGGTGGCGGCTTCCCTTTCGCCGAGAATCTCTGCGGCCATCTTCATTTTGCTGCCGGATCGATGCACGAGTTGCACGTCTCTATCGAGTTGAGCGATGTTCACGTCATACTGATACTTCATCGAACTCGCCCAGCCCAGATACGTCTGCGAAGGCTCATCGCGAGACTGACTGCCGAATGGTGTCATTCGCTTGGCACTGTCAGACGACTTACCGGACGACTCGCCCGCCGCCCCCCCGCCTTGGCCGGGTTTCCGTGGTGGCTTGTAGTCTTCGATCAACATGCTGCCCTTGCCATCGATGCGCACAAACTCTTTGCGCAAATCGATCGCCATGGATGGACCTTTCATCTGCACGCGGCTTTTGAGTCGCCTGGATCCCTCACGGAAATTCCGATTTACCACGACCACATGCCCCGTGGCCTGAACAAAAATCGGATCCTTGTCCAGCGACGGACCGGATATCTTGAACTGCGTTCGCCCTCCTGACGTGCGTGTCACCGACTTGACCAACGGCGTGAAAATCCACCACTTTGAACGACGGGGGCCAACCTGCGCCACAAAAGGTACTGCCGGTTTCTTGACGGCATCCACAAAATCAACCCGCAATTGATCGCAGTCGTATGTGCTTTTGTCGGTCGAGACATGAACCTTGCCCGAAAAATTCGCAACGTTCTTCAACCCTTCAAAAGCCATTCGCTCCAGCCACATGATGCGAACCAGTGTGGGTGTATCCAATTCGCTACCGTCGAAATCGCGATCGGTGAGGAACGTCATCTTCCCGCTGCCGTCCACCTTCGCCGACTGTTGCACAGCACTGAATTCAATATCTTTCGGCGCGGCGATCGAGAATTCACCCAGCCCCACGAACGCATCGCGCCCCGGTTCCGGTGTCACCACGCCCGAGTCGATGGCTTGATCGTCTGTGAACTGGCATCTGAGTCTTCCACAATCGATTTCAAGTTCTTGCGACGCATCCCGCAGCGACACCGCACCGTCGGCAAAGATATGTCGCAAGCCGGTTCGATACTTCTTCTTTGCAGTGTAGTCCTTCTCGATCTTGGTCCAATCAAGATCGTCGGGATTCATCCCCCGCGACATTGCAACACTGCGGGCCTGGTCCAAGTCGAATGCCGGTTTGGGAACTTCATACGAAATGAAGTCCGCGATCAGTTCCTTTGCGGCTTTGATGTACCGCTTGCCCTGCGACACGGTGACATTCTCGAAGGCATGGACCCGAACCGGATAAAGTTCGCCCTGCGCGTTCAAGGCAAAGTCGATATCAACCCGCTCAGACTCAAAACGCTCGAGGCCCTGACGCATGACCACACCACCTGTAAAGTGAGCGCGATGCAGCGTTTGAATCGTTGTCGTTTTGGTTTCGCCCGATTCCGAATCAACGCTCTCAAACGGGATATTCCCAAACGTCGCGTTGACATCGCCACCAAACTTCACTTCAAACACGTCTCCGCCCGAACCACCACCCCCACCTGCCGAACCGAAGAGGCCCCCGCCCGCGCTGTTGCCACCAGCTTGACCAAAAAGCCCGCGCGATCCGCTTGATCGAAGATGACCCGGTCCTTGAACGAACCCCTTTCCAGTGGTTCGATCGACCTTAACCTCCAAACCGCTCAACGACCCACCGCCAGCAACCTCGACCGATGCCGGTTGATCGGGTGTGCCATAGAGTTCGACCAGCCCCGTTTCGTCCTCATACACCAACTTCGTACAGACAGCCGTGCGTTGCTTGTCTTGAACTTCAACCGTCTTGCCTGTCGCCTCGACATGCAAACGGCGCCGATCCGGGTCGGCTGGTTTCGCGAGATGGCGGGAAGTCACCCGCAGTGGACCGCTCCACGTCAGCCTGACTCGCTCGTCAGCCCTCGGTTCGTTCGCCGCCAACAGCGAATCTGCTTCCTCATCTGCCACGTCGCCCGGTGCCACAGTTTTCACACCGTTGGTTTCTGCATCCTTCGTGTCGGCATCTTTGGTGTCCGCATCGTCCACCATGCGCTGCTTGCCGCGTCCACGCTTGGCCAATTGCCGTTCCTTCGACCCGAAATCAAAGAGGATTTTCAATCGGTCTGCCAACAGTTGGCCCACCTGTTCCTCACCCTCGAACTGCTGGACCCGAACATTGTCGTCGAAGACGGCTGTGTATTCGTCCAGGGATTCCGTTTGGGGCTCGCTCTTCTCAGGATCAAGTTCGACCACGGGCAAGTCCGAGTCTGCCGGACCATTCGTCGCAACGTCGGTACCCGGCGGCGCGATGTCTGTGTCCGGTTTCTTCTCGACCTGCACCTGCGAAATCTTGACGGCACCGCTCTCTCCGCCTGCGCCCCTCAAACCGGAAACTTCAATTTCCCGCCCCTCGCGAACGACCAACTCCTCGATGCGGCTATCCATCTCGTTGTAGTGCAGCAACAGCCCAACGCCCGCAAGCTTCGCTTCGATCGACTCGATGCTGAACGAGCGCTCCGTCTGAATCCGCGCGTACTCCAAATCGAACGTGACATCTTCCATCTCAATCAGCACGCGTCGTTCGTCGTCGATCTTGTAGCGATCGTCGGGGGGCAGCAAGTCGCGTTGCTCATCGCTCAATCGATCGATGACAATCCTCACATCTCCGCTGAGCGTGCCCTTCTTCGGATCGGGTCGCCGCGGATTGTTTCCTTTCAATTGCACATGCCCCTGGTTCGCTGACACGCGGATGGTTTGACCGTTTGGGGTCCGCAGTTGGATGACAGGTTTCGTAATCTCGAAAC
>JAADIU010000203.1 GCA_013151185.1 Planctomycetota bacterium
CTGCTATCGTCACTTCCTTGTTCCGCCCACCGTTTCTTGCCAGCCAACCTCACATAGGCGCGCATCGCACGCGCCGATTGGACACTCCCGTCGTAGGCGATGACGGCTTTCTGGGGGAGGTTCGCATCCTTGGGAACCGCAAGAACCGGGCAGACGCCGCTGTCGAGCAGTCGCTCAAGCGTGTCGCCATATCCTTCCTGCGTGTCGACGTGGAAGTTCGTGCGCGTACCGATGACGATCAGATCGGCATAGCGCCCCTCATCGATGATCGCCTGGAACGGAACGCCATGATGGTGGGCGAGTTCGCAGTGGATGTCGGCTTTCTTGCAGGTTTCTTCAAAATCGTTGAGAAGACGGTCAGTGCGGGCTTCTGCATCGGTGAGGCGCTGCTCGCGCACGTTCTTCGCATAGTGCGATGATCCGATGCCAGCCCCGCGAGAACTGGCGTCGATGCCGGCTTCGTCTACGACGGCGACACCGACAAGCACGCCATCAAATGCGTCGGCAGCGACACATCCGACGCGCGTGGCGTTTTCCGAATACTCTCCACCGTCCAATCCGACAACAATGCGACGCGACATGAATGAATGCTCCCGGCAGATGCGTGTTTGGATCTGATGCTTGTTTGGATCTTAGGGTACCAGGCACGTTGATATACTAAACGCCCTGTCCGCGCAGCTCTCCGTCCACTGGATGGTACAGCAAGCCGGATCGAACAGGCAAACATCATCGCAGCACTGCTGGTTGTTGCAACCGGGGCTGGAGTTGGCAATGTTGCAGGCCCCGCGCCCGCACCCAACCAACGGTACGCACTCGCCAGCGACCGAGTCACATGCTTGACCCTGTGGGCAGTTCACATCGCTGAAACACGAGAGGCCCATGACGTCTTCTTCTTCTTCGCACAGGTTGGTATCTTCGTTGCAGGTCTCGGTTTGCAGATCGCAGGGAGCGGCTGAATTTGCGCAGGAACCGTTGTTGCACACTTCCTCACCATTGCAGAATACGCCGTCGTTGCACTGGACATCATCCGTGCATTCAACCACGTCCGGAGTGGGTGAAGGTTCGGGCGTGCTCGAAGGCGTCGGGGTACGATTCGAGCCGCGCACCCCACCAGTTGGCGAAGCCGGGTTTGCGCCGGGCAGGAACACCGTACCGTCGCACCCTGTGTCGAACAGGAGGACCGCACCTGCGAGTGATCCGACCATCATCAAGACGAAGAGCAATCGTCGATTTGGGGTTGGGTAATTCGTATCCACAGGATCCGTTCCTTTGCTCATCGGGCCTCAAGCTCAGTGGGTTCGACCCGAACAATTCTTTCGCTGCGCAGAAACAACCGAGCCGTCAGCAGCACGCACCATCGGTCGATTCTTCGGTGCAGCTTCCCGGTCCACAATCGAACGCTCCAAAGTGTGTGTTGCGTGTGCCGGCAACTTCAAAGTGTCGACCGAAGCGACTTTCGCTAACCATAGCGGCTGTGTTCCCGCATACCAACATCGGCTTCTTCGCGAAGAAATCGTGGTGGTTGTCCAACGTGAAGTGCGTCGGGCACTCTGCCATCGTACCTTGGTAGGTTGCCACTTGGCCATAGTCTTCGCAAATATCTTCCAGGTCGGCGAGCTTGAACGCGCGAATCGTCTTGGAAGAAAAGTTGATCGGACCAACAGCCGCTCGCAGGGACGGCTCGCGAACGGTGGTTTTGCGACTGACCACCACGCGATAGTCCGGACATCCAAGGCTATGCAGTAATCGCCTGAAATCTTCAATGTACATCGCTCCACCAAGGCACTCACCGCGTAAGACCGGGTCCTTCGCGACGGCCTCTGGAATTCTACGGTCGGCGAAGATGTCCGAAAAGTACAGCTCTCCACCGGGTTTCAGCACGCGGAAGATTTCGGAAAACACCCTCGGTTTGTCGGGAGAGAGATTCAAAACGCAGTTGGAAATGACCACATCCACCGATTCATCCGCCACGCCCGCAGCGGCTAAGTCCTCGATGTATCCCTTTAGGAACGTGACATTGGCACGCTCGAAGCCAAAACGTTTCATTTGGGCGGGCGTGTGGCGACGCGCGACTTCCAACTGTTCGTCGGTCATGTCAACACCGATGACGCTTCCCGTTTCGCCGACGAGTTTGGAGGCAATGAAAACATCCCGCCCGGTTCCGCAACCCAAATCAAGCACAGTGCAGCCGTCAATATCCTGCGGAATGGGCGAACCGCACCCGTAGAATTTTTCGATGACTTCGGGTTCGATTTGTTTGACGATGTCGCGCAACCGTCGAGGCATGGCATCCGAAGCGCAGCAAGCCGACGTCTTGAGATCATCCTTGGTCTTGATGATTTTGCTGTAGTATTCTTTGATGGTGTCGTGCTCGTGCGAGCCTACTGCTTCGGCCATGAATCGGTCCTTCCGAGTATTGCGGGGTTGTCAGGGAATCCTCTGTTGCAGCCCGACGCGTAAACGTACGAGCGACAGATTGCATTCTATGACCCGGGATCGCAACAGGCGAACACCGGGCACACAAGTTAAATCCCATTGGTCTATCAAGCCATTGCAAGAAACAAAAGGAGATGGGCGATCTGTGGCTACAGCGCGCGGACGAATCCACCCGCATGGGCCAGACCAACCGCCTGGATCAGTCTAACCGCCTGCATTGGTCTAACCGAGTGGCTGCTTGCTGCGGTGCGATTTGGGTTTGCCCGCCGGTAGGGCGGCTGGGACCGACTTTGTCGTACTCGCCACCTGCTTGGCCGGTCCGCGAACTTCCAGGTCGTCCATGAGGTCGTTGACCAACATGCGGAGTTCCTTCGCCCGTTGCAACTTCGTCGTGCGCCGCCGACCAACCGTGCTGATCAGCTTGTCGTAGGCAATCATCCGATCGATGATGGCGAGAAGTACACTGGCTGTCCGGGTAGAGATGACGCCAAGCCGCACTTCACGGTAGACGTTTTCCAGGGCGTTGACGATACCGTCGGTCGTAGCGAGGGTCTTAAGGTAGCCCTCGGGCAGAGCGGCAAGCTGTTGCTTGCGGGCGTCGCGCTTGGCTTTCGACGCAGCACGGATGCGTGCGGAGATTATCGGATCGTGAAAATTGCAAAACTCAGAACCGTTCGCCCGTCTGCATCGACACCGTCGTCCGACGCGGGTGTGGGCACCGCAGCGATCGCCGACACTCATGTGTTTTTGGCGCGTGCTGATGGCTTTGACGGCGGGCTGTGATCCCGCCCCCGACTTGGTGATCTTCTTTCCGGATACAGCTTCCCATAAGAGCATAGCGCGACTCCGTTCGCCTACGTTGGCTTCGCAGGTTTGATGTTTTCCATAGAATACTATGGACCGCCCCCGGTTCAAGTCCATTCTTGAATCGCGATCCCTGCGAATTCATCGAACGGTTGACCGGTGAGCGCGCACCCGGCGAAAATCACATGCTGTGAATTCCTGCAAGCGGGCACGCTGAAGACAGCAGATGCAAACCATCCCGCGACCTATGCGGGCAACGGGTTGCCCATCGTGATGGTGTCGGCTGTCTCCGGTTTATCGTGTTCGTGCGGATCGCCCGGTTCCGACGATTCGCCTTCAAAGTAGGTTTCTTCCT
>JAADIU010000112.1 GCA_013151185.1 Planctomycetota bacterium
CTCGCGTGGTGGGCGATGATCAAAATCTTAGCCGTGATCCCCAGCCCCAGGATCGCCATCACGACGCCCTGCCCGATGATGCCTGCGCCAATCACAAGGGCGACCTCGTCTTGTTTCGGACGGCATCTCAAAACAGCGTGCAGACTACACGCAATCGGATCGACCAATACCGCTTGTTCGTCGTTAATGCTTTCCGGAACCCTGTAGAGTTGCGACCGGTGGGCAACGAAGTATGGCGACCAACTGCCCGACGTGAAATTGTTCAACCCGATCATCGTGCCTTTGTCGAGTTGCCCGCGCCCACCGAATGATTCGCAGAGCGAGAATTGCCCCTGAGCGCATGACGCACAAGGCGGATCAACCGCACGGGGAATACACGAAAGCGACGGCTCGCAAACCACCCGATCGCCCCGCTTCCAATCGGACACCCCGGAACCCGTGTCCTCGACGACAGCGACGTTCTCATGTCCTAGGGCAATCGGAAAGCTGGTGAACGAACGAACGATGTTCGCAGGGTGCGTCCGCTGGGTGATCATGGCCATGTCCGTGCCACAAATCCCACCAAGCCGCGTTTTCAACAAGACCCAATCGTCAGCGGGAAGTTGTGGCTTGGGAACATCCGCGTAGCGCAGACTGCCGATCGGCGACCAATACACGTTGGGCATCCACCGCCCCAACAACTTGCAAGCAATCCAGCGAGCCGGCTTGATGTCGTAAACAAGTGCCTTCATAGAAATCGTCTTGGAAGAAACCCGAAAGATAAAAAGGTGCGAACTGACGATCACAATCGCCAATCCGCACCGTTATCTTCCAAGACGCATCACAATGCAATCCGAACGATCTAATCTATGGACCGACCGGTCCGATCACTCCTCCACCAACCGGGGCAATGACGATGAGTGGCCTCTTGTAGAGCGGTGGAAACGATGGATCATAGTTATTGCCTTCGGTCGTCAATGGGATCACCCCGCTACCATCGGCATTCATAATATAGATGTGCGAATCTCCACCCCCCTTGAATCCGGAAAAACCGATGCGGCCATCGAGTGGATGGTATGTGGGCGAATAGACCTCGAACGTCTGATCGTTGGTCAGGTTGATTTGTGCCGCACCATTTAGACCCATGCGGTAAATCTGCGTGTTACCGTCGCGGAATGAAACAAACGCAAACTCGTCGTCGATGAAGTTGTACACGGGGCTGTCGTCCGCGGAGTTACCGTTTGAAATATTCGTTGGGTTGGAACCATCCACGTTCATTTCCCATACATCCCAACCTGCGAATAGGTTGACTGCAAAGGCGATTTTCTTGCCATCCGGGCTGAACGCAGGAGCCGCCACCGTGTCAAAGACCGTATCCGATGTGATGGCAGTCTCATTGCTTCCGTCGGAGTTCATGATGTAGACCTTTTGGCTCCCGCCACGGTTGGAATAGAAGACAATCTTCGTTCCATCTGGACTCCAAGCCGGGTCGTAATTAGATCCCGCACTATTCGTCAGGTTTTGCGGCGCGGTCCCGTCTGCGTTCATGACAAAAATCTGGTCCGATCCCTCCCGCCCCGATGACCATGCAACACGAGTCCCCTGCGGGTTGATAGCTGGATGCCAGTCCCTGGCCGAATGGGTGGTCAGTCTGGTTTGATTGCTCCCGTCGGCGTTCATGATGTAGATCTCGCGATTCCCGTCGCGCGTTGAGGTAAATACCAGCTCTTTGTCGCAGGTGTTACCCAATCCATCACCATCGGAATCGTCCTGATTGGCGTTGGAATTGTCCGGGCAATTGTCGCAGGCATCCCCCACACCGTCGCCATCCCCGTCATCCTGGTTCGGATTGTTGGCGTCCGGGCAATTGTCGCAGGCGTTTCCGAATTCATCGCCGTCATCGTTCGCCTGATCGGTGTTAGCATCGTTGGGGCAATTGTCGCATTCATCGCCCACGCCGTCGCTGTCGGCGTCGTCCGATGATTCATTCGCAATCTCAGGACACGGATCGCATGCGTCGCCATCGAAGTCACCGTCGGTATCGTTTTGATCTGGGTTCGCCTCGGTCGGGCAATTGTCGCAGACGTCACCGACACCATCCGAGTCGGTATCGTCCTGATTTGCATTGTTCGCGTCAGGACAATTATCAACATCATTGAGAACGCCGTCTTGATCCGAATCATCAGACGGTACCGCTTCCGGCGTGTTCGTTTCTGCCGTGTTTGAATCGTCACTCGCGGGTGGGTCGTTTGCCGCAGCGTCCGCCCCCGCATCAGCCGCCCCATTTGTATTCGCATCACTTCCGGCGTCGTCACCGGTCGAATCGACTGGCCCCGCACCGTCCCCGCCGGCTTGCTCCGGTGGCTCTTGACACGAACATGAAAACAACACGAAACACAATGTAAGTACGAAAGTAGTCGCCCGGTTCATATGGTACTCTCCATTCACGCGATCAGGATTATCGTTCGGAACATCACCACATTGTATTGGAAATGCCGCACCCAACACCTTTCAGGAAATCTGAGAATTTTCTTTCTGTGATGCCAGAGCGACATAACTCGATGATACAACCTGACTTACGGAAGCGGCAAATAGCAAGAAAGGGCAGAGAAGCGGAGTTTGGAAGATGGGTGATATCGCGCATCACGCTGGCAGAGGGACAAGAGGTGGCTGTCATTGACGCCAAGTCCGCCGCTTGGAATGCGCGTGTCCTCCGGCTCAAGAGGGCGGGCGGATCTTGCTGAGTGCTAACCTAACTGCCCGCGAGGGAGCGGTATTGCAAGCCGTACAGCAGTTCCAAATAGCGGCGGGTTTCTTCTCTTTCGATGCTGGTGACGTACTTCCAGAATCCGTAGACGCGGGCGAGGGTCATCATCTTTTCGGCGTAGAGTCGCCAAGTGTAGCCGCCCTCGATTCGATCGATCCCGTTCTGCGAAATTTGTTTCCAGTATTGCGGTGTGGTCGCGCACTTTTGAAGGAACTCTGCGATCAACTCGGCGGCTTGGTCGCCGTGATTCGGGTCGATGTGGAAACCGGATACGCCGTCTTCAATAATCTCCGATGGGCCACCATAGCACGTTGCAAATGTTGGCAGCCCCGTGGTCATCGCTTCCACAACGGTCAAGCCGTATGCCTCGAAGAGCGCCGGCTGAACGAATACGCCTTTGTAATCAGCGATGAACCGATACAACTCCCCGACGAACGTTCGCTCCGATTGGAAACCAACCCAGCGAAACTGGCCTTCGAGATTGTGCTCATCGAACAACTGGTGCATGCGTTCGATTTGTTCGCGTTCTTCATGATCGTTCGAGAGCGCCGGGTCGAGGTGCCCGCCCACGACAAACAGGTTGGCTTGCTCGCGCAAGTGTTCGCAGCGACCATACCAATCAACGAGGCCGTTGAGATTCTTGATTCGGTCGAGTCGCGCCATGGTGAAAACGATCGGCTTCGACTCATCATCGAAATGGCCTCGGTTGGGCGATCCGCCACCATCGCCAAAAACCAGCGCGCGCATCTCCTGCTCCAGCGATTTTAGACGGCGAGGCGTGTCCGAAAAATCGAAGTAGATGTCGGGATCGGCGCCGGGTGACACAATGTTGAATTTGGGATCGAGCACGTTAATTCCGTTGACCACACGGTACAACCCCGGCATCGTGAACGATGAATAACTTTCGTACTGCCCCACACTGTCCTTCGTACCCGCGATTTCCTGGTATGTACTTGTAATAATAAAGTCTGCGTTGTTCATCGCGATCAGGTCGGCTGTGTATTGGCAAGCAAAATGGTATTGATCGTCGTTATCCTTCCAATAAAGATCGCTTAGTAGGTACTTTGTTTTCTCGAGGGCGTGGGCAATATTACACTGCGTGACTTGCAGCCGCCTTGACATCAAGGTGGCTACGAGGTTCCCGTCTGAGTAGTTGCCAACAATCAAGCCGGGGCGTCCTCCCAGTTCCGCGAGAACTTCCTTCTCCGCCTCAGCCGCAAAACGCTCCAGGTATGGCCAGACCTCGAAACGCGATATCCACTGCGGTATGATCTCGCCCTGTTCATCGCGAAAGGGAATACGCAAAATCCGCGTGTTGGTCGTCCCGATGATTTCTTCCGACCGTTGATCGCACGTCGTCCCGTGGGCGTCCGGAATCAGCCGCGTTATCACGAGAATCTGAGGCTCAAGCGTGATCCCCTGCTCATCGAGGCGCTGCCTCATTTCTTGCTCGAGCGCCCGGGCTTGATCCAAAATGTAAACGACCTGCCCGCCCGTGTCGGGAAGGCCCAGCACATTCGACTGACCGAAATACCCGTGCGGCGACAGGATCACGATATTGAAGATCATCGGCAGGCGCGCGAGGAATCGCTCCAAAACCGCCGGGTCGGGCGCTTCCATAATATCGGAGAGCATCCGCAGCGTTTCGCGCATTCGACAAACGGTCTTGCCCCAGCCCATTTCAAAACCGAGCATTTCCATCTGTGTAGACACATCATCCCATGTCGCGTCGGGATTGTGGCGACCCAGGAGGCCATCCGCTTTCCGCAGCGCCCGGCGAAGTTCCGTGACGTTGCGAATCCGCTGGCTGAGCATGAGCTGCCTGCCCGCATATTGATGCACGCGCAGAAAATCGAGCAGGCGTTCGTCGCCGCGATCCAACTCCTGAAAAAGCTCGCTGGAAAGTCGGCGATTCAGAAAGCTCATGCCCTTACCGATGGAGCGGGGCTCTTTGAGCATCGGGAATCCGCGATTGAACGGGGTAAGGTCGATCTCAAGTTGCCACTCGTCTCTGCTCTCCTGACCGTCCACCAACCGTTCCTTGAACGCAAGGTACTCCGACACACCGATTTCCTGCGCGTTGACCGCTTCGGTATGGAAGCGCAAATATCGCCACCTGCCCGGCCGCTCTCGGACGGCCATCAATACCCAAGGCGCATCGATCGCCGCTTCTTCGCACGACTCGACGATCTCGGCGAGGGGCGAATTCGCAAGTGATGACTCGCCGTTTCGATCGACGACCGCCTCGAACGATTCGCGCATCTCCGAGCGCATGAGGAATTTCTTTTCGAGCGCCACAAAGCAGCGAAGAATCGTGTACGCGTCGTCGCGGTGATGCTGAAGGTAATCGGCGAGTGGATCAGGCATGGACGACGGCCTCGGGTTCTTCGGTTCGGATTCGTCCCAGGAAGTCGTAGTGTTTGATTCCTTCGATGATTCCCCAGGCATATTGCCCCTCTGCGAAATAGATGTCTGGTTCGCCACGCAGTTTCTCCAGCTCCGGATCGTGGTTACCCACCACAACCCCGAGCGTATTGCCGGTTAGCATTTCTTCATCGTTGCCCGAGTCGCCCGCGACCAGGCAGCGATCAGGTGGAACACCCCATTTGAGGGCAAAATATCGAAGCGCCATGCCCTTCGATGCTCTTATCGGCAAGATGTCGAGGTATGCCCCGTGAGAAGCGATCACGTTCGCCTGCAAACGCGACCGCCGAAGATGACGCACGACGTCCGCCACCGATGGGGCTTCGTCCGGATCAATCGTAAAGCTGATCTTGTACCTGCCCTGTCCCTCGTCGCCTTGCAACTCGAAGCCGGGCAACGCTTTCATCGCCTCTCGCAAAGCCTCGGGCCGCCAGCGATACCGGATGTGTTGCTCATATCCCCGGTCCTCGATCAATCGGGGCCCATAATGAATCGCGCTGCCCACCGAGGTGATCAGAATCTCGGGCGATGGAATTTTCCATTCGCGTAAGACAGACAACGTCAGTGCCTTGCTGCGACCCGTCGCAATCCCGAATGCCACACCCGAACCCGCGGCCTTGAGCATCCGCAGCAACTCGCGAAGCCCTTTTTTGTCGCCGATCAGGGTGTTGTCGATATCGCAAAATACGACGCGGTTGGCTGTGATCAGGCGGGCACTCGCCGAAAGCGTTCGGTGGTTCTTCGCTGCCCGCTGAATCGCCGTACCCGCTGCCCGCACATATTTCTCGACGTGGGCCGGCCAGGAATAGTGTCGGTGGGCACCGCGTAAACCGGCGCGTGACCACTTCTTCCACTGCGCTCGGTCGCTCACAGCCTCCAATAGCTTTTGTCCCAACGCTTCAACGTCATGCGGGTCGATCAACAAACCGTTGCGGCAGAGTGCAACAATGTCGCGCGGGCCTCCATCGGCGGTCGCCACAATCGGCAGACCGCTAGCCGCCGCTTCCAACAGCGTCAAGCCGAACGGCTCGGTCAAAGCGGGATTGGCAAACACACCCTTGGTCTTGACCGCCAGTTGGTAGAGAAAGGGCACGTCTTCCGCCCGGTGTTTCTTGGGGTACGCCACTTTCCCGTAGAGATCGTAGAGATCGACCGCGTGGAGAATTTCGTTGAGGACCTCGCGAGCACCCCGATCGAGCGTGTTGATGTCTTCCCGATTCCCGGCAACGATGACAAGGTTCGCGGCTTCGTTTAATGCCTTGTTTTTGCCGAAAGCTTCGACCAACGCCGTGATGTTCTTGCGCGGGTCGGGACGCGACACCGCGAGGATCATCGGTTTTCCGCAATCTGCAAGGAACGGGGTGATCGCGTCAAAGATCGCCGGACGTTTCTGCCATCGGCGAGGCGGTGGCGTAAACCGGCTGAGATCGACCGCTGGCGGAATGACGAACATTCGCTTGGGTTGATAGTTGTCGTACAGCGCGTATTGCTCTTCGACTTCCTGATGCGTACTCGTTACCACGAACGACGCGTTGTCGAGGGCGTGTTCTTCCGCTTCGATTCTGCGGGTGATGCGATATTGCTTTTCGATTTTTTCATCGCTGTAGCCGTGCTCGCGCAACCGCTCCCGCTTGACCCGCCCCAACGAGTGACCAGTGAACGCCATCGGAACGTCGAGCAGACCCGCAAGACGAGCGGCGACATAACCCGCATCGGCGTAGTGACCGTGAATCAAATCGGGAGCGTGACCTTGCTGCCGGAGATAGAACACCAGGTTGTCGGCGAAACTATCGAGGTGGGGCCAGAGCGATTCTTTTGCGAGGTATCGCTTGGGGCCGCAATCGATCCGCACGATTTGCGAACCGGGTGCCAGTTCTTCGATGGGTTCGGCATAGGCGGGGTCGAACCGGGAATCGACGATGCGCCGCGTGACGAGGTCCACCCGTTCGACATCGGGGTGTTTGATCAGGTCCCGGGCCAATTCCACGACGTAGGTGATTTGACCACCGGTATCGGGGTCGGCACCCAACTCCATGTCGCACCCGCGTACGCGGCCATGGACGCTGAGCAGCATGATGTAACGACCTTGGCTCTCCGGCATTGATCATGGTCCTCCGTGCCACGACGCGCAACCCGCTGAATTACTCAGGCTAGATGCATCTGCCGTGGAATGCAAAACATTTGATCTATCGTGAGTCTGCCGAAAGATATAGCCTTTTGAAAACGCGGAGTCTTCCACTATGCTTTTGTCTGCCATCATGTCGGTGGACCGCCAAAGGGCGAAACGAAACAAGCCGGGCAAGGCACGGAAAGAGGAGCCCTGTTGATGATGACTTCGTTTGTTTGTGCGTTGACCTTGGGACTTGCGACCCCCGTAGACGTCACCATTTCCGCGAAGATCAATGCGGATTGCTCGGCGACGGGCGATCCATGCAGCATCGAACTTCGCTACGACGTGAGCACCGGCGCATCCTTGACCACAGCCGGCTTGGCGACTCCTCTCATTCAAATTGAAATACCCGACTCGGTGCAGTTGGTCGGCAAGGTTCTTGATAGCCACAAGGAACTGTCGAAAAACGAATTCCTCCATGCGCCGTTTGAACTGGCGATGGACAGTAATCCCGCCACGATCGAGTTCAAAATCATCGGCGAACCCAAGACGAGCGACCGCATCGCGATCAACTTCATCGCGTATGCCAAAGGCAAAGCCGACGAGAACACGTTCATCCGCAAGCGAATCGCCATCCCCGTCAAAGCTGGCGGGATCGGTGCAGAGGTCGCAGTGGGCGATGGCGGTTGGGGCAAAAACGGTTTCCTGAAAATCGGAGACAAGGTCGAAGCCATCGAACTGCCCCGCGCCGACGGGTCTGTTTTGAAATTCAGCGACCACCTCGGAAAATCCAATGTGGTCATCACGACATACCGCGCGCACTGGTGACCGTTCTGCGCGACGCAACTGGTTCAGTTGCAGGAAAAATACGACGCCTTCCGCAAGCTCGACACCGTGGTCATCGCCATCGCCCAAGAGGACACCGACCTGGCCACGCACGGTCGAATCCGAAAATACTTCAAACCCGAGCCGCACTTTGAACTGGTCGCGGACCTCAATGGCAAAACCAAGGTCCGATATCATCAGACCAGTACCTATTTCATTGACAAGACCGGGCACGTCCGGGAGATCTTCCCCATGCTGATTCACCACCGCGCATCGTGGGAGCCCATCCTGAACCGGATGCAGGAATTGGCGGGAAAAGGAAACTGAGCCGAGCGGGTTCGCGAAAAGGATCAAAAGTTTGGGTGGGCCACCCCTTCCAAGGGTGGGGAACGGATTGCGGCGGCCCAAGCCGCTCTTAAGACCAGACTATGTGCGGCACGGTTCAACCACTGACGAAACCAGCATGGGCATTCAACACCAAGTAGGTGTCGGTAACCGATGGGAGACCGCGCGTCGCCCAATTTATTGGACGTGGCAGGCAAACTCCGCGTTCCGTCGTACTTGACTGGACACCTGCCGATCTACGACAATCGGGATTGAATGTCATCGAAGACACCTTCTGCGATGACAGGAAACGCGGTTTTACAGGGTGTCTTTTTGGCGTAGGCGACACTCTGCCACTTGTCCAAATTCAACAAAACCAAACGCCCAGGCCGGGCAGGACATCCAACGATTCGCACACCCGTTGCCAACGAGGCGCGGGCTGCCAGGACACACAGTTTGTCAGAGAGACAACTGGTCGCCAAAGGGACACCCACCGTCTCGGCGATTCCGGGGAACTGCCGTGAGAACCAATTACCACGCACGGGGCAATCACCACACACGCGGACTGCACAACGGGACACGCTTGGGCTTCGCGCTGGCTACGGTGTTCGCTCTCTTTTTGACGACCCACACGCAGGCGGAGGAACGGAAGTTCACGATCCTGATGGTGGTACCGCCCAAGTCAGTGAGTGGTAGCTACCCCCCTGCCAGTGTCACAGACGTTGAACCTCAAAATATCTTCAGCCAATACTTTGACGATTTCGCCCCCGACATCGACTCGTTCCACGAATACTGGAAAGAAATTTCGTATGGCGAGGTGACGGTGAGCGGAGACGTATTTGATTGGGGTGAGATCCCCTGGCCTTTGCTTCCTGTTGGTGGTGCTCAAGAAATCCTGTTTGAGGACCTGGATGGCGACTTTCTACTCACGAATTTCGTGGGCGAAGAATTCGATCAAAGCAGCCAGCAATTCATCATCGATTACAACGGCTCGTTCAATGACAACGATAGCACCGGGACCGAAGATGATCCGTTCACAGACGCGTTCGAGATTCCGCCTGGGCTCGAAGATACTGACACGAACGGGAATGATGTATGGACTCCAGGCGAACGATTCCTCGATGTGGACGGCGATGGCCGCTACGACGCACTCATCGAAAGCACCGCCGACGGGTACGGAAAACCCATCGGCGCCGGGGAAGACGTTGTCTGCGAGGAAGATGGCCTCATCACCAGCACCGAGTTCTGTGATCTGGACGGAGACGATCAGTGGAACTTCTCGGAACCATTCGAGGACTTCCTTGTCATCTATGATCCAAATGGCGAAACGCCAGCCCAACGCTGGATCGCCCTCGACCCGAGTGAAAACAACACCGATGAAGGTGATGCCGACAGTGTGGGCTCCCGCGCTTGGGCCATCGCCTATATCAAACGAAACTACCCCGGTGACGCCGATGCACTCATCGCTCGCTGCGGCAACGGGAAGTATGACGGGCCCGACTCCTGGGTCGAGCGTGGTAATACGAAACTGCAGCAAGCTCCTGATCTTTTTCTCCTGCAACCTCCGGTCACGACGCCGGCTCCCGGAGCTGCCTACGCGACGCAGGTTTCCTACCAACAATGGTGGCAGGACTACTGGCGCGACTCACATTTTGCCGTCGGCATCGAGCCAACACCTGCGCCTGACCCGCCGGAATGGGTTGAGGGCATCCCCGATCTTCGCCCGTTCAATCCACTTGATCCGGCGCTTGGAGCACCGTTCAGGGAATTTCGCCCTAACGTCGGTGGTACGAACACGCGGCTTGGGGATGAATTGTGCGATCCGGACGAGAATGATACCAATGATGCCGATGGCGATCCGCTCAATCCACAGTGCCTCAATCCTGCCACCGACGAAGCCGATCCCGGCAACGGCGACATGGTTGCCGGTAACGACGGAATCGGTAACTCCGACATCATCCAACCCGACGCTACGGGGTATTACGATGGCCCCGCCGAATTTCAGGACCTCCCGTCCTCCATCTACCACACGCGGAGCTTCTGGACCGACCCGCCGAGTTACTCAGGTTTCGAGGGCTCTTCTTTCGTAGGCAGCAACGGTTCCGGAAATGCCACCACAAGCGGCGATTGGTACGGTGGTGATGGGCGAATGGGCGAAGTAACCTCGCCGTTTAATACCGATCCGTGGGGACACGATCGGGGCCCGAACGACCCGAGCGTGGGGCTTCCGACATTAGATAACGTTATCCCACCCGCCGGTCCGTTTGCCTTCAATATTCATGGCACGTCGGGCTACGACGGTGGAAACGTATTGTCGCTCGAATTTCTGACGTGGCGAAAGGACGACGACGCTACATCCGGCGTGGCGATGAAGCGAGATTTCAACCTCGACGGGCTACTGGATCAGGGCGAAGTTCGGAACGCGGGTACTGAAAACTATTCCCGCGATGCTGACCCTGCCACCCTCGGTGACGGAAGCCCAGCCGAAGCCTACCCCTTCAACCGGCGTCGCATCACAGAAGATGCGGTCGAGGTACACGACGGCGCGGCGGATTGGGATAACTTGATTATGTCCACGCGGCAGACGGCCAATGTTGGCGGGGTACAAGTCGAGACGGGCTCGAATTATTTGCACTCGACGTTCTTGCTACCCAGTGGAATTGTCGCTACCGGTTTGGCACCGGGTGGGCGCGGGTTGTTCCAACTTCCTGCGCCGGGGATGGACCTACCGATACAAGTTCGGGAGGAAGCGCTGGGAGCACTGTCACCAATTCTTTTTTCCGACTTTGGCTCAACGCTCGGAGATGTAGGAGAGGCAGGCGGAAGCGTGGATGGCGCAGGCAAGCAGTTGATGATTCACGAGTGGCTGCATGTTTGGGAAGGCTATCCCGATCTGTACGACTATGATGTTTACCTCGACAATGCGATCGTAAATACTCCGGTTGGAGCATGGGACATCATGGCCGGGGGATTTGTTCATCCATCTCCGGTACTCAAGGAGAAGCGGCTTGGAAATGGCGGACTGGGAACCGCACACGCACCCTGGATCGATGTCATTGATTTGACGGACATCCTCCGACCCGGTGTTCCCACGACCATCGAGATTCCCGATTTCGCATTCAACCCATCCAACTCGGTGTACTACTATCAAAACAGAGCGAACAACGCTGATCCTGCCTTGGAAGAACGCTTCTATTTTTGGCGTCTGACGGGTATTGATCCTCCTGATTTGGTTGGGCCCGGCGGAAATGTAATCAATTTTTCGAGGAACGCGCCTGGGGCGAATATCAACAACGGTGTGATGATCATGCACACCAACCTTCCACAAGCGTTGCAGGACACGACCGAATCTCAACCTTTGCTACAGCGCGTGGGGTCCAACTTTGTATACGCCATCGTGCAAGCCGACAACGGTTCTGTCGCGGGTGACGCGGGCGATCCGTTTCCCGGCAGTAGCGGAGCCCCCAGCTGGTTGGAGAGCGGAGCTTCTCCCAATTCCAGTTGGTACAGCGGTGAGCCGAGCGGCATCCAGATCACGCAGTTTGTTCAACTCGTGGACAGTACCAGGGTGACGTTCCTATGGACGGCGAGATTGGTACCATCGCTTAGCTTTCTCAACCCACCCCTTGGGTTGGTGATCGGCTCCAAATACAAGTTGCGATACGAAGCGTTCGATTTTGACGGCGGTACAGCGATCGAGTTCTACTTCGACACCGACAGTTCCGGATACGACGGCACTTTGCTTTCACCGACCGCCTCAAAAGGGCCGGGCCTCATCAATGGAACCTACGATGTACCTTTGATCAGCCTGCCGGGCGATGGCACCTACTTCTTTTACGCCCGGTTGGTACCCGGACCGGGTCAGGATGGTCGCACCGACCCGACGGCTTCACCCGCTCGGGCGGCGACCGCAAATCGAGGCTCAGGAAAAATCGCCAATGGGATGATTGCCGTGGGGACATCGGGCCTTCAAGATGCCGCGATTGGCGTCAATTTGGCAACGTCAAAGTTTGAAATTTGGGATATCGTCTGCTCCGATGATACGGTCCCTGGCGCGGAAACATGGTCTGTGTTCGGCGCATTGTCCGGTTTGCAGAGCGAGGCAACGACCGGCGTTCCCTATACCAGCGACAACGGCGAAATCACGTTCAAGATTGAATGGACGGGCGACTCCGGTTCGAATGCGAATGTTTCAAACCTCAATGTATTCAAGCTGGTCGATCCCGCTGCCGGGTTTGAAGCCACGACCTTTGGCGCGAATGATATTGTCAGAATCACAGGTGGAACAGGCGCGGTATTGGGATTCTATACAATCCTCTCTGTGCCTTCGGACTCCGAATTGATTCTCGCGGGGAATCCCGGCAACAGTGGCGGCGCGAACAACGTTGCCTACCGCGTCCACAGCTTCTCCGCGGGCGATGATCAAAACGACGCGGACGCCTTCACGTTCTTCACAACCGGATCGACAGCTTACAGTGCGCCAATCACCTTCCAAAATGGCAACGTCATACCAAAGTTATTTCCCGAACTCACGGTCACCTATCCCGATGCGCAAAACCCACTCGTGGTCAGGTTTGATGCCTCAGGAACTCGCGACGAACTCTTTGAATTGAACAACCCCGATCTTCGATTCACCTGGGACTTTGGCGATGGCGAGGATTTAACGAGTACAGGTGCCATCGTGGAACACACCTACGCACAGTCATTCCCGCTGGGTGCCAATATCCAAATGACCGTCGAAAACACCGACCCCGACACGGGTAATACCATCAGCGACACCATAAATCGAAACATCGATGTCGGACCGCGTGATGACGATCAGGATGGTGTTGACAACGCCAGCGACAACTGCCCCAATATACCAAACGCGAATCAAACCAACAGCGATACCGACTCTGCCGGTGACGCTTGCGATGATTGTCCGTTTGATTCGAGTAAGATTGCGCCAGACGTCTGCCCGTGTGGCGAAGTACCTACCAATCCACTGTGTACGTCGGGTTGTATCTGTGTTCCCGATTGCAACACGAATGGCATCGGGGATACGGTAGACATCGCCAACGGGGCTGACGATTGCGACGGGAACAATGTACCCGACGAATGCCAATCGCAAGCCGACTGCGACAGTGACAACGTGCTCGATTTCTGCGCCCTGGCTGGCGGTAGTGAAGATTGTAACAACAACACCATCCCGGATGAGTGCGAGGCTCAGGACGATTGTAACACCAACTCGGTGCAGGACATTTGCGAAATCGCTGGCAACGACTGTAACAACAACGCCACGCTCGACGCATGTGAATCGCAAACCGACTGCGACAACAATAACATCCAGGACATTTGCGAAATCGCAGGCAACGATTGCAACAACAATACCATCCTCGACCGATGCGACATCGACTCCGGCTTCAGCCCCGATGTGGACAACACGCAAATTCCCGACGAGTGCGAAGATTGCAACAACAACGGTGCCCTCGACACGCTGGACATCGCGAATTGCCCGACGGGTTTTGCAAACGCAGCAGCCTGTGCCGATTGTAACAACGACCGCATCCCCGACGGTTGCCAGGGAGATACCGACAACGACGGGACCTTCGATCCGTGTGACGGCTGCCCGAATGATTTTTTGAAGATTGCACCCGGCGCGTGCGGATGCGGTACGCCCGACACCGACACCGATGGTGACGGGACGCCGAATTGCAGTGACGGCTGCCCGACCAATGCGAGCAAGACATCGCCCGGAAGCTGTGGTTGCGGAACGCCCGAGACCGACACCGACAGCGACGGCGTCCCCGACTGCATCGACGTCTGCTCAAACGGAAACGACTCCATCGACGCCGACAACGATGGCACACCCGATTGCGCCGACGACTGCCCGAACGACGCGAACGAAACCGAAGCAGGCGCGTGCGGTTGCGGTGTTCCAGAGGTGGACCCCGACTTCGACGGCATCCCCGATTGCAATGACAACTGCCCGCTGAACGCGAACGCGCCTCCGACGGTAGACGGTGACCAACTCGACGCAGACGGCGATGGTCGGGGCGACGCGTGCGATGCTTGTCCAAACGACGCAAACAAAACGGCGATTGGCACATGTGGATGCGGAACGGCTGACGTCGACAATGATGGCGACGGTGTTCTCGACTGTGTGGACAATTGCCCTGCCGATGTCAACGCAAACCAAGACGACTCCGACGGGGACGATGTCGGTGACCTGTGCGATGAATGTCCGGATGACGCGAACAAAGGCCTCGCCGGAGAATGCGGGTGCGGTGTGTCGGATGCCGACTCAGACCTGGACGGTGTGGCGAATTGCAACGACACTTGCCCCGGAACCCCACCGGGTGCGTTGGTGGGCAATGACGGATGCGTCATCCCCCAGGCGCAGGTGGGCTTACCCGATGCCGCTTGCGAAACAGCGGCTGATTGCGGGGCGGGCGAGGACTGCGTCGAAGACGTTTGCATCGTTTCTTCAAATGGCTGCGTGAGCGAAGCAGATTGCCTCGTGGGTGAAAGCTGCGTCCTCAATGTATGCACCGATGCCAGCGTCCCCGAAGCCGCCTGCGACGACGATGGCGATTGCTTCAACGGTCAATCCTGCGTGGGCGGTGTGTGCGTGTTGGATGCGGCTTCTGCAGAAGCTGCCGACTGCGGTGCCGATGTTCCCTGCGGAGGTACCGGATCTGCGGCGATGTTGTTGATGCTGCTCGGTTTCAGCCGCATGAAGACCCATCGCCCACGAGAATGCAAGCAACGCTGAGTTCGCCGAGGCCACACGTTACGAGATCGATGATCGTTCCAGCACCGCGATGACCCTCGCGGTGCTTTTTTGCGCGGAGAGCTGGAGATGCCCGGATGAATCGCGGTTGTTGAGAAGTCGATTCCTGCGTACCATCCCCGCTCCGATGGCACAAGGAGAATCGGTCGATGGCAGTACGATCCCAAAATATCTTAATCATCGGTGGTGGCGGCAGAGAGCACGCCATTGCTGCTGCGATTTCACAAAGTCCGAGCCTCAAACGAATCTATTGCCTGCCCGGAAACGCGGGGACGGCTTCTTTTTGCACGAACCTGAGCATCGATTCCAACGATCACGATGCGGTGATTGCAGCGGCCCAAAAGCACGACATCGATTTCACCATCGTCGGGCCAGAGGCTCCCCTTTGCGCCGGGATCGTGGATCGATTTGAGGAAGCAGGCCTGAAAGTATTTGGACCCTCAAAAGCAGCTTCGCGGCTTGAGGGTGACAAGGCCTATGCCAAGGAAATCATGAGAGGTGCGCTGGTTCCAACGGCAGAGGCCCGCGTTTTTGACAAACTACGGTCGGCGAAGGAGTACGTTGCAACGCGGGACACGCCGCTCGTGGTCAAAGTCGCCGGGCTTGCCGCGGGTAAAGGCGTCATCGTTTGCGACGAACCGTACAAAGCGCTCCTGGCCGTCGATCGCATCATGGGCGACCGCGAATTTGGCGATGCGGGCAATAAGGTCGTGATCGAGGAACGCCTGCAAGGACCCGAAGTTTCGGTTCTCGCGCTGATCGACGACTACACCATTTACATGTTGGAAACCGCCCAGGACTACAAGCGACTTGGCGATCACGATGAGGGCCCGAACACCGGGGGTATGGGTGCGGTTTCACCTTCTCCCCATGTATCAAACACGCTGCTGGATCAGGTGGAGCGTGAAATCATCATCCCCACGCTCGACGGACTGCGACGAGACGGTGTCGTGTATCGCGGTGCGTTGTATGTCGGTTTGATGCTGACGGCGGGTGGTCCAAAGGTGTTGGAATTCAACTGCCGTTTCGGCGATCCTGAAGCGCAGGTTCTCTTCCCGCGCATGCACGGTGACGTGTTGGAATTATTGGAGGCGTGTGCGGCGGGCCGGTTGATGGACGCTGCGATCGAGTGGGATTCGCGAACCGCAGTCTGCGTGGTGATGGCGTCGGGTGGCTATCCGAAAAAATACCCAATTGGAAAACCGATCGAGGGATTGCGTGATGCCGCGACTGTGGACGATGTCTCTGTCTACCATGCCGCAACGACCTCAATGCGATCCAACATCGTCACGTCAGGCGGACGCGTCCTGGGAGTCACAGCGCTGGGCAACGATGCGAAGTCCGCCCGGTCGAAGGCATACAAAGCCGTCGAGTCAATCACATTCGACGGTGCGGTCTACAGACGGGACATCGCCGAGGGTATGTGATTCAAGGCAGTTGATGTTCTTAGTCAAATGGCGACGCAATTCGTTCGGGTCAGGCGGACCGCAGGAACCACCCCGTTCACTCGTCCAAGCCGCAGGCCCGCAATACTTCGACACCGCATCCGATTCCGAGATCCTCGCGAAGGCGGGCAAGTTTTAAGATTTCATCTTTCGACAGTTTTTTTGGCCCTCCCAATTGATGGGCTGCCAACAAAACTTCGGCGGTGTGTTCCAGCTTTTCCAACTTCTGGTAGGCAGATAGTAGCGTCGGCCCCACCGTGACGCTCCCGTGTCGTTGCAACATGATGGCATCGTGGTTTGCGATCAGCGTTCGTGCGACGTTGGCGCCTTCGTCTGTCGCGGGTGTGCCATAATCCGTCGTAGGAATGCTTCCGAGTGTCGCGACCACCTCCGGAACGATACATGGATCAAGCGGTACTCCGGCAAACGTGAATGCGTTTGCGATGGGCGGATGGGCGTGAACCACCGCGACAACGTCCCGCCTCTCCTCGTAAATCATCAGATGCAATCGGAACTCGGAGGATTTTTTGAGCGTACCACTGAGCAGGCGCCCTGCGTGGTCGATGATGACCAAGTCCTGCGGGCGGAGACTGCCCAAGGCAATTCCGCTGGGTGTCATCAAAATGCGCCCACCATGCAACCGAGCGCTGATGTTCCCATCGGTGGCAGCGACCAGTCGCCGATCATCGATCCGCTTGCCGATCGAAACCATTTCCTGTCGAAGTTGCCATTCCATGAGGGCGTATCCTACGCCTCCGCACCGGATGGCACGACGTGAACTTCATCGATGACACCCACCACGACGGATCGCACCGGGGCTTTGCTGTCCTGCAAGATTTGCCTGGCTCCGTTGCCCTCGTCGAGGACGAGAACGTGATCGCCCACGCCCGCATCGACGGTGGCTACCGCGATGAGATAACCGTCAGTGGTCGCGCCATGCTCATCCGTCTTCGCCACGATAAGCATTCGCTTGCCGTCATACGACGGATGGTTGATGGTCGAAACAATTTCGCCTGTGACAACACCTGTCAGCACATCACAACTCCGAACAACACGCTACGACTCCGAATGGACCTGATCGACGATGCCCACGATGGCGTGGTCCACGGGCACGAATGTTTCGCGAAGCGTCATCGCCGCTTCGCGTCCGCCTTCAAAATAGACGAGTTCGCCCGGACCGGCCATGTGGGTTGAGTCGGCGCAGACCAAGGGGTCGCCCTGCTCTTTGCAATCGCGCGAAAGCGGTTGCACCAGCAGATACGGCACGCCCTCAAGCCCTTCGCAGGCCTCTGTGGCGACCACCGTTCCAATGACACGTCCAAGCAACATGGCGTTGTATTCTCCGAAGTCCGCGCCCGAACTCCACGCTAATGGTGTGAATCCGATAGATATGGCATTATCTATATTTGAACGCTCCTCGACGTAGCTATCGCATTCAAAGATTTCGGTAGGGTCCGCTGTGCGGACCGCCATAGAGACAAAGTTTCGACATTGAGAAATGGTCCGCACAGCGGACCCTACTCCCGAGTCTTATGTTGGGATCCCGATCGCAACACCAACGTCAGCCGCTATCCAGTGCCCTCGAAGAATCGCGACGACGACGCCAGTTTCTCCGACAGCGACGGATCGATTCTTGATACGATCGATTCGCACAGTTGCACGTCTCGGCCGGCCAAGACCTGCCTCGCAACCAGCGATGCTTCCTCTGCATCGCAGCGGTCGCCCATAAATCGGGCGAAGCCTTTGCCACCCAGCCCATCTCCCAACCGCAATTCCTGAAGCGAGACCAGCGCGCCCTTCACAACCGCATCCGCGGCTCGGACAATCGCCGCCGAGGTAGACGTTTCCATCGTGAGCAAAGCGTCGCTTGCTTTTGTTTGCGTCCTTCCGTCAATCGCATCGGACACTTGCGGATGCACGTCGGGAAGAA
>JAADIU010000070.1 GCA_013151185.1 Planctomycetota bacterium
GGTGCCTGCCGCACCCGCATCCGCCGCTTGAGTTCCTTGCGACGCTGGGCTTCCTTGTCCCTCACCGCCTGCATCATCTTTGCAACTTCTTCCTGGGTCAGTTGACGGCCGGGTCGCGACTGCGCCGACTGCTGATCCTGCGGGTCTTGCTGATTCTCGTCGTCTTGCTGCTGACCATCCTGGCCCTCGTTCTTGTCCTTGTCTTTTTTCTCATCCCCTTTTTGGCCCTGCTTTTTCTCGTCCTGCTCCTTCTCTCCGTCCTTTTCTTTCTCGCCGTCTTTTTTCTCCTCGCCTTCCTTCTTCTCCTGATCCTTCTCACCGTCCTTCTTTTCTTCGTTCTCGCCCTTTTCTTTCTTCTCCTGCTTTTCCTGATCCTGGTCTTGCTTTTGTTTTTCCTGTTCCTGCTTTTGCTTGTCGAGCAAGTCGCGAATCAACAGTTGGGCGATTTCGATGTTCGTCCGCGCATCGACATCCGACGGATCGAGTTCGAGCGCATCGCGATAATGAAAGATTGCGGTGCGCGCCGACTCAATCGCCCCTTCGAGATTCGAGAGCTGTTCAAGCGCCTCGCTATACGCCACGTTGCCGAGGTTGTATTTCGTCTTCGCTTCCAAAGACAAATCGCGCGTTTGCAGTGCATTCGAAAAATGCTCGCGGGCTGCGGCAAAATCTCGCTGACGATAGGACGCCAGCCCACGGTTGTACGCAATCTCCGGACACTCGGGACATTCCAACTCGGCGAGCGCGAAGTCCTCTTGGGCTTTCTCAAAGTCGCCACTGCGGTACGATTCGATCGCGCTGCGCACCCGTCGCGCCGCATCACCGTCATCCGCTCGAACCGGCTGGATCAACCCAGCCATCGCAAGTGCAGCGAACGCAAACATCCTCAAGCGCATCAAGACATGGCTACGCATCCGTGTCCTCCTCAACAACGGGCACCGGTTTGCGATCACTCAATAGCGTTTCGACGATCAACAAGAAAAGCGCCAACCCGACGAACCACTGAAACCGCGCGTGCTGCATTTCCTTTCGAGACGTTTCCAATTCGCGGGCTTCAACTTTCTTGCGAATATGGTTCTCGTACAAAAAACGAAAGTCCGCATCGGAAGTTCCCATCGGATAGTAGTCTCCGCCGCCTTCCATCGCCATTTGCTGCAACGTCGTGACATCGAGTTTTGACCAAACCTGCTCACCGCCAAACTGTAGATACTGCTTCTTTCCATCAACGGTAACAGGAATGCGAGCCCCCTGACTCGCATCGCCAACACCGACCGTGAAAACGCGAATCTTTTTCTCTTGATACGCATCGCGGGCGGCTTCGATTGGGAAGGATTCCTGATCCTCCCCATCGGTGATGAGCAAAATGGCTTTGTGCCCTTTGACATTGTCGTTGAAACTGTTGGCTGCGATACGGATCGCATCGCCGATGAGTGATCCGCCCTTCGCGGCGCTGCGCGTGTCGACTTCGTCGAGGGCCATTCGATACGCACCGTAGTTGATGGTCAACGGACACGACAAAGAGGCGTTGCCCGCGAACGTCACCAGTCCGATCCGGTCCCCTCGCAAACTGCCGAGCATGTCGCCCAATTCAAATTTGGACCGCTTCAAACGATTGGGCGCGATGTCCTCCGCCAGCATCGACCGCGACACGTCCAGGCACACCATGATGTCGATCCCGCGCCGTTGCAATTCAACGATCTTGCGCCCCCACCGTGGACCCGTTGCTGCAAAAATCAACACCGCAATCGAACCTATCAAGACAGCCGCTTTCACTTTTTGACGGCTGCTGCTGACCGTCGGCATCAATCGATCGAACAAATTCACCGTGGCGAAAATTCTCAGCGCCCGCGCCTTTCGCGAAAACCCATACGCGAATAAGAGCGACAGCGCCGGAATCAACCAGAGCAGATGAAGGTATTCATAGTTGTCGAGTTTGAACTGCACTTGCAAACCTCAATCCTGAACTGCGCTACGGAACTTTTCTGAACCGCGTGTTGACCAATAGAACCTCAACCGCCAGGCACGCCAATGCCAACAGCAGCAGCGGTGGATAGTTCCATGTGCCAATGCTCACCCACTGCGTGGCCATCTCTGCGTGCTGGAGATACCGCTTCTCTTCCGTTGCCGTTTTTTCCAACTCGTCGATGCGTGCATAGATATTTCGCAACGTCTCCGTATTGGTCGCACGGAAGTATTCTCCACCCGTGGTTTCCGCCACCTCGGTCAAAGTAGTTTCATCGAGTGGGAACTCCGCCTTTCCAAGCTCCTCGCGACCAAACGGGTCGATCGTGGGCACGGGCACGACGCCTCTGCTTCCGACGCCAATTGTGTAAATCTTGATGCCCTCTGCCTTGGCAAGATCGGCGCCTTGCTGAGGCGTCAAGTCGCCTTTCGTTTGCTCGCCATCGGTCAACAAAACGAGCACCTTGCTCTTGATCCGGTTGGTGCTGAGGGCTTCGCGACGTTTGGTCATGTCCTTCATGCGCAAAACACCGAGCGCGATCGCGTCACCAATGGCTGTCCCATCCTCCTCACGCGCGTCTTCGCGGGCGATGAGCTTCGTTTGCTGCAACGTGTCGATCAGATACGCATGATCGAGCGTGAGCGGGCATCGGCTATCGGCGTATGCGGCGAAGGTGATCATCCCGATCAAATCATCAGCGCGCCCAGCCAAGCCGGCATCTTTCTCACCCTGCACAAACTGCGTTGCAACGCTTTTGATCGCCTCAAGACGGTTGACGCGCTCCCCATCGATGTGAAAATCGAGTGCCCGCATACTGCCCGACCGATCGACCAGAAGCTGAATCGCGATGCCTTCCGACACAATGCGCGTTTCCTCATCACCCTTTTGTGGACGGGCCAGGCAAACAACCATGATGATCACCGCAAACGTGCGCAGCAGCGGAATGATAAATCGCACGCGAACCGCCCACGTTCGCCCCTGCTGTCTGAGGTTTTCAAGAGACGAAAACCGAATCGCGGCATGACGATGTTGCCGACGCCATCGCCACCAAATCAGCGGAACCAACCCGAGCAGCACGAGCATCATCGGTCGTTCAAATGTGACGTCCGTAAACATCAAGCCGCTACCTCCGCCACCGCGACGTTCGATCGCGGGCGCGTGCGTTCCACAAAATCCCGTGCCGCGTTGAACACCCCTTCGATTTCGGTTGTCGTGGGTTCGTACAACGCATACTTGACCCTATCGCACGCAGCAAGGAACGGCTGCAACTGTGCTTGATCCGTTTCATCGAGCGCGTTGGAAGATCGCATTTCGTCGAGGAATTCTTCCGTCGTCCGCTCGGGGGCCATTAGCCCGAAGCGAAGTTCGATGTAGGTGCGGGTGATCTCGCTGAGACGATAATAGAACGGTCGAAACTCCCCGGCTTCGATGAGGCCAGAATCCGCCAATGCCCGCAACTGTGCAAACGCCCATTCGTGCGGTGGAATTGTTGCAACCAAGGCGTCGCCGCGACGGTACTTTCGTACCAAAAACACACCCAGCAAGCCGCAAAAAATCAGCACGCCCACACCGCCCGCCGTCCACGCTAGCCATCTCCACGAGCGATCCACCGGCAGCT
>JAADIU010000308.1 GCA_013151185.1 Planctomycetota bacterium
TGATTCACTGTGGGGAACAAACCCAACTTCTATATGGCGAGCCGGTGTACCTGCTTGATCGGGATGAAAAATCCCTTTTGGTGCAAGCCGCCGACGGGTATTGGGGTTGGGTTTCGACAGCGGCTATTCGACCTATGGATGAGGCGAGTTTTCGCGCGTACACATCCCATCCGCGTGGTGCGGTGGTGGCTGACATTGAGTCGGGTGCGTTGCGTATTCCGCGCGGGGCGTCGTTGCCGGTTGTGGGCAATGACGCGGGGCGAATTCAGGTTCAGTTGCCGACGGGCGAACTGTTTCCCATCGCTGCTTCTGCGATCCGCGTCGATCGGACGGCTGACAGCCGCGCACGCGATCGGGTCCGGGCAGCATTGGATTTATTGCAAACTCCGTATCTGTTCGGCGGTCGATCGCCGTTGGGTTTGGATTGCAGCGGGTTGGTGACCAATGTTTGGCGGCGGGTCGATCTTCCGTGCTCGCGCGACGCTTGGCAACAGGCGCTGGCGGGTGACATGGTGGCGACATCGTGGGACCGCGAAGGACTGCGTGCGGGCGACCAGGTATTCTTCATGGGGGCCAGTGGGAAGATTTATCACACCGGTATCGCACTCAGCACCCACCATGTGCTGCACGCTGCCGCCCCCGGTGTTCAAATCAGCAGTATCAAGAAAGGCGATCGCCTATACCACGCCCGACTGGATCGTGATTTCTTTATCGCGAAGCGGCCGTAGTGGTAGGGTGCGTCCCGGACGCACCGAATTAACGCATTCCTGGATCAACCTATCCCTGCGCTTCGTTCATCGCGGGTTGCGCTTCGGAGTGGACGGGGTCTTCCCCCGGGTGTTGGTCGGGTCGGCGGCGGAACCCTTGAATCTGCGGACTGTCTTCGGGCTTCTCCGACGGATGAACCGCAAACACCTCGACGCGCACGATTTCCTCAAACGGCACGCTGACCACGAACGATCCAACGCGGTATTGGTCGTCGACCGGTTCGCATTCAAAAGTCAGATGGGCTTTGGTTGGAACCTCCGCCAACTGCTTGACCTCGTAGCTGAACCCATCGCGCAGGTAGATCAATCGCCGCGTCTCAACCGACTCGAAGAACGTTCGGAATTCTTCGTCGTCCAGACAGGTTTCGTGATCGACATCCGGATAGTGGGATGCTGCACATCGATAGCGCGCTTCTTCCTGCTGCTGGGCAAACGCTGTACCATGAAACCAATCGTAGTCGAACATGGTTGTCATCTTTTCAAAATGGTTGAAAAAGGCCAAGCTGATTCGAGCCGCTGCGGATAGGCGGGAAACGGCAGACCATAGGGTGGTTTGTTTCGGCTGTCAACGACACCCCGGCCTGTGATATCGACCAATCCTGCGGTGTGGGTGCGTAGTGAATGCAATCGATACCAAGCGACGCTTAATCAGCCTTGTAGCCGACTGCGGGTTCGATCGCTGTGGCATTGCGTCGGCAGGCCCGGTCGAGCGGTCCGACTATTATCGGCGCTGGCTTGGTTTGGATCGGGCGGGCACGATGGACTATCTCCACCGCAATGTCGAGCAGCGCCTCGACGCCTCCAAACTTCTTCCCGGTGCCAAGAGCGTTATCGTTTGCGCCCTCAACTATCACCAAACAGATCCACCCCGATCAAACGAAACGCACGAATCAAACGAGTCGGGTGACAATCGTGGCCGCATCGCCATGTACGCATGGGGCGACGACTATCACAAAATCATCAAGAAGAAACTCTTCGCGATCATCGATCGGTTGCGATCGGAATCCCCCGAATCTTTTGAAGCCAAAGCCTGCGTCGATACCGTGCCCATTTTAGAACGCGAGTATGCTGCGCGATCGGGTGTCGGTTGGATCGGTAAGAACACGCTCGTCTTAAATGAATCGCTCGGAAGTTATTTCTTCCTTGGTTTGATTGTGACCACGCTCGATCTACCGCCCGATGAACCGTCACCGGATCACTGCGGGTCGTGTACGCGGTGTCTGGATGCCTGCCCGACCGACGCATTCCCCGAGCCCTATCAGATGGATGCGTCGCGCTGCATCAGCTATCTGACGATCGAGCATCGTGGAGAGCACATTGCGGCAGAGCTTCAACCACTCATGGGTGATTGGGTGTTCGGCTGCGATGTCTGCCAAGAGGTGTGCCCGCACAACCACAAGGCCCCCGAAACGAACGAGCCGCGTTTCGCGGTCAGATCACCAAGCCCAAATCCGAAACTTGGCGATCTAATCGGTTGGTCAGATGAAGCATATCGCGAGGCGCTGCGGGGCAGTGCGATCAAACGCGCCAAGCCCGACATGCTGCGGCGAAATGCCCGCATCGCTCGGGCGAACGGCGAGTCTTTGGGCGGATAGGCCGATTGCGAATCTACTTTCGTGACATCAGGATACGCAGTTCATCGGCGCGGGTGAGCTTCGCCGCGAGTGCGTAGGTGATTGCGCCAGCCCCGACACACATCGACAGTCTTAGCCAATCAGGCACGCGAATTTCAGCACCGATCGGTGAGCCCTCGGTCAGTATCCACACGACACCGGACATCACTGCCGTCGCAAAGACGGATTTGATGACTGTGATGGCGACTGCACTCCACGAAAGAACGCAGACCCGCTTCTTCAAGTAAATCGCGAGCAAAGAAACCTGCAACGTCGCGCTGATTGCGGTTGCCAACGCAACCCCGGCTTCGCGCAGCGACGTCTGGACGAGAATGATGTTCAGCACAAAGTTCAACGCCACCATGACCAGCGAGATGCGGACCGGTGTCTTCATGTCTTCCCTGGCGTAGTACCCTCGAACCAGAATCTGTTGAAGCGAATAAGCCCATAGCCCAAGGCAATAGCACCCGAGCGCTGCCGCGACGCGCTGGGTATCTGTCGATTGAAACTCTCCGCGCTCAAAGAGAACCCGGATCAGCATGGGCGCAACCAGGATCAATCCGACCCCGGCAGGAATGGCGATGAAAAGAGATGTGCGGATTCCGGCTTCGAGAGATTTCGTGAAACCCGCCATGTCCCCTTCGTTGCTGCGTTGACTCAGCATGGGAAAAATCGCGGTGGCGATCGCAGTGGAGAACACGCCCAAGGGAAGTTGGCTCAGGTATTGGGCGTATCCAAGGACGGCTGGCCCTTTGCCGTCACTGACGAAGACAAGGGCGATCATGGAATCGATGAACGTATTCAATTGGATCGCCGAAATGCCCAGAATCATCGGTAGGATCAACGTCATCACCCGCCGCACACCCGGTGAGGACCAATCGAAATTCGGTTTGAATGAAAAACCGCATCCCCGCAGCCACACAACCTGGATCGCAGCCTGCAAGACGCCCGCGACGAGAACGCTGTAGGCGATGAGTCGAAGGTGGGCTTCGGGCTGTAGTTCAAGAGCTTCGCCACCAAGCCAGGTTGCAGCGATCAGGATGACGTTCAGGAGAATGGGGGCCAACGCGGGAGCGGCAAAACGATTGAGGCTGTTGAGGACGCCCGCAAGAAAAGCCGTGCCACAGATCAACACCGTGTAGGGCATGAGGATCATGGTGAGTCGCACGGCTGGGTGTGGTCGCAGTGATTCGGCGAT
>JAADIU010000067.1 GCA_013151185.1 Planctomycetota bacterium
GTTCCACTCTGGCGACGGGCTCACCGGGGCGCGTGGTCACTGATGCTGCGGGACGAAACTCTCCCTGATTTGAGGGCGGCTGATACGTTGCGTCTGACTCGCCTACTTGTGATTGACCGTATCGGTCGTAGCTGCTCTGCTCGGAAACAGGGTCGCGGCTTCTGGCGATGCCATCGCCTTGTTGGCCGGTTCGCCACGCGGTGGACTGATCGGAGCGTGAGTTGAAGCCGTCGGAACCTTGGCTTCGCTGCGCCGGTTCATACGCCGGCTGTCTTGGCGCTCTCCACGAACGTTGTCCCGATTGGTCGGAGTAGCGGGGTTCCCTAAAAGCCGACTCCTCGATACCGGTCGTCAACTCGTGAACGCGCCGGCTTGCAAATGCGGTGTTGGATCGGTTCTGCGTTTCTTCCTTGAGAACACGATGGTACAACTCGAGTGCTCTCGCCCGATCGTGCAGGCGATAGTCGTACACGACCGCCGACTGAAAAAGCACCGGGTGCGGGGTCTGCGGATCCCACTCGCGCGCACGCTGATACCATTGCAGCGCCAACCGTTCCTGATTCTCGTAGTACTCCTTGAGAATCTCACCGCAGGAAAACGCAGCGTCATCGATCTTATCACTGCTGGGGTAGCGTGCAATCATCTGGGTGAACGTGCCCATCGCGTCGTGCATGTAGTCGCGGCGAAACAGCGCAGGAACACCGTGCCCGCCCTTGCGCATCAAGTCCAACCCCTCGTCATACATGCGGTCGGCTTCTGCGATGGAGCGCGAAGGCGTGAGCGACTTCGCAGGCACCTCGGCAGACAGGATATACTTGAACGGTCGGACGTGTGACAATTCCTTGAGTTCGGTTTCAGCCCACTGCTGCTTGTTGAACGAACCGCGCCGGTTGTAAAAATCCCGCAGCGCTTCCAGCGATCGTTTGTAGACTGCACGGTTGGCCAAGACCTGTTCGACCATGTCGACTTCGTTGCCTTCCAAAACAACGATGTCGGGAATGTCGACACCCGCAGGCCGATCGAAGCTGGTCATGGGCGCGTCGCGATCCTGCCCAAGTGAAAACACACGGTCGATGTTGCAACCGGTAGAGGCAAGAGACACAAACAGGAGCAATGAAATCGTGTGCAAGCGAGACATGGGCCACTCCTTGGCGATGGGTCTTGAGTTGGTGGGCTTGGGTCTGGCAAACCCCGTCGAATTCCGTTTCGACGTCTTCCATTAGACGAATTCAGCGAGCACCGGTCAAGGAAAACCGCAGCATCAAGGTGGACTGGGTAGCATGGAAGCCCGCTCTGCTGCCCCCCACGCACCAAACCGCTGCGGCTATTGGGTGGCCCGCCCCTTCCAGGGGTGGGGAACGGATTGCGGCACTGTCCAATACATTGGCGGAACCAGCTTAGCCCCAACGCACCGCACCACCGCGTCCCTACCACTGGCCCTCTTCAAAGGCACCGAACTTCGACACAACCTTCGCCGGGGTCGCTTTGATAATCGCGTTGGCCAGCAGCATGTCGGATTTTTTCGTGATTTTCAGGTTGGTCGAATCGGATTCGACGATGGCCACCGGCTCGCCTAACAGTTCAACCAGCCCCGCGTCGTCGGTGATGCTGCCCTTGTCTTCGGGCGTATTCGCGAATGCCCGAAGGAGCAGTTCCAATCGAAACACCTGAGGCGTTTGTGCCTCGTAGAGGTTTTCGCGAGACACGGTGGCCTCGATCGCCTTGCCCGATTCGGAATCGGCAGCGCGTTTGATGGTCCCGGTCAGAGGTGCAGCCAGGATGGCGGCTCCGCTCTTTGTCGCCTCTGCAAACACCGCGTCGATCATCGCATCCGACACGCAAGGCCGAGCAGCATCATGCACAGCCACCAAGTCCGCATCCTCGGGCACAGCCTTCAGGCCAGCTTCGACCGACTCGACGCGTTCCTTACCGCCTTCCACAAGTGTAACGCCCATGAAGCCCAGGTTAGGACCGAACTTCTGCTTGACCTCGTCCACGTCGTCCGAAGCCACCACCAAGATGGTCTTGCAAACGTCGTCGCGATTGATGAATTTTTCGAGCGTTCGCAAGAAAACAGGCCGCCCATCGAGACGGGCGAACGTCTTCCGCTCATCCTGACCAAACCGCTCGCCCTTGCCCGCCGCTGCAACGATGACCGCAACCTTCGACATTAGTTCCGTCTCCCTATGGTCCTGTTCTCCCTGCGTGCTCAGCCAGTTCGGGTCACGTTTTAGTCTCTCGCCTTTGGGTGGGTGGGTTGCTCCCTCCACCGGTTCCGCCCTGCGCTGATTCTACGCGGCCAAAGATCATTCTGCCCGCCGACGTTTGCAGCGCACTGGTCACCGCGATACCAACTGTCTTCCCGATGGCGTCCTTACCGCCCTCGACGACAACCATCGTTCCGTCTTCCAGGTATCCGACACCCTGCCCATGTTCCTCACCCGGGCGGATGATTTTGATCTGCATGCGCTCGCCCGGAAGAAACACCGGCTTGAGTGATTTGGCAAGATCGTTGACGTTGATCACAACCACGCCGCGAAGCTGAGCGATCTTGTTGAGGTTGTAGTCGTTGGTAGCGACGCGACCACCAATGTCCAGCGCGAGTTCCACCAGCATTTCGTCTACCGAACGCTTGATATCCTTCCGCTCCATTTCGACATCCATGATGCGAATGTCGATATCTTCTGCCGTCTGCATTCGATTCAAAATATCGAGCCCACGGCGGCCACGGTTGCGCTTCAAGCGGTCGGCGCTGTCGGAGACAAGCTGCAACTCCTGCAAGACGAACCTTGGAACGATCAACTCGGACTCGATGACATGGGTCTCGCAGATGTCGGCGATTCTGCCGTCGATAATCACCGACGTATCCAGCAACAAAGGTCGACTCCCCTTCACCTGCTTCGCGAATTCCACATACGGAATCACAAACCGAACGTCGTCCTTCGTTTGATAGATAAAACTCACAGACAGATAACAGCAGATGACGCCAATCACGATCTTAAGTGTGCTGATGAACGGGTGATCCCGATAGCCAATGAATTGCTTGTCGAGAACTTTTTCAGTACCGATCACAGATTTCCCGGTCGCGGGATCGACTTGCAGGACGGGCTTGTCGATCCATGCATTGGCGTGGACCTGCTGCCGCAACTCGGGCCACAATGATTGCACCGCAAGGTCGATGATCATCGAAAGGCCAAACGTAATCACCATGCCCACGATCACGCCGAAGAACAGCCCGGAAATCGCCAAGAGCGATTTTTGCGAGATAAGGATGTCGACCGCGATCACCAACATGCCAAGCACGACGACGCCGATCAGCACCATTTCTTTGTTGAGTTGCAGGATGCGAAGTGGGCTGGTCGGATCTTCATCCGCAGCAATGAAACCCCAAGCCACGGTCACCACGATAAATAGGAACAAAGCTCTTAGAACGTGCAGGAACAAATCGACGACTCCAAGGATGGGCTCGCATGTCGAGCACAGATGTGTGGTGGGCTCTGCTTCGAGAGCGATCCAAGCCCTCAAGCATACTATAGACCGCGCTCGGCGTCACGGGCAACCCGTCGAGCCCG
>JAADIU010000235.1 GCA_013151185.1 Planctomycetota bacterium
TCAGTCCGCAATTCATTTCTTGTTTGGCGATGGTCGGGTTCCTGATCTTGCCATCCAGTTCGCTCGCAGTGACTCGGTTCGTAGACGACGATGCCCTTGCGGCGGGTGATGGGCAATCATGGGCGACGGCATATCGCTTTCTGCAAGACGCGCTCATCGAAGCGCAATCCAACGCAACGATCACGGAAATCCGCGTGGCTGAAGGAACGTATCATCCCGACGACTCCGAGGGCGTAACGATCGTACTGGGTTCGCGTACCGAGGCGTTCGTCCTGCAGAACGATGTAACGATCAACGGGGGATTCCGCGGTGTTGGAGGCGGAGGCAGTGCGAACGATCGTGACATCAATCTTTTTGTCGCAACGTTGAGCGGCGACCTGAACGATAATGACGGCGCTGGTTTTTCCGGTAACGGCGAAAACAGTTTTCATGTCGTTCGCGCCGATGTCGGCGCAAACGTGTCGGCAGTACTCAACGGCTTTGAAATCGCGGCTGGAAACGCAGACGGTTTGAATGGACCGGGCGTTCCCAATGATGTGGGGGGCGGGTTCTACAACCAGAATGGCGATGCGACCATCGCAGCGTGTCGCTTTGTCGCCAACTCTGCCGACGGTGGAGGTGCCATTCGATCCGACGACGGCAACCCATCGATCACCTCCTGCGAATTCATACGGAACCGAGGCGTTTCAACCGGTGGCGGTGTCTACCTGCGACGCGGTAACGCGGTGTTGATCAACGGGTTGTTCACCGGAAACACATCGTCCTCGGGTGGTGGTGCATTACGTATCGATCAGGATGCACCGCTTGTCGCAAACTGTTCGTTCAGCGGAAACACGGTGACATCGATCCTTGGTATCGGTGGCGCGGTTTACTTTTTTGGCGGAAGTCCCACGCTCGTCAACTGTTCATTCAGTGGAAACTTCGCAGGCGACCTGGGCAGTGGTGGCGGGCTTTACTACAACGACGGATCGCCCACGGTGATCAACTGTGTCGTCTGGGGCAACCGCGACTTTGGCGGCTTTGACGAGTCGGCGCAGATTTTTGATGCGTTCGGTGGTACGACCGTTCGATTTTGCACCATCCAAGACACCGATCCAAACGACGCAGCGATTCCATTTGGCGGAACTGCAAACAACAACATCGATGACAACCCCAACTTCATCACAGACCCCGACCCCGGTGTGGACGGGTTTTTTAACGGTGTGAACGACAACTATGGCAACCTTCGCCTGGGCGTAAGCTCCCCGTGTATCGACGCGGGCAGCAACGGCGCTGTTCCTGCCGACACGCCCGACCTCAATACAAATGGCGATTTCAGCGAACCGTTGTCGCTCGACCTTGCGGGGGAAATCCGCTTTTCCGATGTCGTCGTCGCGGCGGACACGGGCGTCGGAACGGGGCCCATCGTTGACATGGGTGCGTATGAAACCGAGTTCTTTCCGCGCGTGACAAACAGCCTGCTCGTGTTGTACGACTTTCGAGATGGAGCCGGCGCGCGAATCCTTGATGTGTCGAGCACGGGCATTCCGACTGATGTATTCATTTCCGATTTGGGCGCGGTGACGTGGCTTTCAAGCGCGCTGTCCGTAAACAGCAGCACGATCGCAACATCCATCGGACCGGCGAGGCGGATCATTGATTCGTGCAGAGCGTCCGGAGCTTTGACAATCGAAGCCTGGGTTCAGCCAGCCAGCGCTTCGCAACCGGGACCAGCACGCATCGCAACGGTGTCGGTCAACACGTCGGAACGCAACGTATCGCTCCTGCAGGGCAATACCGATTACGCCGTCCGTCTTCGTACCACGACCACCAACGATCAGGGCGAACCGCCCACGACAACGCCCATCGACGTGGCAACAACCGGGTTGACGCATCTGGTGTTCACGCGAAGTTCGTCCGGAACGACAAGGATTTTCGTGGACGAAGTCGAGGTGGTCTCGGATACGGTGAACGGAAACTTATCCAACTGGAACGACGCCTATCGCTTTGCGTTGTTCAATGAGTTCACGCTCAACCGTACCTGGCTGGGAGAACTATACCTGCTGGCGGTATATGCCAAGGCACTCTCACCTTTGGAGGTATCGCAAAACTTCATCGTGGGTCCGAACGCCACAGGAAAGGGGCGCACGGGCGATCTCGACAACGATCGGGATGTGGACGGGGATGACTACGACATTTTCATCACATGCCTGGCCGGTCCCGAATCATCGACGCTGCTACCCGGCTGCACTGGTGCGCGGTTTGATGATGCCGACTTCGACGGGGACGGTGACGTAGACCTGGCTGATTATCGTGTGATGACGAACGCCTTCACCGGTCCGATTTGACAGGCATTCAAAGCTGGAATCCATTCCCCACCCCTGGAAGGGGTGGGCCACCCGACACAGATCAGGGTAGAACGTCAGGCGATGTGTCCGGTTGGGGAATGGCTGCGTCTGCTTTCTTGCGCCAGCCGCCAACAAACATGACTGCCGCACCCGGAAGCGACCATGCAAGTTGCAACAACCGAACCCAGATCGCGAGGCACAATAGCTGCGACAGGGTTCCGTGCGTGCCAAGGAACAGGGTCTTGTATGTCAGTTCCATAGTGCCCAACCCCTGCGCCGTAATTGGAATTGCCGCGACAACATGCCCGGTGGCGATGTACGCAAAATAGTCCCAGACTTTGCCATCCGAAAAATCCATTTGCAGCGCCCTGGCACAAGTGACAAACCCACCGACGGCGAACCATTGCAACACCACCGCCATCGCGAGAGCGCCAAGAACAATCATCTTGTGCTGACCAAGCCGATGTATCGCTTGGTATACGCGTTTCAATTGACCCGACGCGGGCAATCGCGAGAGAAATCGCTCGGGCAGCAATCGGCTGAACCAGTTTGAGGACGCAACAACAAGGCCCACCAAAAGCCCAACACACGCCAACACCGCGACCCATCCGATTCGCCGCACAATCGGATTGCCCGACAGCAGCAGTCCCGACACGCTCATCACCAGCAGAAGTCCGACAAGACCGGCTGCCCGATCGAGGAGAATTGTGGTGACGGCTTCGGTTTTGTGCGTCGGTGTGTGCGACGCGACGCGGTAGGCTTTGAATACGTCGCCACTCGTCGACCCGATCATGAAAACGTAGTTCAAAAAATTCCCGCAAAACGATATCTTGATGCATTCCCACAGCGGAATTCGGATGTCCTGCGCCTTTAGCATCAGCCAAAGTCGCCAACCTTGCAGTGGCGTCACCGGGGCGAATATCAACAACGCCAACACGACGTACGTTTTGTCGGTGTGGCGAAACGCAGTGATCAAACCGCGCTCGATCATGTCCCGACCGCCCGCGTCCTTCGCGATGCGCGAGCGGGGAACGGTCCGTTCGACGCCATCGCTGGCGAGCACGATAATTTCGTCCGCTTGTTCGCCGATCAAACGAACCTGCTCAATTTCGGAATCGGGTGCTTCGGAAGCAAGAATAGAAACGCGATCATGAATGGCTACACCGCGAACCGCCAGCGTGATAAATGCCGCACAAAGTATCACACGCACCAGCGCGGTCAGCCGTTTGCGTAATGTCGCGTTATTGTTTGGCGTCAGGAGAATCCTGTCCGCGTGCAGAAGATGGGGTTGGTGCTTCGCCTTTGTCTAGGGCGCGCAGAAACTTGAAATCGAAAATGCCCGCACTATGGCCGTCATCCCACGTCAGTTGGATCGCGTAGTTGCCAATGAGCGAAGCACCGGTGATTCGCGGCGGGCCTTGACCGGGATCACTGCTCAAAATGTTAAACAGGTTTTCGGATTCTTTGCGCCGCGATTCGTTGCATGTTGCGCAGGGGCACGCCTTTCGCAGTGTTGGCGCGTCGAGCACGGTGACGTGGTTATCCTTCCACGTCACGGTCAGGGTGCCCGCTTCCCGATTCAACTTCAAATCCATCGCGGTGCAGTCAGCCGATGGCGATTTGTCGGTGCCCATTGCGATGCCCTCTTCCAGATTCCACCAAGCCAGCCGTCGTTCACTTGCGAACGTTCTTGCGCATGCGGGCTGGCTTTGTGTACTTGGTGTACGAAATCTTGGGCGTCTCATCAAGGGGCTGGGC
>JAADIU010000177.1 GCA_013151185.1 Planctomycetota bacterium
GGCGGACTCGGCGGTGGCGGTGGCGGCGGCGCGCCTTTTTCGGGCGGTGGTTCTGAAGGCGACGACGAAGAAGAAGGGACCCGCGAAGAGCGTGTCGACGCCCTTCTCGAGCTAATCCGCAACACGATTGAGCCCGACAGTTGGAGAGAAAACGGCGGAACGGAAGCGGCAATCGCCGAATTGGGTGGCCAACTGGTGGTCACACAAACCGCCAGCGCGCACGCAAGCATTCAGGACTTGCTCGGAAAACTTCGCGATCAACGCGCGATTCAAATTGCGATCGAAGCCAGATTTATCACGATCACATCGAACTACCTGGAAGAGCTCGGTCTGGATCTTGACGTCGTGCTCAATCAGGGCAACGCGGGGTTCGACCGGACGGGTCAGAGCGGTACGGGTTCCCAAATCTTGATGCCAAGATCATTCTCGCGGCTTGGGTTTTTGCCGGGTATTCCCGGAGTGGGTCTACCGCTGAACCAATCGTTTACCGGAGTTTCCCAGCCATTCGGGAACCCCGGATTGATTCCGCCGGGTGGCGGTGGTTTGGTCAACGCATCGAACGTGACACCCATCCCGATTATCTCGAACGTGCTTGACCTCGTTCAACCGACCAACACGATCATCCCGAACTCATTTGGCGGAAATGCAACGCCCGCGATGAGTATTTTTGGAAGTTTCCTCGATGGCATTCAGGTCGACTTTCTGTTGCGGGCGACGCAAGCCGACCGCCGAAGCAGCATTATGAACGCGCCTCGGTTGGTGCTGTTCAACGGTCAACGGGCGTGGGTCGGTGTGCTGAACTCGACCAGCTTTGTTCAGTCGGTGTTCCCCGTGGTCGATGAAAACGCGGTCGCGCTGCGGCCCCAGATTCAGCAGCTACAGACTGGAACCGTGCTCGATGTTCAAGCGGTGGTATCTGCCGACAAGCGGTATGTCACCATGAACCTGCGGCCCGGTGTCGCTCAGCCCGTTGGCCCGTTGCAGGTGTTCCCGTTTAGTGGTGGTTCATCGGGTGCGGCCGCGGCTGCCGACGCCTTCATTCAGCTTCCCAACACGCAGCGACAGGTGATTCGCACGACAGTGTCGGTGCCCGATGGCGGAACGCTGCTCATCGGCGGATTGAAGACCGCACAGGAAATCGAAGCTGAGGCAGGCGTACCGATTCTCTCGAAGATTCCGGTGCTAAAGCGGCTTTATTCCGCACGCAATCTGGTCAAAGATGAGCAGGTCCTCTTGATCCTCGTCAAGCCAAAAATTATCATCCAGAGGGAACAAGAAGAAGAGGCGTTCCCGACATTCGGGTCGCGCTCCTAAACGCTGCTAACAGGCTACAAAGTGGATCGACAACATGCGCCGGGAATCGAATAAGAATCAACGCCAGAGCTTCGCGCCAAGATGTCGCCTTACCAATCGAACGGTGTGGTGCATGACGGTTGCAGTTTTGCTGGTGGCCACCTCACCGCTGATTGGCGATCCACCAAAGGCGTCCCCGCCCGCCCCAACGCCAAAGTCAGCCTCAACGCCAGCACCCTCGCCAAAACCCGACGCAACCCACGGTAAGCGTGTCCAGTACGACAAAGGCATTCTCATTGACTGGTCTGTGCCACAGGTCGAAATCACTGCTCGCGTCGCGCAGACGGACAGGCCTGTCGAACTGCTCATATGTTCGGAAAAAACCAAAGAACACGAAAGCGTTTTGGTCACCAACGCGCGCCCGAAGAAGATTTTTGAAGCACTCGGTCTGATCGGGGCAGCCGCTGGCAAGCCCGGCTCATTCGACCCGACGAGCGGCAAGATCACGCCGGCATCCGGTCAAGCTCTCACCATCGATGTTTCATTTGAGCAAGATGGAAAAACCGTTCGCAAGGGTGCCCACGATCTGATGGTTGAATCGAAAACGAAAAAACCCATCGGATCACTCCCCTGGGTTTTCTGCGGTTCCAGTACGCTCGACGGAAGATTCGCAGCCGACGTCGATGGCACCATCGCTTGCGTCGTCGATTTTTCGACCGCACTCATCGGACTCGCCGATTCGCACACGTCCAGCGATTCTGAACTGTGGTTGCTGGCGGACAAGAACCGGGTACCAAAACAGGGAACGCCTTGCACCGTCATCATTCGCACCAAGGAGTCCTCAACACCCCCACCCGCCCAACCTGCGCCCAAGCTCGCAGCATCGGGCGTGCTCGATTTGACACTGACACCGGAAGGGTTCTTTCAACTCGGGGACGACGTCATCGACGCCCTCGCCCTCGACGCACTGGTCAAAGAACGCATCAAGATCAACCCGAATCAAAAAGTCATCATTCGACCGATCAAGGTGGAACTCGAAGAGGCGAGGAAAATGAACCTCTTCACGCGCCTCGCCGGTCGGGCAATCATCGGATCAGGCATCAACGCGGATTCGCTATCAATACAATTCCTCGATGAACCTCCCGCGAAGCCGGAACAACCACGGAGGATCGCAAAACCCGATCCGATACCTTGGATGACAGTCATCAAGAGTCCGGATGCGTGGTTGGCGGTGCAGCCAACAGCCACCCCGCCAACGTCGCCCGAGTCTGTACCAACGGCGTCTCCACCCGCAAGCCCTGCACCAGCAAAAGCGGGATCGCCCACACCAAAACCAACCCCCGCCCCAAAACCCGAGAAACCGTAGGTAAATTCGATTACCCGCTCACCGGTTGAGTTTGCGCACGCATATCGGATAATGGTCGGCGACATGAAAACAGTAGCCGACACAAAGAACCCAGCCTCGCGGCCGACCCCGTCCGACAGCATCCAGGAAATTGTCGAGATTGGGCGCGCGGTTCTGGCGAAAGAATGCGAGGCCATCACGCACGCCGGTGCAAACCTGGGCGTCGCGTTTGCCGAAGCGGTTAATTTGATTCTTGCTTGTCGCGGACGCCTCGCAGTCACGGGCATGGGAAAAGCCGGTTTGATCGGTCGCAAGATCCAGTCCACCCTCGCAAGCACCGCAACCCGGGCGTACTCACTTCATCCGGCAGAGGCGATCCACGGCGACCTCGGAATGATTTGCCCCGAGGATACGATTCTTGCACTGACCAACAGTGGCGAGACACAGGAGTTGGTGCGATTGCTACCGATTTTCAAGAAGACCGGATGTTCGATCATCCTCATTACGGGCAAGCCCAACTCGACCTGCGCGAAGTTCTCCGATGCCGTGCTCGACATTGGCGACGTACCCGAGGCGTGTCCATTGCAGCTTGCCCCCAGTTCGTCCACGGCGGCGATGCTGGCGGTGGGTGACGCGCTCGCGTTGACCGTGATGCAGCTCAAGAATGTCAAACCCGATGACTATGCCGCATACCATCCCGGCGGCTCGCTTGGGCGCAGCCTGATGCGGGTGAGCGAAATCATGCGGACCGGTGACGACTGCCCCACGCTCTTGGCGATAGACACGATCTCCCAGTACGACGAAGCCGTCCGCCGCGCACCGCGAAGGGCAGGGGCAGCCGCCGTCGTCGATAACGACAACAAGCTCGTCGAATTCTTCACGCACGGTGACTTCGTCCGCTGTGCCCGCGACAAAGCCGACTGGTTCAAC
>JAADIU010000295.1 GCA_013151185.1 Planctomycetota bacterium
GCTTTTGTCTTGAACAAACCGTTTCGGGCGGGCGGTTACCTGCTGCTGACGGGTCTGATGGTGTGGGCGACGGCTTTTGTGCTGATGGGTGCGGTCGAGTTCGCTCAGGCTGTGACCTGGAAGTTGGTGGCAGCGGGCGAAGGCGTCTGGTCGACGCGAACAGGCACCTCAGCCACTGACAATATTTCACAGTTTTTCTTCGATTGCTGGTCGCGGGGGCTACACTGTTTGGCGTTCGGCGTGGTTGTGAACGTCTTCTTTGCCGCGTCTGTCGTGAGTTTCGTGTTGCTGCGTGAGTCCGTTGACGGAACCGACCGCCGCGAAATGGACCCTGCCGACAGGGTGCCATCGATTGATGGGCCAAGCGAAGAAGGCGGTAAAGAAAGCACCGACCAAGCCGCATCCTAGCAGTGTGATTCAATCTGTTGGGACATTATTCAACGATGTAGGGTCTGCTGTGCGGACCATTCTTCAGTATCGAACATTGTTCCTGCGACGGTCCGCACAGCGGACCCTACCAGAAACCTCGAACGCAGCAGCATGCGGCGAGGAGTGTTCAAATGAAGATAATGCCCGATCTTTTCGCCTCACACCACTAGCGGGCAACGTATGCTTGGCGTGACCATCGGGTTTTCTGATTGGACACGACCGAATCGGTGAACATAATCCAGACCATCATAATCCAGACCGTAGCCGGCCCTTTGGGGCGGAAAGGTGCGAGATGCCCGTTGGGATGATCATTTGGCTATCGTGTTGTACAGCCGTCGGATTGGTGTGGGCAAGCCGGCAGTTTTCCATCTTACGTGCGGTTCGCCACGATCGACGCCTCCGCCCGAACTCACATCCGCCTTTCGCTGGGAATGCTCCCCGTCTTTCGGTTCTCGTTGCGGCGAAGGATGAAGAAGACAACATCGAGGTGTGCGTCCGCTCTTTGTTGACACAGAATTATCCGAATCTGGAAATCATTGCCATCAACGATCGCAGCGACGACCGCACCGGTGAAATCCTCGACCGCCTGCAAAGCGAGCACGGGGATCGCGTGCAAGCCGTTCACGTCGAACGACTCGCGGACGGTTGGTTTGGCAAGAACCACGCCATGCACACGGGGATGAAATATGCCACGGGTGAGTGGTTATGCTTCATCGATGCAGACTGTCGCCAAACGTCTGAGAAGACACTCTCGGTGGCGATGCAGGAGGCGTTGGGAAATCGCATTGATTTTCTGTCGGTGCTACCCGTTTTGGAAACCAAGACCTTCTGGGAGCGGGTGATTCAGCCGGTATGTGCGGCAATTATGGTTATCTGGTTTGATCCGGAGAAGGTCAACAACCCGAAGTTGAAAGCGGCTTACGCCAATGGCGCGTTCATGCTGATGTCGCGCGAAACGTATCAGACCATCGGCGAACACGACGCGGTGAAGACCGAACTCAACGAAGACATCTGCATGGCCCGCCTCGCCAAGGATCGTGGGGTGCGTCTGTTTGTGATTCAAAACGAAGGACTTTATCTGACGCGGATGTATTCTTCGTTCGCGGAAGCGTGGCGCGGTTGGAGTCGGATATTTTTTGGTACGTTCCGAACGTATCGAAGGCTCTTTGCGACGCTCGGCCTCGTCTTGACGATGAGTGTGTTTCCGTTCGTCAGCTTTGTGGTGGCGGGGGCTGGTTTGGTGCTTGCCGATGAAGCCTCGCGCGATCACTGGTGGCTTGCGCTGGGGATCACGGGTGCGGTCATTGTCATGTTAGAGGTTGTGATCTTTCAGTTCATGCGTCTGGTTCGCGCGGCGAGTTGGGCGTGGTTGACCTATCCTTTCGGTGTGCTGCTGGGTGCAGGGATGTTGGTGATGGCCTTGCGGAAGGCGGCGGGCGCTGCGACGACCTGGCGTGGCACAACGTATCAAAACCAACCAGCAAGCGTTCAGAGTCCGCCCAACTCTGCCGCCTCCAACTCTGGCACTTCCGACCCTTCTGCTTCCGACAAAGCCCAGATGGGTGCGGCGGTTGAGACGCGACCCTTGACCGATGCCTGAGAATTCCCAGTGGCGCGTCGTGGTTTGGGGTACGGCTGCTCTTGCGCTGTTCTGGGCCTCCTCCAAAATTCGCCGGTGGCTTCGACGAAGGCGGCCGGCTAAGATCCATCCGAAGTTGCAAAAGTTCCAACCGACCGATGACGATTTTGCGGCCAAGCGGAGGGTCGAATCTGAAAAAATCGTGGCGACATCGAGTGCGTCATCGCTGGTCGGATATCGCGTCGTCAAGCAGATCGAAGCCGTGTTTGTCGATGGTTTCCGGCGTCCCGAAGAGGCGGTCGAGGGTCTCAAAGCCGTCGCCGCAATGAAAGGGGCCAACGCAGTGATTCACGTTCGCCACGAGCGAATCGGCGAGGGTCGATACGCAGCAAGCGGTGATGCGGTGGTGGTCGAGCCGGTGGATGGGTACGAGGGCAACAACGAGTCTGCCACCGTGTAGCATCGGTGCAGCGGCAGGAACGCAGCGGGCAAACCGCCGCATACGCCAAGAGAGATAAAGAGGGGGGTTATCATGTTTCGCATGTTTTGCTTGATCCTTGCTGCCGTGTCGCTTGCGACACCGTTGGTTAATGTTCGGGCGGACAGTGGCCCCGATCGGTTGCACCGCATCGAGCCGGAATTGAAGCGCCGCGTGGACGTAGCCCAAAAGAAAGCCCTCAGCTTTTTGTTAACTGCCCAACGTCCGGACGGTGGGTGGGAGGGTTTTCAAGGCAGCGATCCGGCGATCACCGCGCTGGTGGCGAAGTGTTTCGCGCAACATCCGGACTTTGGCGTGAAGCATCCAGCCGTGCGTCGGGCGTTCGATTATGTGCTTACGCATGTTCGCGAGGACGGGGGAATCTATGTGCCCGAGTTGGGCTTGAGCAACTACTACACGTCGGTCGTGGTGATGGCCCTCTCGACTTCGTCCGATCCCAAAATCAAACGCGTTGTTGCGAACGCACAGAAATACCTGACGCGGATTCAGTGGGACGAGGGGGAAAATTACGATCGCAGCAATGTCTTCTACGGTGGTGCGGGCTATGGCCGACACAAACGCCCCGACCTTTCAAACACGCAGTTCATGCTCGAAGCCCTCCACCAGAGCGGCTTGCCACCGGAGCATCCCGTCTTCAAGAAAGCGCAGGTGTTCATCTCCCGATGCCAGATGCTCGACGAGACGAACGATCAACCGTTTGCAAAGGGCGGTGATGGCGGTTTCATCTATTCGCCCGCAAATGGAGGCGAGAGCAAGGCGGGCGAAGACATGGTCGAGGGCAGGAGCGTCCTGCGCAGCTACGGTTCGATGACATACGCTGGCCTCAAGAGCCTTTTGTATGCACGCGTCGATCGAGACGACATTCGCGTGAAGCGAGCCGCTGGTTGGATTCGCAAGCATTACACCCTCTCCGGGAACCCCAACATGCCGAGCGACCGGTCGCGCGAGGGGCTTTACTATTACTTGCACACGTTCGCTCGGGCGCTGGATGCCTGGGGTGAGGAGGTGATCGTGGACGCGTCTGCCGTGCGTCATGATTGGCGGGCGGATC
>JAADIU010000044.1 GCA_013151185.1 Planctomycetota bacterium
TGAACGCGGTGTAGGTCACGCCATCCACGTTGGAAATTGCGGTGGCCATCGCGTTCATCATTTCGTGAATGATGCCATGCTCTGGCATTTGTCCGGCGGGTGAACCGTCGCTGCATGCGTAGGGATAATCGATGAATCGACCTGACGCGTGGTAAGACGTTGCGATCACAAAGCGGTACTGATCCTGGAGGCCCATCATCGCCTGTATTTCCTGTTCGGATGCTGACGACGGACCGCGATAAATCAGCGAACAGCACGAACCCGAAGATCCGCAGCCCGGCCCCCACAGGTATGGATAGTTGCGATTGGGGTCCACGCCCGTTCCGCCGCATCCGGGGCAACTTGTGTTGAGGCGGCGATTCTTTCGCCACAGATTGTCCGCATCGAACACGAATTGTACGCCGTCAAGATTGACCATCGGAACACAAACGGTTTTGTAATTGTCCACCAGCGCGGTCAGGGTTGGATCGATTCCGTATTGATCCGTTAGCTGATTGATCAGATCCATCACGACGTGCGACGTTGCAACTTCGCGGGCATGGTGCTGGGCGTTGAATTGGATCGCCGGTTTGTCTTCTGCGACGCCCGGATTGTTGGAGATTTCGATTGCCCGGATGGTGCGGCCTTCGAAGGTGGTTCCGATCGTGAAGACCTGCGTGATGCCCGGATGATCCAAGGCGATCTGGTCAAGCATCGTCGAGATTTCGCTTGGGTCAAAGTAGTCGGTTTCGATCAACTGACCGCGCAACCCGGTTGTGGCGGGATCATCCAGAACGTCAAACCCGTTGTCGCGCAGAACGCGCAGATCCTCGTCAGGTGAAAGCTCCAATCGAAAGATGCCCTCGGCTGGATGATGACCACACCGCGAAACATCAAAGCCCAACTGAAGCAACTGCGCTTGCGCTTTCTTGATTTGCAGGATATCCATCTGGCTTTGCGAACGATCGGTCCGAACCTGAACTTCAACGAGTCTCGTTGGTTCGTCCGCCTGCACCAGCGATTGGCCAGCCAGCAGAACTCCAGCCATTGCGCATAGAACGCGCGCGTGCATCTTCGTCACTGTCATTTGGTGAATTCCTTCCCCTTGATGGGCGAACGCATGGAGGCGGTCCGCTCCCGAGATTGATTATAGAAACTGTGGGCGATCGGGGTCAACACGCGCATCGTGCCCGCAATTGTTGAAGTGAATCCCGGCGCACTCGACAGCAACGGATACACTTGCGACACGAGTTCGATGCGTGGCTGTTGTATGTTGCGTCTGTTGCGCTTATTCGCTCAGTTCGTCCGGAAAACGAATGGCGGCTAACAGCGTGTTGCCGTACGCATCCCAGAGAGATTCTTCATCCATCGAACTGGCGGTGGTGGGAAGTTCGAGCGTGACGATTGGCGTGTCCAGCGTGAGACCTGCGTACGATCCGAGCGAACCGGGGCGGCTGCCGATTCGTCGGACGGGTAAGTTCGTGTGCATGCCCATCGTTGCGGCGAGGTCGGCTGCCGGGCCGTCGTAGTCGATGCAGGCAATGGGTTGATGGATGCTGACGATGCGACGCGGTCGATATTTTTTGATCAAATCGTAGATGGCTCGACTCTCGGGTTCGCAAAGTGGAACCCTCCCATGTCGAGGCGTTGGGTCAAAATTATCCGACGGAAAGTTTCGATTGAGATCCACACCGTGTGCATTGAACCTCGAATTGTTCACATAGCCGTCAGGATTAACCACGGGAAGCATCAGCACGCGCCGGCCTTTGGCTAGCTTCGGGTTGTCTGCGATTTCCTGCGCCAGTCGACGCACAAGCGGGGTGCCCGCGCTTTCATCGCCGTGAATGGTGGCGACGATCAACACGGTGTTTCGACCGAACCCGATTCGATGACATTCAATCGGGCGGTCCTGCACCGACATGCCCACGGCGTACGTCTTCATCCGCCCACAGCCCGTCGTTGCGATCAGCGCCACGGTCAGACAAAGTGCGAACCATTGCCGCGTGCGGCAGAGTCGGTGATTCACCATGAGTGCGAAAAAATCGGTAGTGAACGAACGAAGTGTGTTCTGAAAGCGCATGTATCTCTTGTCCTTGCGGGTTGACGATCCGTCGAAGTGTATGGAATTCACAAGGGTAAAGCCAATTGGAAATCCACACAAGGGGCGAAGCGAGCAAGAACCGATGGGTTGCTGGCACACGTCGTCTCATGCACAATGCGCCAATGTCGAGCCGTCGAAATGAACGCGATCAAGTTGATATCCCACGCCTGCGCAGAAGATTGCTGGCTTGGTACGCTCGCAGCGGAAGAGACTTGCCGTGGCGCCATCACGCGAAGAATCCATACGCCGTCTGGCTTTCGGAAATGATGTTGCAGCAAACGCAGACCGGTACGGTGGCGCCATACTTCGCAGCATTTTTGAAAAAATTCCCCGACGTACATGCGCTGGCGAGGGCGGACCGACAAGACGTGCTCTCATTGTGGGCTGGCCTTGGCTACTATCGCCGCGCCCACCTGCTTCACGAAGCGGCAAGGGTCGTTGTCAATGAGTTGGCGGGAACGTTTCCCAGCACGGTCGACGGGTTGCTTGAACTTCCAGGCATCGGGCGTTACTCAGCCGGTGCCATTGCTTCGATCGCGTTCGATGTATCGGCACCCATTCTCGACGGTAACGTGAAGCGCGTTTTGTCGCGCGTGTTTGCAGTACGCGAATCGCACAACGAGGCAAGTACAGTCGCGCGCTTGTGGCAACTTTCGACCACCGTGATTCCGCGCAAACGATGCGGCGATTTCAACCAAGCGCTCATGGACCTCGGTGCGACTGTTTGCAAACCAAAGACCGCCACATGCAACGCTTGCCCAATTGCAACAGTTTGCCAAGCCCATGCACTTCAACTCACACAGGAAATCCCGTCACCGCGCGTCCGATCGAAACCCAAGGACCTACACCTGACCGCGTTCATCATCAAAGCCGGCGACTTCGTTCTTCTGCATCGAAGGCCGGACACCGGTTTGTGGGCGGGCATGTGGGAACTACCGTCCGCTGAAACGAATGGCTCGGAAGCAGAGCAGGTTGGCGATGCAATTTTGCCAGCAGGCGTGCGGGGTTCGCTGAAGAAATCCGAATCGGTCGGTATCGTCAAACATCAATTGACCCACCGAACCGTACGATTTCAAGTGTATCGGGGACACTGCAAGAAGCATCGTCTACCCGCATCGTTTCGATGGGCGAACGCGAACGATGAACTGCCTCTACCCAAGGCGTTCCAAAAAATTCTTTCAATCTGATCTTTTGTTCTATCTGCGGTATTACCGTCGAATGCCTATGAATCCGTGAATTCTGGTGACGGCGGATTCCAACTTCCTTCGTATGGCTCCGTCACGATTGAAATGCCCGAACCGATTGGGTACAGTCGCGACGACCGCACCAACGGTGCGTTGGATTTGTGCAGGAGAAAAATGAGTGATTGCCTTGAATGACAAGTACTTCGCCAAGGATAAAATATGGAACCAGATGCCTAGAAAACCGATTGCGTCACACGCTGGCATGAGACTGGTTCTGTCGGTCTGTGTC
>JAADIU010000019.1 GCA_013151185.1 Planctomycetota bacterium
TTCGTTGGACTTGCTGTCGTTGGATGCGACACGAACCTCGTTCCTCCGGGCGATAACGATCCTGCACCGCAGGTTGATCCGCCTGCCGATCCGCCGGCTGATCCTGAGAACCAAGCACCCACAGCCGACGCCGGTTCAGCACAGGCAGCATTGGGTGGCGAAACTGTCACACTCGATGGTTCGGGCAGTTCCGATCCCGAAGGCGACGCCCTGAGCTTTAGCTGGTCGCAGAGTTCCGGAACGCCGGTCGCTCTGAGCGATGCCGATACCGATTCACCCAGCTTCACCGCGCCGGATTCGGACGAGACGATGGAGTTTGAGCTCACTGTTGAAGATGCGGGTGGATTGACATCGACCGCTTCGGTGATGGTCACCGTAACCGCGCCGACTGAGCCCAGATTGTACATCGCCAACTTTACCGCTACAGGCAACGTGACGAGTTATGCGAATCCTTCAACCGTCAACGGTAACATCGTTCCGGATACCAACTTGGCTGGTGCGCAGACGAACCTGGCGTTCCCGTCGGACATCGTTGTGAACTCGGCGAACCAATTGCTGGCTTCGAACTTTACGACGGCTGCGGTGACCACGTATGACGATGCTGACCAGACCAACGGTAACCTTGCCCCTGATGGCAACGTGCAAGGTGCAGCCACTCAGTTGAACCCGAATGGTCCGACCACGTTGGCGATCAACACCAGTGAAGACCTTCTGTTTGTCGCTGACATCGTTTCGGACGACCTCAACGTCTACTCCGATACGTCCAGCTCGACGTTCAATGGTAACAAGGCTCCGATCCGTACGATCGCCAGCGTCGATTTGAACAACCCGTTTGGCATCAACTTTGGTGCGGATGACGATCTGTATGTGGCCAACAATGGCGATGCGAACATCATCGTGTTTGCCAACGCAAGCTCGCTCAACGGTAACGTGAATGCCACCCGTATCATCACCAGTGCAGTGTTCGCCAACGTGTTCGATGTCTTCATCGATTCGAGCGACACCATGTACGTTGTCGATGCGACTGGGTTCATCTTCACCTTCTTTGACGCTTCGACGCTCAACGGTGCGGTTCAGCCCGACCTGACGCTTCAGGTTCCAGGTGCGACGACCTTGACCGCCATCGCCGTGGACGATGCGGGTACGGCATACATCGTGGACGCCGGTGCCAACGCAGTGTTCTCCTACGACGACATCGATCTGCTCAACGGCACGATCGCTCCGGACCGAACGATCCAGGGTGCGAATACGCAACTGGCGACTCCGATCCGAGTGTTCCTCGTCGAGTAGTCGAAATCAAGAAACGTTCCTTAACCACAGGGGCAGGGTTTCGGGGATCAAATCCTCGGGGCTCTGCCCCTTTAAGGCGTTGTATTGATTTCACGGATTCGCTTCACCCGTGGTGTAATTCAACCTGTTGGGACATGATTCAACGATGTAGGGTCCGCTGTGCGGACCATTTCTCAGTAGTCGAACATGGTCCCGGTGACGGTCCGCACAGCAGACCCAACCAGAAACCTCGAACGCAACAGTGATGACGGGGAGCATTCAAATGAAGATAACGCCCGATCTTTTTGCATCACGCCACTCAGTAAACTATCCGCGACAGTTGCCAGAGGGGAGAGTATGATGTCGAGCAATTTGAGAGAACGTGGAGACTCAGCCTTGTCCGCGAAACCAACCTTGTCCGCGAAGGATGTGATCGCCATCGTCGGGCTTCTTGTCATCGCCACCGTTGCAAGCGGTTGTCGCGAAGACACGGTCGTCACCGACCCGCAACCGCGCGTGGCGGTTCAGTCCGCGTGTGCCCAAATCGCCATCGCATGTTACGACGGTTTCGCTCGCCAACCGATTGACCTGGCTTGCTTCCGCCCGAACACGCGGTGGCCCAAGTCCAACCTCACCTGGACGTTTGCAAACACGACACCGCTCATCAACGACCAACGGCAACGGGCGATCGCACAAGATATGTTTCAACTGTGGGCAGATGCCAGTTCACTCACCATCGTCGAAACCGCCAGTGTCGATGATGCAGATATCGTGATTCATTTTGATAGCGGAGACGAAAACGGCGCGTTCCCTTTTGATGGACCCGGTGGATACTTGGGGCTTTCGTACTTTCCTGGCTCACCGCGTCCGGGGCAAATCTACCTCGACGCTGTCGAAACGTGGAAGGTACCGCCATCAGAAGCCGAGTTCCTGTTGGCCGTGGTGTTGCTGCATGAGATTGGGCACGCACTTGGGCTGGAGCATAGCCTCGTCGCGGGGGCGGTGATGCGTCCGAGTTACCGCGGGCCGATCGATGTGTTGACAGCCGGTGATGTTGCGGCGATTCGACGCTTGTATGGTAGCGCCGACGGCAGCGTCGGGCCCGAGCCGATCGTCCCGCCGCAGCAGTGCGATGCGCCCGCAGCGTTGACTGCGACAGATGATCCCGACACCGACGGAGACGGTATTCCCGATTCGATCGAATTGCTGGTCCTAGGGACCGACCCGCTCAACGGCGATACTGATGGCGACGACGTGAGCGATTTCGATGAGGTGTTCGTTTTTGGTACACCGCCAACGCCGACGGGGGCTGATCGAGATAACGATCGCCTGCCCGACTTTGACGAACTGGCGATCGGAACGAGTTTGGCCAACCCTGTGATACAGACGGCGACGGGTTGCTCGATGGCATCGAGGTACTTGTGGTCGGTACGGACCCATTAAACCCGGACACCGATGGCGACGGATTCATCGATGGTGAAGACGATTGGCCGACCTTCGCAGGCTTGCCGGCAGACTGCAATGGCAATGGGATCGTCGACGAAGACGAACAGTTCAACGACTGCAACGAAAACGGTGTGCAGGATTTCTGCGACATCGCTACCGGTGAATCAATCGATTGCTCGAGCAACGGAATTCCCGACGAGTGCGAAAACGATTGCAACGAAAACGGCGCGGCAGACTCTTGCGATCTGTTTGAAGGCGTCAGCCAGGACTGCAACGGAAACCGTATTCCGGATGAGTGCGACCTCGCGGCGGAAATTGACGGTGACTGCGATGGAAACGGTGTCCCGGATGCCTGCGAACCCGACTGCGACAACAATGGCGTGCCCGACCCATGCCAAGGTGCGCCGGACTGCAATGGCAACGGTGTCCCCGATGTGTGTGACGCGATCGACGGTACGAGCGAAGACTGCGACTCCAACCTGAGACCCGACGAATGCGACATTCGCGTTAAGGATTGCAACGACAACGGGCTCGTCGATGTTTGCGAAGTCAGAAGCGGGGATGAACCGGACTGCAACGAGAACCTCGTGCCCGACCCGTGCGACATCGCAGGGGGGACGAGCATGGACATCGAGATACCGAACGGTATTCCGGACGAATGCGAATTCACCGGTTTGCCGTAGCCTTCCGTAAAACGGACGTCCTTCCGCAACACAAGAAGCCGGCGTTGAGCGGGGTGGTTTCCCGTCCAACGCCAGCTTGGTTGTTTCTGTCACCGAGATGGCCGATGTCTGCCATTTCGCCTGGGATGGATCAACTTGATCCAACCGCAGTTTGTCCGTCCCCCACCCTTCCGCTTCGCTCAAGGGCGGGGCACCCTGCAAACATCTACTGATAGATGTGCGTGCTTTCGGTTTCCATGACGGGTGAATCCATCTGGTCGGATTTCAATTCTACTTTGAATCGAACGTCGCCTTCACCGATGCCTTTGACGGTTACTTTGTAGGTTGCTTTGGCCTTTGGTGCGAGGGTGGCCAGCGGAGCGAAAACGATGCTCTTGCCTTGTACCGTCGCGTTGGTGGGACCCGTTGCTGAAACGTGCTCCTCCTGGGCAGGCAATAGGCACTGAATGACAATGTTGGTACCGACAGCCGAGCCCTGGTTGGTCACGACCATCGTATAGGTCACATTGCCACCGATCTCGATGGGATCGGGATCGTCGACACATTCCAACAGGATGGCTGGGATACCCTTGACCTGCAACGCGCACTGGGCCTTCGCCTCGACGCAGTAAGCCACCATCGCCTGATTCTCAAAGTTGCCAATTCGGTTGCACTGGAATTTCGACTTGAGGGTCATGCTCTTGCCAGCTTCCAACGTACCGACGCGCCAAACGATGCGGCTTCCTTCGTGCTTTCCGCTGTTGTCGGCGCTGATGAAGTTGATGCCGTTGGGGATCATGTCGGTCACGACGACGTTGTTCGCCGCGCTGTCACCGGTGTTGGTGACGGTGATGTCGAATGTGGCGGTGCGGCCCAGGTAGCGCAGACCGGGGCAACTCTTGGTGATTTCGACATTGGGTGCCGCCACTGCGAGCGAACCGCAAGCCATCACGAGCAACGCGGATGCAGACAATCTGATGTTCTTCATTTCAAGGACCTCCAAAGGACCAATGGTTTAGACGCGGCTTCTCTGCCCAGCCCGTTTGCTGAAACAAATCAGCCATCAATTTCAATGTGAGTGGAACCCCATTCCCCGAATGGGCGGGTCAAGGTAGATCGTCGTCCCTACTTCGTCAAACGTATGAACACTGACTGAAAAACTTCAACCGGGATTGCGCGCACGCGGGGAAAGGAAAATTGCCCGACCCACCCCCATTGACCATCTACACACGCCGGACAGTGGGGTTGGATTGGTTTGAACTATTTAAGCCGCTAAGGATATCACAGGGCGTGACACACGCCTTCCGATCTCGCATCAGGGTTTCATAGAAGCCGACCCCGCCTGCCAAGGCGATCCAATCGCGGCGGCGAAATCTACCGACTCAGGATCGAGCATGTCCAATTGTTCTGGCGGCGGAATTGGTACGGCGGGAATCTTCGCGGAATCGATCTATCGGAATTGAGATACTGCGTTGGCGGGTCGTCTTCTTTTGGTTATGTGGCGATTGCGGGCTCGCGATGGCTGGTGACGACTCGGTTTCGTCCTTGGTCTTTTGCTTCGTAGAGCGCCTTGTCTGCAACCTTCAGCAGTTCTTCGCAGTGCGCCATGTCGTCGTCGATTTGGGCCACGCCCACGCTCACACGGACTTTCAGGTGCAGGTCGTTGTGCTGAACCGTGTTTGCTTCCACCGCTGCCCTGATGCGCTCAGCACCTGCGGCTGCGTTCTCGAGAGTTGAGTTCGGACACAGCACCAGGAATTCTTCACCGCCAATGCGAAAGACGCTCTCACTGGCGCGGACCGCGCGTTTGAGAATCTGCGACGTACCCCGCAACACCGCATCGCCGGCATCATGCCCGTGCGTATCGTTGCAATGTTTGAAATGGTCGATGTCGAGCGCCATGCAGGCGAGCGGATTGTTTTCGCGTTTCGCCATCGCCCAGTACTCGCGCAACCGGTTCATGGCTTCGCGGCGATTGTGCAGATCCGTCAGTTCATCGGTGATCGCCATCCGCTGCAATTTTCCGTTGAGCGATGCCAATTCCGCATTTGTTTTGTGCGCTTCCCGCTGCTCTGCTGCCAGGGTGGATTCCAGATTCAGCGTGCGAACACCTGCCTTCAAACGTGCAAGCAGTTCGATCTTTTTCCAGGGCTTCACGAGAAAATCATCGGCCCCGGCTTCAAACGCCCGTTCCAGAATCTCACTGTTGGCACTGCTCGTGAGGACGACAACATAGACAAAGCCAACGACCTCGTTCTCTCTCAAGGCCCCGCACAACTGCAACCCATCCATCTTTGGCATGTACCAATCCGTTAGAACCAACTGATAGCCCTCGGAGCGGATCGCCTGAAGCGCATCGTACCCGTTTGCTGCGGTCCTGACTTCATAGCCCGCCCCATTCAGATCCTTGGTTATCTTGTGCAAGATCACCGGGCAATCGTCAACGACAAGGATTGGTTTTAGATCACGCGAAGCCCTCGAATGCGCATCGCGCAACGAAGGCAAGTCCGTCGTGGTGGCGACTGAAAAAACGGTGCCCAGCTCGCGCCACTCCTCCTTCGCCGAATCGAAAGCATCCGACAGCAATTCATCCTTCAGGCCAAAAGTGTGGCCAGCCACAAGAAGTTCTGCCAGATCTTCACTATAGATTTTGTCCCTGACGAAAGTGGCCGCGAACGCCCCCGCCAACTGCAGCAACTTGACTATTTTGGTTGAACGATCGTCGTCTGCGCCAACATCGTAATTCGCAACGTCCTGGTGTCGCACCGATGTACAAAACACTTCGGCTAGGTGCCAACACACCATCATCTCCGCCGAAAGCTCACCTTGATCGATACCGAAAAGTTCTCGTTGTGCGGCCAGACGTTCAGCAATCGGCATATTTTCGGCATTTGCAAGATGCTCGTCGTATAGATCGGGGTATGTAAAGGCGAAACCCAGCGACCCGATTCTGCTCAGGAGCGCAACCGTGAAAGCTTCGTCAGGTGCGCAACCTCCGAAGGCAGGGGCGAGGTGACGAGCAGACACGGCACGCGCCAGCGATTCCGACCAAAACATCTGGTAGTCGAATTGTTTTGAATCGCCGTTTTTGCCCGACTCGAGCAACGACATACCCAGGACCAGGTTGCGAACTGCGGGCCTCCCCAAAAGATTCACCGCCATCGCCAGTGAAGCGATCGTCCGCGACACGCCCGCCAAAGGTGAGTTGACCATTTTAAGAAGACGCGACGAAATCACGGGATCTGTTTCAACGATCGTAGTGATCTGCTTGATCGATGTATCATCCGACTCCAACAACCGCATGAGTTCCAACGCCACACCCTTGGGCGACGGGAGACGCCCGGTACGTTTCATTTCCTCAAAGGCAGTGCTTCCCATTGCGATGTTCCCGGTTACCTTTCTTCCTGACCGACCCGAGAGCACTGGCAACGTCCAGATCTATCCGAGTCGTGCTGCGCCGGTTTTAAGAGGACTCGCCTGTGGCGTTCGCTGGTACTTCCTGATCTTTGGGCTCTTCACCCTGCTCGGGCTTGTCATCGTCAGCCGCGGATGCTTTCGGGACAGAGGATGACCGCACTTGCAGGCAAAGCTTAATCAACTCGCCAATTTCCTGTTTCGCCTGTTCAATCGCGCCTCCGCCAACGAGCGACGTTTCGACCTTTGAGGCTTGTTCGGTCAACACCTCAAACCCATAGCTTGTCCCTTCCCCCTTCAAGTCGCGGGCTAGACTTTGGATCCCGGCAGCATCCTGCTTTGCCAAAGCGTCTTCAATTGCGCGAATGCGCGCGGGCAACTCCGACACGAACACATCCACAAGTTCCAACATCATGGGATCGCCAGACAGTGTAGTGAACAGCGGTTCCTCATTGACCGATTCGAGTACGCGGGCCAAGTTCTCACGGGTATGCGGTTTGGCGATGTAGTCATCACACCCCGCTTCGAGGCACAGTTGACGATCCTCCGGCTGCGTCCGCGCAGTCGCCGCTACAATGCGGCCGGAATATCCCTTTTCGCGAAGTGCTCGCGTTGCAGTAAGGCCGTCCATCTCGGGCATTTCGATGTCCATCAGGACCAAGTCATAGATTTTCTTACCAACCATCTCGATCGCGATTTCTCCATTGACCGCGAGTTCGACATCGGCCCCGAGTTTGGTTAAGAGCGCCGTCGCAAGCCGGCTAATCAACGCGTTGTCTTCAACCAGCAGGACACGCTGCTGAATCGCCGTGCTGCAAAACTGCTGAGGATCGATACTGTCCTCGAAGCGAACTCGAATCTCGTGGATGCTTCCGGAGATAAAGTTGCACGCGACTACCTTGCCGGGCACATCCTGCCACGATCCGTGCAAGGAGATGAGGCGGACGCGGCATTCAGAACCGGAATGAACATATCCACCAAACAGAAAACCAATACCACCGTGGCTCAGGTTGAGAGGCTCAACAGCGTATGTGACAGATTCCGGGTCGCCCGGCTGCTTGATCTCGGCAGTGAGGCTGCGCTGCCTGTATTGGTAGCGGTCGTGTTTTCGCTTCTTGGCACCGGGTTCCGGAGGAGCCGCATCGAGGCGCTCAATCAGCTTCTCGATGGCGGCTGCGTCCTCGCGAATCGTGCGAATGCTCTTACCTGTCTTAGACACTTTCTAACTCCCCGCCGGCCCGACCGACCTTGGAGGTTGCCGACGCCCTGACCGCTTGCCGAAGGCCTCGATTTCTCAGCGCCCACATATCCGACGTGAGCACGCGTGCTGCAGATTAAGTTCTCCTGGATGATTTCCCTATGAGATAGGTCGTCCACCCAACCGACCGACTGAAGCTGTCAGGCAGGACTGGATGCGGCGAATCGCGCACGCCAAACGGGTCAGACAAGAACGACGGGGCGACCGATAACCACAACACGAATCGTAGCGCCAGCCACTGTCGGCAAACCAAAGCGTGCAGGCTTCACAATCGCGTCGATCTGTTCCTGCGTCGGCTAAGTTCGCTCGCATATCGAACGCCCAGTGTTTCGCGATTGGCCGTCGCCCACTTGATTAGACTGGTCTCACCGGTCGGCTTGGACTCTGTGTGCAGGAGACCGGCCATCAAACCCCTGATTTCCTCGCGCGTGATAATCACATCACCGACGAAAGCACCCACGATTTTCCCCACGGCATGTCCAACCGCGGGCGGAACAGGAACGATCGGTCTGGGTCGACCGATGATCTTCCCTATTTGCCCCACGAGATCACGAAAGGTGAACGTCTCCGGCCCGATGGCGTCTATGATGCGGTTCTCCGTTCGCGCTCCTTCCTCGACCGCCAACTTCGCCGCATCATCGATAAACATCGGTTGAAGTCGGTAGGAACCGTCACCGAACACGCCAAAAAATGGAAACCGCCGGAGCAACCACGCGATATTGTTGATCAAGACATCCTCGCGCCCAAACAACACCGTGGGTCGTAAGATCGAATACGACAAGCCCGAATCCATCAGCGCCTGTTCGAGCACTGCCTTGCTGCGAAAATATTCCAGAGGCGAATTTTTCGACGGGTTCGTAATGCTAAAGTGAACCACTCGCCGCACACCCGCTTCCCGCGCCGCCCGAAACAACGCGAGGGTGTTCCGCACAGCATCAGCCTGCTTGAACCGGGCATGGTTGAATCGAACCCAATAGGTGTTGTATAACACCGTCGCACCTTTGATCGCCTCAACCAACTGCGCATGATCGTCGAATGAGAATGGAAATGCGCGGACCCGATCCCCAAAAGGATTCTGCGACTCCGGTGCATTCGTAAGCGTGCGAACTTCACCACCCGCATTCAGAAGCCGGCGCGTGATGTACCGCCCCGAGTAGCCAAACCCGCCCGTTACAATGGAAACTGTGTTGCTCACCACGGGTCATTCTCCAAGCACGTCAACGGGAAAAGACGGCCTAAATCGAAGTCGAAAGGGCGAAGTCTTTAAACCCGAGGCACTCGTGCGCCCGAAAACTTAGCAGCTAGACAAAATCGAACGTCGCCCCGCGCAGCGCGTTTGAAGAACGCATCGCCAAACCAATGCGCATCGCAAACGCCGTCATGAAACACGCAACCGACTCGACTTGCGCCGTCTGTTTGTTTCGTTCTTTCTGTCATAACAGAACATTGCCTCTAAAAAAACGCCGCCCAAAAACATCGCTGTCGATCATCGGCCTGCGAACCCGAGCAGCTTGCGCACCCTGTCGCCCATCTTGATGAACTTGATGAACGCGGCTTGCGGGAGTCGACGAATTTGTGCGTACCATGCGGACATGGATTCAAAAAAGTTGAGCATGTCTTTCAACCGCTCGTGCGTGTGGGCGTCTTTCGCCCCGGATTTTTTGGCCTTGGCGGTCAGTTCTCGCAGGATGGCCAGCGTGGGGTCGATTTCACGTTTCTTGCGTTCATCGAGAATGATTTGAAACATCTCCCAAACGTCCTTCATCGATTCGTAATGATCGCGCCGGTCGCCAATGACATGCACAACCTTGACGATACCCCAGCCCTGCAACTCGCGCAGGCTATTGCTGACGTTCGACCGAGCCACGGAGAGCGTGTCGGCGATTTGCTCGGCATTGAGCGCCTTTGGTGAGAGATAAAGCAGGGCGTGAATCTGGGCAACGGTGCGGTTGATGCCCCATTTTGTGCCCATTTCACCCCAATGCAGGATGAAACCTTCGGTTGCGGGTGTCATGTCAGCCAAGGCGTTTCTCCTATTTCTGTCTATACAGAATATACCGTAAGAAAAGCCCCAAGGCAAGGCGTCGCCCGCAATTGTTCGGTCGATCAGATTAAGGGCGGTATGAAGCCAAGAACCGCTCTGCCAACCTCCTGGGCTGACAGACGCGGAGAATTATGGGCAGAAAAACTCTGCAATCGAAAGGGCCCCGTGGCGCATAACTATCAAGGACCTGCGATAGATTGAATTCAGCTCACATCCTGGACGAACGTTTTTTGTGTTCCGGAAAGAGGGTTCTCAGTAGGATTGCCAGAGCGAGAAACGCCAAAACCAATGCGGAGAGGTCCAACATGCTTGACCAACTGTTGTACTTCGTAAACCGCTGCGGTTCGCTCGTCCAAAGCGACGGGCCGTCGTCGATAGATATGGAGAGGCGACGCAGTCCCCACGCACCGGCTAGCAGAACCAATGTGGCAATGGATCGGCGGATCACAGACGTTCGCTCCCTCGTGATGTAGAAAAATATTTCGCAAGTATCGTGTACAGCCGCATCTTCCGGAATCATCGGCTTGCTGAACAAACTGGTGGTACAGATTTCAGCGCAATTTTGCTCGGGCGGCTCTGTTCGACTACGAGTTGGAATTGCCTGAGAGAGGAGTCTGTGGGCATGACTCTTTCGAGAACAACATTCGTGCAGCGCCCGAGGGGGACACACGTCATGAACGCAAACATTAAAGCCGCCCCACCGTCTACCATTTGGACACCGCGTTCGATTTCACTCGCAATGTTGGTGGTTTCGATGGTCGCGGTCACCGTGTGCATGGGCCAAGGCGGTGGTGCTTTGCGAAATCTGTTTGGTCCGGGATCGGTTGTGCTTCGAGAAGCGTACGAGTCGACATCCTCGGGGCCATCGTTCGATCACTCGAATTTCGACGCTTTGCTGAAGAAGCATGTCGATGCCGACGGATGGGTTGACTATGAAGGATTCAATAAAGATGCCGCATCGTTGGACGCCTACATCGATTCCCTAGCTGCGGCTCCGTTTGTCGATTTGGATCGCGATGAAAAGCTGGCTTTTCTCATCAACGCCTACAACGCATTCACGCTTCGGTTGATCCTTGACCACTATCCCATTAAATCGATCAAGGATATCCCGAAAGCAAAACGATGGGATGCGAAACGGTGGCACATTGGCAAGCAGACGCTCAGTTTGAATCAGATCGAGCACGAACAGATTCGCCCGAAATTCGCCGAGCCGCGCATCCACTTCGCGCTGGTTTGTGCAGCAATCGGGTGCCCTCCGCTTCGCAACGAAGCCTATCGCGCGGACCAAATCGACAAGCAACTTGAAGCGCAGACACGCTATGTGCACACGCACGATCGCTGGTTGCGCCACGAACGCAACGGCAAGGTTGTCCGCCTGAGCAAACTCTACGATTGGTACGGGAGCGATTTCAAGCAGGTCGCCGGCTCGGTGTTGGAGTTTGCTGCGCGATATGCGCCGTCTTTGAAGGCGGCCATGACGAATGGCAAACCCCCACGAATTGCGTGGCTTGACTACGACTGGACCCTCAACGACATCAAGAACAAGCGTTGAACCGCATGCACAATGGCGCGATATCCGAAACTTCGATCCAACTCGACGCTGTCGAAGATTCAATCCGCTTCGAGCGTGCATCGTCAACGTCGCCCAGCTCGCCAGCGCAAAACGGCAATCCCGCGCTTCACGACCCACGTTTGTCGGTCATCATTCCTACGCTCAATGAAGAACGTGCGCTCGGGCCCGTGTTGGATCTACTGCGATGTTCAGGCGTATGGGAGGTGATCGTCGCCGATGGCGAAAGTGCCGACCAAACCTTGCGGGTAGCCCACTCTTTCGGTGCAACTGTCGTCAATTCAAAACCGGGTCGCGGCATTCAGATGAACGCGGGGGCGGCGGCCGCCTCGGGTAATATGCTGCTGTTCCTGCACGCGGATACTTTGCTGCCAACGGGTTTTCAATCGCATGTATTCAAGACGCTCTCCAATCCGAACGTAAGCGCGGGTGCCTTTCGCCTAGCCATTGATGCGCCGCGTCGATCGCTTCGCCTCGTTGAAAAAATGGTCCACTATCGTTCGCGATTTTTGCAGTGTCCATACGGTGACCAAGCCTTGTTTACACGCGCCGACACTTTTGAACAGGTGGGTGGTTTCCCGGATTGGCCGATCATGGAAGACATCGACTTGACGCGGCGATTGCGGCGCGCGGGCCGAATCGAAATCGCGCCCGCATCGGTCGTGACATCGGCGAGGCGCTGGCTGAAACAGGGTGTGTGGCGAACCGCGCTGAAGAATCATGCCTGCATCGCAGCCTATCGGCTGGGCGTGTCGCCGATGCGAATTGATCGATGGCGCAACCCAAGGACGATCCATTGAGGATGGCTTGCGACTTAGGCCTGTCTTGGTTGCGGGGCTCTGAAGCAGTTTCGACTCACTCGTATCGTGTCAGTCCCCCACCCTTCCGCTTCGCTCAAGGATGGGGCACCCGCACGGATTAACACCGATTGACTGAGGACCGATGGGTTTATTCGGCGCGTCCGGGACGCACCCTACGCTGGATGTCGCGTCGCAAGTGCATCGACTTTACCGGAAACTTGTCTACGGTTGGCCGATGGCATTTTGCATTTGTAGCATGTCGGCTAGGTCTACATCGCCGTCCTGCTCGGCGTCGAAGACTCCGCACTCGGGAAGCAGCCCGCCGGATGGACCCTGCATGCACGCTGCGAATGCTGCGTGGTCTGTCAGATCGATTTCCGAATCGCCGTTGAAGTCACCGAAGAGACCCACACAAGAAGTAGCCGTCATACGAACATCATCAATGTTCCACCCGCAGTATGTCCACGCGCTATCCGTCGGTCCGAGGGTCCAACGAATTTGAACCGCAGATTCTCCGTCCGCGACGCTTGAAATATCGAAATTCTGGAGCATCCAGGTTGAGTCGGTGATGGTGGCTGTGTTGGACCACAGCGTCGTCCAGTTGGTTCCATCGTTGCTGACTTCGACCGATGCCTGATCGTAAAGCGGCTGCTCTACCCCCAACCAGCGGCGAAACGAAAGGCTAACATTGCTGTGTCCGGAGCAATCAACCGCACCGGTTGTCAACGTTTCGACGCCCATGTTATTGGGATAACCGCCGTTGAGATTGTAGCCATAAACGTTCAAACCCGTGTGGCCGCTCGTCGGATCCGGCTCCCCGTTGGCGGCAGACTGACCGGTCGGCTGACCCCACTCCCATTGGCCGGTGCCTGTCCAACCGGGGTCGCTGTCCATCGTCACCTCGAGGATTGTTGTCGGCTGCTGCATCACAGCCGAGTACACGTTGGCGGGTGCGCCGTCGGGCTGCGTAAGCAAACCATTCGACGTGGATACCGAAAAGTAGAACTCGGGTGTGGATGAACAATTCGTTGCGGGTAGCACTGCCAGCAACTCCGCACCGTTGATCTGCTGCATCGGTATCGTCTTGAATGGGCCTGATGCGTCGTACCGATAGTGAAAGATCGCCGACGCAGGGCTCAGTGCTTCGACACCCGAAGTGATCGCAATGGGCATAGCCACGGGTTGGCCGGCAACCATCTCGCTGGGAATCGCCGCCAGAGTATTGATCTGCGTGGACATGACCTCGTCCGAACCGGTCAGGTGCAGGATCGCAGGCAGGATCTCTTCGTTGTTGGGAATAATTTGATCGGCTGGAAGAACAAATCCGTTCAACCCGGTGTCGCGCAATTCAAACGAGAACGACCAGATGCCACGCTCTCCGTAGGTCCAATCGAGTGAACTCCCGCTGACCGGATAGATGGCTGTGTAAATCGGACCGATGTTGTAGTTGCGGCCATAGACGTCGAAAATTAGCTGCTGCATCGTCTGCCCAATAGAATCATAGCTCGCCTGACCAGCCGGCAACACCGGGGTATTGCCCCACGGCCAGAGAATCAACTGCGAGTACGAGTGGATGTCGAGTTGGGCGCGGACGTTTGGATTGGCCAGAAAAAGATCGCGCAAGCCAGCCGTCTCCGGTTCTGAAAACGGCGCGGTTCCGCGATAGATTTGGGAATTCGTCGCGCCACTCGACCCTGTCCCGCCCCATCCCCAACCCCAGTTTCGATTGATGTCGACCCCGAACGTTCCGTCACCGTTGTCGCGCCGGTTCTTTCGCCAAAATCGATTCGCCGGTATTCGCGTGTATTCGTATCCATCTGGATTGCCGACCGGGATGAGTAACCACTCCACGCGATCGACAAGGTCGGTGACTTGCGAGTCGATCCCGTAGTTGCTCAAGAGATGGTTGGCCAGGTATGGGTTCACCGTGGTGGTGACCCACTCGCGCGCGTGGACCGTCGTAAAGTAAATCACGGCTGGGCTGAACTCGTCTACGTTTGGACCGGCGATGCGGATGCCTCGAATGGTCCGCCCGTCGATCGACACACCCACATCAAACATCGACGCAAGGTTTGGATAGGTCACGACCAACTGCTCCAGATACGCGACGATGTCGTTGTAGCTTTGATAGCTGTCGAAGAAACCCGCTCCGCGCGCGGCGCCTTGCTCTGCGTCGACGAGTGATTGCAAATTGTTGATCCGGGTCTCGAAGCGCAGCCCGCTTCGGGTGAGCGCATCCAGCTGTGCCGTATCCACATGAACGTCGATCTCATTTCCGAACGGCTGATGGCTCCAGATGTCACCCCCGATGTCTTCGATGAACGCAACATCCATCGGGTTGTCGACCTGCACACGCACGACCTTGTGACCGCTGTAAGCCTTTCCAGGCTCGGCGGCGGTCGCCAGTTGAATTGAAGGAACGGCGCAGAACGCAGCCAGGACAACCACGCATTTCATAAGATTCGTCATGTCGATCTCCGGTTCTCTAAGGCTTCAGCCTAACGCTGCGGGTTGATCGACTCAAGGCAATTGGTGCAAATGGACTTCGCTTTGTTGACTGCGGACACACCGTCGCAACAGAATCAGCCCCTCGGATCAAAGAGCCCACTGTCACGCTACGACCATGACGAGCCCGCCCCCCAAAGCGAACAAAACGGCGACCCCTTTTCTGCGCGTGAACGACTCCTTGAGGATGATCGAGGCGAAGATTAAAGCGAACACCACCGACGTTTGATTGATCATCGCAGCGACCGACGCGTCGGCATATTTGAATCCCGCGACCCAGAGCAGCATCGCCAGATAACCGCCCAGAACAGCCCCCGGTATCGCAATTCTCCAAACGCGGGTCGGTCGAAACAACCGGGCAATCGTTCTCCGCTCAGAAGAAACTGCTCCCCACACCGCCAACGGTATGGTTCCCGCCAAGAGGCGCAGGGTGGTCGCCCATAGCAGCGGGCAGTCCGGTTTAGAGAGAACCGGTTTCGCATAAACGATACCACCCGCGGTCAACGCCATCGCGAGCGTGCCCAGGAGGATGCCATGCACAAGTTGGGTGCCGGTTGCGCCGACGGGTGGTTTGTGTTTTGATGACACGAGCACGCCCACGAGAATCAGCACGCTCCCGACGTAGTGCAGCGGTCCGAGCGACTCGTGCAGGAATACCACGGCGAACAGAATTGCGAACGGGCCATAGGTGCAGTCAACGATCGATTGAATCCCGACGCCGACGCGGTTGAGGGCCATGTAAAAGAGCGTGTCTGCGATGGCAATTCCGACGACTCCACTGATCGCCAGCGTCATAAAATCCGCCGAAGACAGCGACCGCATGTCGTCGAATCCGGATTGAATGACAATGAGTGACACTGCAAGCAGGACAATTCCGACGGTGTTCTTGAACAGATTCAGCGCGAGCGGTGCGATGGTCTCACCGCACATCTTGAACAGCACGACAGCCATCGCCCACACGATCGCAGTCAAGAAAGCGCAGAGTTGTCCCAGAGAATCGTTGTCCATTATTGATACCGAAGTCGAAAGCACCCGCCGGCAGTGGGCTATGATGTGTCCATCTTCTAAGCTTGTTCCGCCAATGACTGAACAGGGCCGCGATCCATCTCCCACCCCTGGAAGGGGCGGGGCACCCACGAAGATGTGTCTACTCTTCTATGGTGCCGTGTCAAGAAAGGGTGCGATGGTGTCCTGCTGTTCCTGCGGTAACGACTCGAACAAATCGTTCAACTCGCCGACGACGTAGTTCATTCGCACGACACGCACATACTGCACACCGTCCAGCGGATCGGACGCCCGAACCAGCACGCCCACCAAGTCACCGGACGCATTGAACACCCCCCCACCGCTCATCCCGCCTGCCGCTGGGCCTTGGTAGATAAACTCGGCCTGCGGATCGTACTCGATCGAACCTTCTTCGTCCCCTGCAACTGCAAGCCGCCCCAGGACATCGGCAATTTCTTCTGGGCTCAATACGGTTCCGATACTGCCAGCCATCTCGCCAGCCAAGATACCTTCCGCTGGAAACCCGATCGCCATCACGAGTTCACCCGCATCAACATCTGCAAAGGTCGGCGCGGTTGTCGTTTTTTCAAGCGGGTCGTAGATATCCGGCGAGGCGTTTTGCAGAGGTGACGGCTGCGGAGCTAGAGGCGAGGTTGGCAGCTTTTGATCATCCACCACCGCGACGAACACATCGTGTCTGGGCAATATGTCGCGCAGAAAATTGCTGTTTTGATCGGCGGGAATGCTCAGGTTGAAGAAATCAAACATGGGCGATCTTGATGAATCCAGTTCGCCGCCTTGCGAAGCGATGAACGTGATTCGCGCCACGCCAATTTCCTGCGATGGGTCTCGCAGCGCCGAATCGATTTCAACATTCGCGGATCCAAACCAACCGACTCCCAACGTATGGACTGCCGACACCAAGAGCGCCGCCCCGGCTTGCGTCCTTCGCGACCACACTGCTGCGCTGGCGTTGCCCGATCGTGCGACGCGGCCATGGGTTTGGTCGATCCATGGACGACATGCGTTGTCGACATCGTCCAACGAACTGAACACCTCGAACAGCGCATCGGATGCCTCGCAGGTAGCCGGCATCGGCGGTTCGACGAACGGGTCCGCCTGACATCCGGCGAAAATGAGGAAACCGATACCGCCGACGAACAGTCCCTTCAAAGAACCTGCACCGCCTCGCGCGTGCCTCTGCCATTTTCCAAGCCTTGAAATCACTGTTTGCGCCTCGTCAACACGACCAACCCTGTTTCAATGTGATGAATCTGCGACCTATTGCCGATCAACCAAATGGGTATAAACAGTTGCCGAGCAATCGACAAGACATCAACGGAGCGGAACCATGGGAATCTACCGAAGGCGTGTTCTACCGCTGCTTGCAATACTGATCGTTTCCGGGTGTACGTTCAACCTCGATCTCGGTGCGGAGACACTGTTTCCGGAGGGCTCGGCTTTTGTGCTCTCGGGCACGACCGACATCATCGACACGGACGACGGCCAATGCAACGTTTGGATCGGCGAAAACGGGGTTGCCTATCACCTGTTCCAATCCCCGCGAATCGACAACGGCGACTTCGACCGAATCACGACGCCGGGTGTGACCTCGCGCCTCGAAGTCGCAACGAGGAATGATTTGGTGGTGTCGTGTCAGGTTGGCACCATCGTCACCGTCGAGGACGTTCTGGAAATCGTCCCGTAAAGCCCTGCATCCACGACCGGCATCTGCAACTTCCCCCCATGCTGCTCTCGCATCTTCCCTCTGCATTGGCGAAGTGCAAAACCCTGCTATACTGGCTCGGCTGACCGCATTTGTGCGTCGCGGGACTGGGATTCAGGTTGGAGTTTATCCATGATCAAAGCCGTCGAACTTCGCAAAGGTCGAACCATCATGCACGATGGCCAGCTCTTTATCGTCCACGAAGCATCACACGTCGCCAAGGGCAACAAACGCAGCTACATGCAGGCCCGCCTCAAGAGCTTCAAGCAAGGCAACATCATCAACGTGCGCTTCGGTGTGGACGACCGAATCGAAATACCATTCGTCGAAGCCAAGGATTTCGAATTCCTCTATCAGGATGGGACCGGATTCATCCTCATGGATACGCAAACCTACGATCAAATCACGGTGACTGAAGATGTGGTCGGATCAGCGAAGGACTACCTCGCCCCCAACTGCAAGGTGAGTTGCCAAATCCTCGATGAGCAGATCATCTCGTTTGAATTGCCAAACGTGGTCACTTTGCAAATCACCGACACGCCCCCCGTCGTCAAAGGCGCAACAGCCTCCGCCCAACTAAAAGACGCCGACCTCGAAACCGGCGCCCGAGTCCGAGTGCCATCCTTCGTAGCACCCGGCGACAAAATTCGAGTAGATACCCGAACAGGCGAATACCTAGACCGCGCGAAGTAACAGATAAAATTACACGGATCACCAGTAGGGTGCGTCCCGGACGCACCGAATCAACTCGTTATAGCAATCAGAAGTCAACGAAGTTGCCTTGAAACGCGCCGCAGCAAAAACGTAGGGTACGGTTCACCGCACCGGTGGTGAAGAAACAAGAATTTGCGAATGAAGGCGGGCACCAACCGAGCCGGGCCACGCCTATGAGAAACCACAAAACAAAGTGTGTGTCCCTCGATCCTCAATCTGGATTGTTTCCATTCTCGCCTCCATCGTCGGCAGTTTTTTTCTGTCCCGATGGTTTGCGGACAGGTATTTCAACGACATGTATTGGATGGCGCGAATCGTCGTGTTTCTGGCTCTCGTGGCATCGCTCCAATATCTATGTATGCCGATCTGGGCTTACGATAGTGATGCAAAAGCGGATAGCAATGCAGACCTAATTGGCGGCATAGCTGGCGCAATTTTCGCTCCTCCAGGTGCGATTGTGAGTCTCTTCATAGCGCGTTGGATAGCTCAACAGTGCGGCAATTGGTATTGGACTGTGGCCATTCTTTCATTCTGCCTTGTCTCAACAATTGTGGTTGCGGTGCTAACAGGGATTCTGTTTTTGCTGCTTCGCCCCATTCTCAAAGACTGACGCTACGACGATTCGACCGCAAATGCCCCAACGCCGTTGAATGTTGCGAAGCAACCGAAAAGCACTACTTCGGACAAGCCAAAAAAAAATCGGGGGAATGAATGATGGCAAAGAAGAAAAACTACTTCACTCCAGCGATAGATAAGCATTTCGAGGGTTGGATTCTTATGCCAACTTGGTGGAAGAGTAATCTGACCGAAGAAAAACAGTTTCATAGATTCGTCTTGGCGGTCCACAAGCTCAGCAAACTCGCAGGCGGCAAAGCGTGTATGGGCAAGTGGGTCAGGAACGACCAAGGCCACTTCAAAACGGATGACAGGGGATACCTTCGTGAGAATGGACATCGCAATCCACGAACTCTCGATAGAGAGAAATTCAAGGCTAACATCATCGAAGCGGTAAGGCGAAATCAAAAGTTCGATGAAGAGTATCTGGAGACATTAGCGACAAAATACACCGACAAGGCGATGTATCTACTCGACTTCCTCTGGCAAACTCGCGACGGACTTCCCAATCTCAGCATATCGGACCGAGGACCGGACCGAGAGGGACAGCCACCCATTTCTGCGAGACGGGAGACCGGTGGTGGTGAAAAAACAAGAATGTGCGAATGAAAGCGGGCACCAACCGAGCCGGGCACGCCTATGAGAAACCACAAAACAAAGTGTGTGTCCCTCGATCCTTTCCGATCCTCTCTAAAGTAACCTGACGTTCGAGACTTCTTGGCCAAGAGGAATTCACAAATGGAACTTGAAATGGCAGCGGGAAGCGTCCTCCTCCTGACAATTGGCAGCATGATTGTTAATCTGGTGATCCTTATCTATGTGGTTCACCTCGCTTCAAAATTCGTTACGGCCTTCGAGTCCATGGCAGGCAGCCTGGGGCGAATCGCGAGCCAACAAGGCAAGCAGGAGCGATCTCCCATCCGGGACAATCCCTCATGAACAATGGCGGTGGGCGCAGTTCGTTGTAGCCGCGGGCACGATTGCCGACGTGTCCTAATGCCCCCCCACGTCACTTCTGATTATTCGTCGCCGCGCTGCCGTGAATGTGGCGAAAGCATTTGATTCGCCCTGCCTGTCACATTCGCATAGGATTTCCTCATGTGGAAACACAGGCAGCAAATCCTGATATTGCTCACTTTCGGAGCCGTCTTTTATTTCCTGAATTATTTGATTGGGGAGTCTGTCGAAGCTTGGTGCAAAACGCTTGCGGAATATATCGTTTCGCGGGAAGAACACCCAATCGCATTCGATATAGTCGGTGGAGGCTTTGCGGGTGTAATACTTGTAGTGTTTTCGGCTCCGGCGTTCGTGGCGGGCTTGTTCATCTGGAAACGGTTGCGGCCTGGCGGCGATGGCAAACCGTGTTGAGCGGAGTGTGGCGAATCGATCTAGCTCACGCCATGCTTGATTGCTCGGCTTCAATCGCCGTCCCGCATTCAGGACATACGCCAGAGACGTTGCCGGTTAGGTTGTAATCACAATGGACGCAGAATCCCGAACGCTCTCGCCAATCCAACACCCACAGAATGGTTGCCGGGATCGCACAAATGAGAAACGGGAGCCACAAGGGCACGGTGAGTGACCATCTCGCTGGCCCAAGAAACGTCCAGTTCCAGCGGCTTTGGGGGTAGACTGGTAGGGTACCAATGTCGTATGGGTCCGGTACCGTAAGCTCCTGCCAACACCATCCCGATGCAGGCATAAACTCGGCAACGCCGAAACCGAATGTTACGCAGCGACCGTAGAACATAAGTTCAAAGGGCAGACCATTTGGATACCCGAAGCTCCGCGATCCGCTAAGAATTAGAGCTACGAGAATCGACAGACTCGCGCAGGTGAGGAACCATTTGAAAACGCGTCGTTTTCGGAATCGGTGCTTCATATTCCCATGCCGCATTCCGGGCAAACACCGCTGACGTTGCCGGTCAGGTTGTAGGCGCAATTCATGCACGCGTTCGCGAGCGGCGGGCGGTCGAGCCG
>JAADIU010000162.1 GCA_013151185.1 Planctomycetota bacterium
GCAGGCCTTCGTCTGCGAGGGGTTGTCGTGCGTGGTCGGCTTGACTTCGATCTTTCATTGAAATGGCGTACCTACCCGAATAATCGTCTGCTGGAGTCGCACCGTGAATCGTTGTCGTATTCGCTGCGAACCGTTGCGTGCTCCGTATCACAAGCTGGGTTCATCGAAATTCGCCAGTGTGCGCTGTCGACAAGCTACAACAGCAGGCCTCTCATGAACAATTCGGCTATGAATACGCTTACGGAACCGAACACATACAACACCGGGACGCCGAGGGAGGCCATGAGCAAGGTCAGGGGGCTGCGACGAAAGTGTGTCGCGGTGCGCATGACCGCGATCCACCAATACCCGACCGCGATAACCACGACAGTAATGCCCGAACTCACGAACTGAGTTGGTGGAAGCAGAAGTCGCGCTGCAAGGAAGCTCACCGACATACACAATGTACTCAGGACCATGAAAGCACGCATCATGCGCATCCATCCCAAGAACCTTCGGTACCAGCCCTCGACCCACTCTCCAATCGCGATGGGCAAGAAGACTGTCGCGGCAGTGATTCGTTCGCAGATCGAAGCACCAATCGCAAGGTGAGTGAAGATTACGGCCACGATGGGGAGCAGGTTCGCGATTGGGTGACGCGCCATCATCAGAGCAGGCGCCGATGCGACAACCGTCGCCACAATAAGACAGTAGCCAGAGAATGCAGCCGCTTCCTCTGAGTCGGGATTCGTGGGAAAACGTTCTGCATATCGGGCCGGGTGAAACCAAATTTCAACAAGGGTCAGAGCGAACGCTTTGGGGCCTCCGATTTCGCTTCTTCGACTCCAAATCGGAATCGGCGCGGGTGCTCCAGCCAATTCAGCAAGAAGCCGCCCCCGATCAAACCCCTCACCACATTCGGGACACACGTCGCGCTCCAACCCGGTGAGGTTGTACTCGCACTCCGGGCAGCGCAGACCCTCATCCACAAGGGTTTGCGAAGTATCGTCGGTTCGGGCAGGATCATCCATGGAAATCGTGCATCGATCGTTGGTTTGCGCAGAGTGCATCGTAAGTTGTCTCGAATGATGCGGCCAGCGGGTTGCTGCTTTGGTTCTTCAAGAACCGGGCTCGGTCAATAAGGAAGTCCGCCGAAACTCCCAAGAATTGCGAAAGCCGTGAACGTACCGGCTACACAACTGATTGCGGTTAGAACAGGGATCATCAAAGCGGCAGCAACGATGCTTATGCCATCGCGACAATGTGCTTTCGCGATCAGCACCATGCAAAGCCACCAATAACCAACAACCGCACAGGTACCGAAGACCGCGATGAGTTGTGTGCTCCAATCACTGCGGAAGTACATTTCGCCCGAGACGCCGATTGAAATGCACAACGTGCTCAGCAACAGAAACGCCCGTGTCATGCGCACCAGCGCCAAGCTGTTTTGAAACGCCAAGTGCTCTTCAATGTTGCCAGTGAACGGAAGGAAAACTGTTCCGGCGATCAGGAATTCGCAAAACAAGACACCGGTGCAAACGCCAATAATGGTCGAAAGGGTGTCGAGCACATCGTTCAAGCTGGCGACGTTGCGGGGCAAGAACGCAACCATCGCGATGAGAATCGAAATACCCAGGCACCATCGCGAGAAAACCCGAGCGTCCCGAAGTATCGGAGTTCTTGGAAAACGCCTACCGAATCGGATTGGATGAACCCAAATCTCAAGCAGCGTCAGGACAAACGCCTTGGGCGAGCCAATCTCCCTCCTCCAACCCCAGATGGGAACGGGCGAAGGCGCGACCGCAAGAAGCCGCTTACGATCAAACCCCTCACCGCATTCGGGGCACACGTCGCGGTCCAACCCGGTAAGGTTGTACTCACATTCCGGGCAGCGCAGGCCTTCGTCCGCGGGTTTCTTTTCGGACGATGTTGGTGGTGACTTCATCGTTCGATCATACGTCGCACGCTGTCGGCTTGTCGACTAACATGCCGCCGCCGAAACAAATTTGCATGGGCATCGCCCCCATCGATCTTGCATCGGGCGGTGCACCTGCCTCATCGCCGGAAACACGAGCACATGGACAAGTTCATCAATCTGCCAGCCACGGTGCATCTGCTTTGCGTGGGTTCGTTCATCAACCGAGCCGCTCAGTTCCTTGTTGTGTTCCTGACGATCTATCTCACCCAGTCGTTGGGGTACCCGGAGTGGTTCGCAGGAGTCTGCATGGGGGCGTTTGGTGTGGGCTCTGTCGGTGCGTCTCTTGTTGGCGGGCATCTTGCCGACATCATCGGGCGAAAGATCGTCATGATGAGCGGGATGTTTGGCGGAGGCGCGGTCCTTGTTGTTTTTTCGTATGTCTCTGATCCGCTGGCTATTGTCGGTGTGATTGCGGCATTCGCTTTCGTCTCGGAGATGTATCGGCCTGCATCGTCTGCGATGATTGCCGATGTGGTCAGTCCGCAAGAGCGCCCCCATGCGTTCACGTTGATGTATCTGGCGATCAACCTCGGGTTTGCGGTCGCGCCTCCCACCGGCGGATTCCTGATCAGCCATTTTTCTTTCAAGTGGCTGTTTTTGTGCGACGCGCTCACGTCGGCAGTGTTCGGGCTCATCATTTTGGTGGCGATCAAAGAAACGCTTCCGCGACGCATGGCAACATCCGACGCCGACAGGCCGTCATCAAAGATAGGCGAGTCGGTGCCTTGGAAGGAAGCCGCTTCCCACATCCTTTGCGACCGCGTGTTCATGGTTTTCTGCCTGGCAACATTCTGCGTAGCGATGGCATACTTGCAGGGCATGTCTACGTTTCCGATGTATCTCAATCGTCTCGGTATCGATGTCGAAACCTATAGCCGCATCATCATGGTGAACGGCATCATGATCGTTGTGCTGCAAATTCCAGTGACGGGCATCGTCATAAAACGAAACCGCGTGACGGTTTTGGCCATCGCATCCGTCGTCACCGCGATCGGTTTCGGGCTCAAGAGCATCGCACAAACGCCCGTTCATTTCGCCCTGACTGTGATGATCTGGACGACGGGGGAAATGATGGCTGTCCCACTGGTGTCTGCGATTGTCGCCGATCTTGCACCGGTGCGTCTGCGAGCGAGATACATGGGTGTGTTCTCGACCAGCTTTTCCGGCGCGAACATGGTGGCTGCTCCGGTCGGAAGCGCGATCCTGGTGGTCTATGGCGGACCGTTTCTCTGGAAAGTCTGCCTTGGATTGTGTATCGTTTCTGCGTTGTTATACCTGAGTATCGGGTCGGCGATCTCCGTTCAAAAGGCGGATCGGTCGAACGCGGAAACTCAATAGAACGCAACATCGGAGGATGTGCCCATGTCAGCAGATGTCATTGACTACGAACTGATCGGCGACGACATGCAAATGGTCGTCATCACGCTCGATCCGGGTGAAGCCGTCCTGGCTGAGGCGGGGGCGATGTGCTACAAAACATCCGGGGTCGACATCGATACACGGATGGACCCGCACGGGCAGGGCGGGTTCTTCAACTCGCTGTTTCGTGCGGGCAAGCGAATGCTGACGGGCGAAAGTTTCTTCATCACCGTGTTCACCTGCACGTCCAATAACCGCGAGGAGGTCGCGTTCGCCGCACCGTACCCGGGGCGGATCGTCCCGTTCGATCTGAAAGAATTCGGCGGGCAGATTACCTGTCAAAAAGACTCATACTTGTGCAGCGCGAAGGGTGTCGACGTTGACATTACATTCACGAAGAAACTCGGTACGGGGTTCTTCGGTGGCGAAGGGTTTATCCTCCAGCGTTTGTCGGGCGATGGTCTGGCGTTTATTCATGCCGGCGGAACCATCGTGCCCATCGACCTAGCCGCAGGCCAAACGTTGCACGTCGATACGGGTTGCCTCGTTGCGTTTACGTCCGAGGTTGACTACGACATCAAGTATGTGGGTGGTATCAAGACGGCAGTATTCGGAGGCGAGGGCATGTTCTTCGCCCACATGACGGGCCCGGGCAGAGTGTGGTTGCAGTCATTGCCGTTTAGTCGGCTCGCGGATCGGGTGATCGCGAGCGCACCGCGCGCCGGAGGCAAGCGGAAGGGCGAAGGAAGCATCCTTGGCGGACTCGGCGGTTTGATGGATGGCGACAACAGCTAATTCAACTGGCAGCGGTAGGGTGCGTCCCGGACGCACCGAATACACTAGTACGGACGTGAGAGAGTCTCTGTGGGATCAAGCGTGGCACTTTTTGGTGGTAGTTTCAACCCGGTCCACAACGGACACCTGATCATTGCGCGCAGCATCGCCGAGGCATTGGGAATTGGCGAGGTCGTTCTTCTCCCGAGTCGTTCTCCACCACACAAAGATATCCGCGGCTTGGCTGAGACCCCGCATCGCATGGAAATGGTGAAACTCGCAGTCGAGGGCGATCCACTTTTTTCAGTCAGCGATCACGACGCAACATGCGAGGGATACAGTTACACCGTTAAGACGATCGAGTATTTCAGACGCAAACTACCAGACCAAACGCGAATCGTCTGGATCATCGGTGCAGACTCCTTGCTGGAACTGCACACTTGGTACGAAGTCGCGACACTCGTTGTGAGCTGCCGAATCGTGACCGCGCATCGACCGGGTTCACCGTTGGCCCCCTTGACGGCGCTTGAAGATCTGATCGGCACAGAGGCGGTCCGCCAGTTGCGCGCCGACGTGATCGATACACCGCATATCGATATATCATCCACGCAAATTCGGCGTCGTGTTCGGCAAGGTCAATCCATCCGCGACCTCGTACCTTCGCCTGTCGAAGCCTACATTCGCCAGCACCGGTTGTACAAATCGGGCGAGGAACACACAAACCCGTAGTAATTCCCCCGTAACAATTCCCACCGTCAATGTTGCGGACTGTTCATTGAAGATGCCCCCGTTGCTGCCTTCTGTTGGCCTTGCAGTAGTCGAGCCCCCGCCACTTCTTGAAATCCTTTCAAATCTGTCCAAAACGTTCCCTCGCCTGCGAAGAATAGCTGGATGGAGTCGGGCTGGAAATCGTTCGCGAAGGTATACATGTTAAACGCGTGGCCACCGCCGAACGCATCGACGAGCAAACGGTAGCCGTCGGCTTCTGCTTGCTTCTTCATTTTTTCCACATCGGCGCCAGCCCTACCTAGAATTTCGGTTCGCTGGGCATCCAGTGTGGCAATATTCTCTTCGATCGTGGCTACGTCGAGGTCGGCTTGCGCGTCGATCTGTGCAGCCTCTTTCGAAGCATCAGCGAGGATGTTGGCGACCATGACGCGCGAGTCGGCGACGACTATTTCGCGTGCGATGTCGACTTTCTTCTGGGCTTCTTCCAACTCCGCCCGGACCACTGCCGAGTCGCGCTGCTTTTCCTTCGTCAGCCTGCTTTCGATCGCGAGATAACTTTGCTGAATCGTACGCTTCAAATCTTCGGTCACTTCGCCCTCCACCGCGACCGTGTTCGGTGCGTGGACTTCGATCTCGCGTACGAGTGCCAGAAGCACATCCACATTCTTTTCGCCGCACACTTCTTGCAATTTCTTGGTCATGTCCAGTTGGAACATCTCGCGCTTTTCGCCATGAATAAAATCGCGGGCGTCATAGGTCGATCCCACATTGCGGCAAATCGATGGTAGTTGTGAACCGATGACGGTTTCCAGGACCCGGTCAACGTTACCGAATTCGCTGATGATCTTCGCCGCGTTTTTCGGGTCGATTCCCCAGATGATCGTCACGCCCACGCGAATGTCATACCCCGTGTCCGATGGGAATGAGATTCGGTTGTTTTCGGTTTCGCTCACCTTGATCTGTGAGTACTCATTGAAGCCGATTTCGATGAGTGTCACCTTCTGCAACCTTGGGTTGATGAAGTAGACACCTGGCTGAAGCACTTCTTCGACAGTTCCGCGCGCACCAGCCGCAGACAATGAACGCGTGTCCAAAGAACTGTCTCTGGGGGTTGTCGACTCAACGGTAGCAACTTCGTTCTCGCCCGCGAATAGATTCGTCACGACCCCCACAAAGCCAGCCGGGATGACAGCGGCTGGGTACCGTTCTACCTTGTAGACATACGGATTGAGTTTGTAGGTTCCCGGTGTGAGAACCTCCTTGATAATACCGCTGTACTTGCTGCTTCGCGATACCACGGGGCTACCATCGGGCGATGGATTGCCGGTGCGTCGAACGAGGACACCGACCTCAGGGAACTTGCCTCGGAATTTGAAGGTTTCCGCTCGGACTTCACTGCGCTGTCGGGCGTCCAACGAATGGACCCACTCCCACGTCTTGGGGTCACCCGCAGCAATCTCGACCAATTCGTGGCGTTCAAAGCTCCATGTGTACGGGTTGCGAAAGTAGCGGCCGGGTCCGAGAGCTTCACGTTGAATCCCCTTCTCTCCGGGTTCGGTGGCGACCTTTTGATTGGATGCCAATGCCGAGCCGGTCTTGCGAATCAGGACGAGGCACTGGTCTTGCGGCACATAAATTCTAAACGTGAACCAGAACAGCGCGGTGATACCGGCGACGGTTATGATGGTGCCTGCCAATATTGTGCGGATCAATCGACTCATTACTGGTCACTTCCTTCCGTGATGGATTGGACCGAGGGCGTGAAATCCTGAAACGATCGGAAGATGTCGGCGAACGGTCCCTCCGTGTTCGATAGTACCGATTGGATTGATGGAGCTACTTTTCGCAGGAAGAAGTGCTGTGCATAAACCATGCCTCCACCGAACGCATCGACTGCGTTCTTGAGCGGTTCTGCGCGGGCTTGGTAGTCAAACAACACGACATTGGCGTCGGCTTCTCCGCGTGCAAGCATCGCACTCGCTTGTTTGGAGGATGCTTCCAGGTTGAGCCTCGCAACTTCAAGGCGTTTGTTCGCCTGCGTTACCGAAATCACTTTGCGCTGCTCAGCTTCTTTGGTCACGCTGACGGTTTGTGTTCGTGCATCACCCAATGCGGCATTGCGACTTCGCATTTCGCGCTGTTCAACGAGACGGGCCTCAGCTTGGGCTTCATCAATTTGGTTCCGACTTCGATCCATTTCCTGGTCGGCTTGCTCGCGCTGACTGATCAGGCTGGCCACCTCGGGTGGAGGCAGGATTTCGCGAACCAAAGCTGCGTGGATCTTGATACCCCGTTCTGCACACGCCGCCCGCAACTCCTCGAACAGTTGCTCTTGGAATTGGGTGCGCGTTTTCCCACCGATGAAGTCGCGGGCTTGCAGCTTGGAGCCTTCGATCCTGGAAATACTACGGGCGTAGGGGAGGATAATTTTGTTGATAATGTCTTCCTCGTCACCAAAGGCAACCGTGACTTCCGCCACCCGGTGGGGCAGGATTGACCATTCGATGGTCCCTTCGATAGAGATGGTGAAGCTGTCGTTCGAGGGGAAGTGAATGGAGTCTTTTCCGAGCATGTGGTATGTACGGTTACGGATATCAACGATGTCGATTTTCTTGAGATAAGGGTTGTAGAATTCGAGACGCGGTCCGATCGTTTGCTTTTGAACACCTTGCTCGCCTGCCCCGACCGTGTATGTATTTGTGATTTGCGGTTTGTTGCCACTCAGCAGCGTGACGACACCCACATGTCCTTCGGGAATCTGGATCGCGGGAAAGACATCCACGTCATAGGCAAGTTTGTTGACATAGTATCGTCCCGGCCCAAGGAAGTCGGCTACAGGTCCGCGCTCATCGTCTGCCGTGGCTACCGTTTTGGGAAATGGCAGCGACTTGCCAAATTTGCGGATGAGAACCCCAACTTCGCCCTCCTCGACGATCGTAACCCTTTGCCGAACCCGCTTGAACGTGTACGGATTCGGGTAGTACCGACCTTCTTTGAGTGGTTCCAGCACGATGCCCTTGTAACGGTTGGTGATTTTTTTGCGCAGTGCGGCCAGTTCTTTTTCGTCGGAGGGTAGGTCGAAACCCTCACGCTCGGCGAGTTTGTCGAGCAGCGCCGGATAGAGGACGGTCTGATCCTGAAACTCCTCGCCCAGATCAGTCGGGATGGTTTTACCCGTCTTGCGAACCAGGACCAATAGGTCGTCCGCATTGACCTCCTGACGAATCACGAACCACTGCACAAGCATATAGGTCACCAGTATCGCCAAAGCGGCAACTATGCCGATGCCAACACGCCCGAGGTTCCGGGGAGACATCGCAATACTCCCGCGCGGATCAGTTGGCCCGCGTGGATCATTTGGATAGTCCGACATAACGCTGCATTCCTTTCAACAATTTTCCGCCTCGGCTTTGGGGCAATCGATTTGTTCAATTCAGAAATTTGTTCAGTTCAGAAATCTGCCCGTTTGGCTGGGCGATTTTATCGCTTTCTCTGGGCGGGCATCTTCTTTCCGCAACGGGCACAATAGTTCGCTGCCCGCCGATTTCGTTGTCGGCATCTCGGGCAGGTTGGCCTGGAAGCTGTGCGTCCTCCCCGCGTCGTCGACTTGGATTCCCCGAACGCGCGCATCAGAATCGTCACCGCCGTGAACACGGCTAAGATCATTCCGACCGTCACGAGAAATGTCATCGGTGCGAACATCGTGCTCCTCATTCGGTTTTGTCGCGGGTCGTTCGCCCACACTCGGGGATTGTGCTTCGCCCACGATAGTAATATACCTCAGAAAAGCACCACAAGCCGCTATAATCGCCGGCTTGCTTTAGAACGCAAGATCGCCGCGATCGTTCGATTTGACGTTTGCCGGCCAAGAACGGTATTGCGATTTCGCATTCCCGTCCTGAATTGCGGGGCAGGGCGTTGTCTGGTGTAATGGACGGAATCGAATTTTCAACGATCCGGGCGCGGAACGCACCGCCCCGAATCGCCTCAAAGGAGTTGCAACTGATGGATCTCAAAACGCGCGTCGATGAGGCGTCTGGTCGAGTTCCCGCCGATCTCGTGCTTCGTGGAGGCCGCATCGTCAACGTGCTCTCGAACGAGATTCACGATGGAGATGTCGCCATCGTCGGTGATCGAATCGTGGGCATCGGGGCCTATGACGGTAAGGAAATCGTCGACCTCAAAGGGCAGTTCGTCTGCCCTGGGTTCATCGACGCCCACGTTCATATCGAATCGTCCATGCTGGCGGTTCCGGAGTTCGCGAAGGTGGTGTCGGTTCACGGGACCGTGGCCGTCGTCACCGATCCGCACGAAATCGCCAACGTGATGGGTGCGGAAGGCATCCGATACATGCTGTCGTCGAGCAAGCATTGCCCCGTTTTGGTTTACGTCATGATGAGTTCGTGCGTACCCGCGTCGTGTTTCGAGAGTGCGGGGGCGGAGCTTTCGGCGCTCGACCTCGAACCGCTTTTGGGCGACCGTTGGGTGTTGGGCCTGGCTGAGATGATGAACTATCCGGGCGTTGTTGCGGGCGATCCCGGTTGCCTCGACAAGATTGCCATGATGAAGGATTGCCCTGTTGACGGCCATGCACCGGGACTGTCGGGCAAGGATCTTTGCGCTTATGTCTCGTGCGGGATCGAGAGCGACCACGAGTGTACGACGGCAGAGGAGGCGCGCGAGAAACTGCGGATGGGCCTTCACATCATGATTCGCGAGGGCAGCCAAGCCCGCAACCTCGACGCGCTGCTGCCCATCGTGACACCCGAAACGCTCGACCGATTCATGTTCGTCACCGACGACAAGGATGTTGACGACCTGCTCGAACAAGGGCAAATCGATCACATGATCCGCAGGGCGATCGCGTTGGGCATGGATCCGATCCACGCCATTCGGATCGCGACGCACAACCCCGCCAGATATTTCGGCCTGAAACATCTCGGCGCGGTGGCTCCGGGACGGCTTGCGTCGATTGCGGTTCTTGAGGATTTGAAAGACTGCACCGTTTCCCGCGTATACCAAGCCGGGAAGCTCATCGCCAAGGATGGTCAGGCGATCGATCAGGATACCGAACCACGCAAACCGCAGGTCCTTCGCAGCAGTATCAATCTGCACTGGGTCGAACCGGAGCATCTCGAAATCAAAGCGCCGGGTGACGGGGAGTGTCAGGTTCATGTCATCGACGTGCTCGAAGACCGCATCGACACGGAGCGCGACGTGGTCCCGATGGTTTCGACGGATGGCAAGTTGCTCGCCGATCCGTCGCGCGATATCGCGAAGTTGGCCGTCCTGGAGCGTCATCATGCGAGTGGGGCGGTCGGGCTCGGTTTCATCCGGGGTTTCGGGTTTTCGGGTGGGGCGATCGCTTCGTCTGTCGGGCACGATTCGCACAACATCGTCGTTGCGGGGACGAACGATGCCGACATGATCGCTGCGGCGATTCACCTTGTTCGCATTCGGGGTGGGTTTTGCGTGGTGAAAGATTCGCAGGTGCTCGCGGACGTGGCTTTGCCAATCGCGGGTTTGATGAGCGACGCGGATGCCACAACGCTAAGCGCTCAGTTGCGTAGACTGCATGAAGCGGCAGAGGCATTGGATGGCAAGCTGCGTCGACCATTCATGGCCCTGTCATTCTTAAGCCTATCGGTGATTGGAAAGCTCAAACTCACCGACCAGGGCCTCGTCGATGTGGATCGCTTTGAACTCATCGACCTCGTCGCCAGTTGACTCGGGTGACTCGGACGGTGGGGAATGCTCTCCGTTCCGGGGGGCTGTCAGCTCATGTGGGTGTGCAAGACGGCTTCAAGCGGGATCGCCAGGAAATTCCTTTTAATCGTATCCTGTGGCGTGGTACCGGGATGCGTCAAGGCGGGGGCTTCGGTGAAGTTGTTTGACTGGCGATTTGTGGATCGATCGACCGATCGTCATAATGGCGGGGCGGCTTGTGTGTGTTCGCGAATGCGATTTGACGCAGGGTGCGGGCAACAAAGGATGGAGGTAGCGATGCGATCTCGATGGTGTGTGCCATTTGCTTGCGTTGTTGTGTTCCTGTCGGTCGGCTTGCACGCTGGCTGTCAGCAGCAAAAGTTTTCCTCGACCGTGCTGAACCCGTTTAATTTCAAGCTGCCGTTTCTTCCCTATCAGGAGCCGGTCCGTATCGGCATCGTTCATCGCCGCGTCGGATTGTTCGATCCATCAACCTGGAAAATTGGCGAGGTCGGTTCGCCCTGGACGCCGCTGCGCCTGCGACTTGAGCGACACCTGGGGGCACCGGTTCAGATTTCCGATCTCAAACCGTTTCAGGTGGCTGCCCACCTCCAGTCAAGCCGCATCGATTTCGCGTTTCTTTCCGCGGGTCAATACCTCGGTTTGGTTGAAGAGTTCGGTGACCTGGGCAACGTGATCGCGGTATCGGATGTGCTCGAACGCCAAGGCTTGATTGTCGCCGTTTCGGGTTCAGACATCCGCTCGATCAAAGACATTGAAGGTGAGCGGTTTTCATTCGGGCCAGCCGGTGATCCCGTGCTCGATGTCAAAACCCGCGAGATTCTGCGGGCCAACGGCATAAGCGACGACGACATCAAGAAGGAACTGCTGCCCATCCCCAACTCATTCCAACACCATCTATCGTCTGCGGAGTCGGCGTTTGAGATTGTCTATGGCATCGGCACGCATGTGGGCGTCATCGACAAATCGGAGTATGAAGATTATCCCGACACCGGTGGGAGTTTCTTCCTGCGCACGTTCAGCAAGAACAATTTTCTCGTGTTGGCCGAAACGCAGGAGGTTCGATTCGAGACGATTTCGGAAGGACCGTTCGTAGCGGGTGCCGACGTGGACCCGAAGCTGGTTCAACAGGTTCGGGAATTCTTGCTGGATGCAGCGACCGAGCACCAACCGGCAATGCGTGCGATGGGGCTCGCCGCGTTCGTGTCGCCGGTGAACGATGTCAACACGCAGTTGGCGCAGCTTGCTTCGCACGAAGGATCGGCTGGCGCGCGCAAAAGCCCACCACCTGCCAACGTTCGGCCGCTGCGCCCAGAAAACTAACTTCCCCTTCCTGCTGCACTTGATCGAAACCGCTCAATCGCCTATCAACTCGCCTTGGTAAGTTCCCGTTCGTCTATACGCCCAAGGCAAGGATGGATTCTCTCGTGAATAGATTTCTCATTGCAGGTGCGGGTCGGCAGGGTTGCGCCGTCGCGTCATTCTTGTTGGAGCAGTTTGAAGATACCGCCGTCGATTTTGTCGATTGCAGCACCGATCAACTTGAACAGGCTGTGGCCTTGCAGAAAGATGCGGCGCGTGTGGCTGTCCATGAAATCACCGCGTCGAGCGTTGGTGACGATCTGCGACAAGTCATGTCGCAAGCTGCCTGCGTTGTTTCCTGCGTTCCGTATCATTTGAATCTGGCGTTGGCGGCGGCTGCGGTCGAAGTCGGTACACCGTTCTGCGATTTGGGTGGGAACGTAGGCACGGTCGCCGCTCAAATTGAGTTGGACGCAGCATGCAAGTCTGCGGGCATCGCGATTGCGCCGGACTGCGGGTTGGCTCCCGGACTTCTCAACATCCTAGCCGAGTATTGGGCAGGCGATTGGAAGTACGAATCGGTCAAACTCTACTGCGGTGGCCTCCCGCAAAATCCGACGGGCGTATTCAAATATGCCCTGACGTTTAACGTGTGCGGTTTGCTGAACGAATATCTGGATGACTGCGAGGTATCGCGCGGTGGCAAGCTGCAAATCGTTCGTGGCATGAGCGAACTCGAACACCTTTCCGATCTCGGCTTGCCCGGCGAGTTTGAAGCCTTCGCGACGAGCGGTGGTACCTCGCTGGGTGCGAAAGACTACGCGGCAAAAGGCGTTGACTATATTTACAAGACGATTCGCTATCCCGGTCATTGCGATGTGATCCGTGCGATGCGGGAGATGGGGTGTTTTGGTACATACGATGCGGTCCTCGCAACGGGTGAGGGCGAGCAGAGATTCGTCCCACGCGACATCCTTGCGGCGATCATGGAAAAGAATCTGCCTTCCGATGGCAAGGACCTCGTCGTTGCCAGAGCAGAAGTGCGAGGCAAGCGCGACGGCGAACCGATGGTCGGGCGAATTGATCTGATCGATTACGCAGTGGGTCGCTTCACTGCGATGGAACGAACCACCGGATTCCCCACCGCCATCGTAGCGGCTACGCTCGCGGGTCTTTACGAGAAACACCCTGTAGAACCAGGTGCCCGCGTCCCGCTCCAATTCATGAATCCGCGACTGGTCATTGAAGAACTCGCCCGAGGCGGTGTAACCGGAATCAACGTGCAGGAATCTCCCGCAAAGTAGAAATGTAAAACAGCCAACACTGCCGCATTACAACATGACGCGGCGGTGTTGCGTTCCGGGTCTCTGGTAGGGTCCGCTGTGCGGATCGTCGCAGGGACAATGCTCGACATTGAGAAATGGTCCGCACAGCGCACCCTACATTGTTGAGTAATGTTCCAACAATATTCGATCCGTAGGGTGCGTCCCGGACGCACCGAATAAACTACAGCTTCCGCGCGATTTCTTCTGCGACCTCGGTCGTCGAATTGCTCAAGCCCAAGTCGTACGTCCCAACCTTGCCTTCTTTGATGACCGTCGCGAGCGCGTTTTCGAGCCGAGCGGCGTCGTCCAGTTCTCCGAGCCAATCGAGCATCAGCTTCGCCGTAAACAGCATTGCCATCGGGTTAACTTTGTTTTGACCGAAATGCTTCGGAGCGCTGCCGTGGGTGGGCTCAAACACCGCATAGTTGTCACCGATGTTGGCTGCACTGGCGAATCCAAGCCCACCAATCAAGCCAGCCGCAAGGTCGCTTAGGATATCGCCAAACATATTCGAGGCGACGATGACACCATACTCCTCCGGCTTGCGAACAAGCCACATGCACTGGGCGTCAATGTTGGTTTCCCACAGTTCGATCTCGGGATAACCTTTCGCCACTTCCCTCGCGGTGCGCATCATCAGCCCGCCGGTTTCTCGAAGCACGTTCGGCTTGTCGCAAAGGGTGACGGTCTTGTAACCGTGCTTCTTGGCGTACTCAAATGCCTGCGTCACGATCGACTTGCATCCACCGCGTGTCATGATTCGCGTTGAGATGGCCAGGTTGTCTAAGCCGACCTCTCCGAATCGTTTCATCTTTGGGTGTTCGCAGAGCGCATCGAACACCGTTTGGGGGACCGGGTGAAACTCAACGCCACCGTACATGCCTTCGGTGTTTTCGCGGAAGACGACGAGGTCGATCGAGTCTTTGTAGTTCAGCGGATTGCCCGGATACGCCTTGCATGGACGCAGGTTCGTATGCAGGTTGAACAACTGTCGCAGGCGCACAATTGGCGAGAAGTAGACAAGCCCCTTGTCCCGCAGCGACGGGTCAAGCTCTTGATCCGCCTCTTCTTTCGGCTTGCTTGTGATCGCTCCGAACAGCGCGCAGTCCGTCTTCTTGAGCGCGTCGATCGTACGCTGCGGCAGGGCGTCGCCTTCTTTACACCAAAAGTCCCAACCAATGTCAGCCGGGATGTACTCGGCGTCGAATTTCATGGCGTCGAGCACGATGCGTGCAGCGTCCATCACTTCGTTTCCAACGCCATCTCCAGGCATCCAGGCAATCTTGTATTTGGCCATCTCAGGTAAATTCCTTTTTCAAGAACACGACGGTTTCAATTTGGTGTGTCTTCGTACGAGACTTGATCCTTCACTTGCCCCCGACTTTCTGCCCTCCCACAAACATGACGGTCTGCGAGACATCCCCGTTTGTTGAGAAATACGTCGCAGGGCCTTCGGCGATCCCGTTCACATAGGTCATCTTGACTCTGATTGATCCATCATCGCGCAGATAGAATCCGACACCATCGCCGTTGATGAACTTTTCGTTTGCCAAGACGCTTCCATCGGGTTTGTACCACGTTTCTTCCACGAGTTTGCCCGCGATGAATCTATCTTCGAGTTTGATCCCGCCGGAGCTGTAGAAGTATGTTCGGGTTCCAGTCCCGTGTGCCATCCCGGAAGAGTCAAAATACAGCGTTCCGGGCATGGTGCCTGACAGCGCCCAGAAGACAACCACGACGATCGTGAGGGCTGCCACGCCCAGCAAAATGCCTCGCTTCGTCCTCATGTCGGCATTGTCCATCTCGCTCGATTGACTGCCCTTGGTCTAGCCGCGGGTACCCCAAGTGGGCGGTAGTGTAGCGGGTCGGTTGAACGGAATCGAGACGTTGGAGGAGAAACCGGGAGAGAAATTACAGGCCCCATCGATGGGCTGATTTCGCTTGCTGATTCAGTCTTTACCGACGCCCAAAGCGCTGGCCATCGCGACGGTTTCGCTGTGGCTGATCGAGAGCATCACCCGGTCGATGCCCAGCTCGTCGGCTACCTGCTTGCACATGCCCGAGAGTGTGACGTGGGGGGCTCCCCATTTGTCATTGCTGATTTCGATGTCTGTCCAGGCGATTCCACCGCGCCAGCCCGTCCCCAGCACCTTCAGGATGGCCTCCTTTGAGGCGAATCGTCCCGCGATGTGGGGGATAGGGCTGTGGAGGCTGTCCGCCCGCTCACGCTCAGATGCCGTCAGGACGCGGTCGAGAAACCGGTCGCGATGCTTGTCGAGCAAGTCGGCGATCCGGTGGCATTCAATGATGTCGACCCCGTGGCTGACGATGCGCATGGGCAAAGACTATCGGTCGCCCCGGTTACCTGCAAGCAGCGGATGGCGGCAAGGTGCGGTCGGCATAAAGCCACAGGCGGATGGCTTCTTTCCAAGGCGGCGGTCGTGGGGTATACACGTTCAAATGTTCACCGCATCGGGCATCCCGAACACCGACGAACTGTTCAGCGATTTGACCGACGATCAGGCCCAAGCCGTGCGCCACACCGACGGTCCTCTGCTCGTGTTGGCGGGGGCTGGCTGCGGTAAGACGCGGGTCATCACACGTCGGGCGCTCAACCTCGCCCGGACCGTCACCTCACCGCACAACATTCTCGCCATCACCTTCACCAACAAAGCCGCTTCCGAAATGCGGGAGCGCATCATGGTGCTGGGCGGGCGGGCAGGGAGCGAGATGACCGTCTGCACGTTCCACTCGCTGTGTTATCGACTGCTGCGAATCCACCACGAAAGGGCTGGCTTGCCCGACGATTTCACGGTGTTCGATTCCGCAGATCAGCGCAAGATCGCAAAAGCCGCCGTCGCCCGCGCGCACCTTTCTGCGGAGAACTGGTCGCCCGCGCGGGTGCAATCGCTCATCAGCAACGCAAAAAATTCCATGGTGACGGCATCGATCTACGCAGAGCAAGCCGTCGATTGGTCGGAGCGCACAGTTGCAAAAGTTTATGAGGCCTACGAAGCGATTCTGTCTGAGCAGCATGGCGTGGATTTTGACGACCTGCTTCTCAAAATGGCGCTGCTCCTCAAGCAAGATGAAGACCTGCGCCAGTGCCTTGAACGACGATACTCGCATGTGTTAATCGATGAGTATCAGGACACCAACAGCGCTCAGTATCTCATCGCCCATCTGATCACCGAGCAGAACAAAAACATCTGCGCGACGGGCGACCCGGATCAATCCATCTACGGTTGGCGTGGTGCGGATATTGGCAACATACTGCGATTTGAAGAAGACCACGCAGGCGCACAGGTCGTTCGCCTGGAACGCAACTACCGTTCGACCCAACGCATTCTATCCGCAGCAAGCGCATTGATTGAACACAACCAACAGCGCAAAGAGAAGACCTTGTGGACAAAGAACGATGAGGGCGCGCGTGTTCGTGTCCTGTTGACGGATGACGCGGGCGAGGAGTCGTCCACGATCGCCGATGAACTTGCGGCTCGCCGTGATCGCGGAGAAGACCTTTCGGACGTAGCCGTCTTTTACCGTTTGAATTCCTTGAGTCGGGCTGTCGAAGAAGCATTTCTCAAAACGGGGATCGCCTACCAGGTTGCTCGCGGTGTCGAGTTCTACAATCGAAAAGAAATCAAGGATGTTCTCGCGTATGTGCGTCTGCTGATCAACGTTCACGATGAAGTTTCCCTGACGCGGATCATCAACACACCGACCCGAGGCATCGGAAAAACAACGATCGATCGCATCATCGCACACGCCCGCAGCCTCGAAAAGGAAATGTTCGAGTTTGTATTTGAACCGCAATCCGTACCCACGCTCAAGAGGGCAGCCGTGGCCAAGGTCGCCGCATTTGCTACGCTCTTAGGTGGTCTGCGACATGCGATCGACGAGTCACCATCGACAGCGCTCGCGCGGATCATCAGCGAGTCCGGATTGCAAGCCGACATGAACAAGTTGGCAGAAGTCGATTCGGACCCACTCGACAACGTGAACGAACTCATCAACGCAGCCACCGCATTCGAGCAGGAGCATTCGGAGGCGACGTTGCGGGATTGGATGGAGTACACCAGTTTGTTGGGCGATGTCGATTCCATCGAAGAGGGTGACGGCAGGGTCACGTTGATGACGCTCCACGCGGCAAAGGGGCTGGAGTTCCCGGTGGTCTATATGATTGGGCTGGAGGATGGGTTATTGCCATTCCAACGAGAACCGGGTGACCCGACCTACGACGAGGAAGAGGAACGTCGGCTATGTTTTGTGGGGATGACAAGGGCCAAGCGCGAGCTGACGCTGTCCCACTGCGACTATCGAATGGTTCGCGGTGTGTCTGAGCGGAAGACGAAGTCCGCGTTCCTCGATGAGCTACCCGCTGGTGAAATCGAGAAAGTTGACCTGATTGGTGAGGGCGCAGATAGTTCACGTCGCGGATGGCTGGACGATTTGCCCGATGACATTGAAGAGTGGGCTCAGGGTTCGCTCGTTCGCCACGATGAGCGGGGCATAGGCCGCATCGTTTGGATTCGCCGAAACGGGGCTCAGGTCCATCTGGAGGTTCAGTTTCAAACCGGCGCGTCGCGTACGTTTGTCCTGCCGTTTGCAGACTTGCAGCTCGTCGATTTTGACGAAATTAGTGAGGGTGCGTTTGATTTCTGAGTGATCGCTCAACAAACGCCATCGGAATTTACCGAATCATGCAGCACGCAGTGATCATGGCAGGGGGCTCGGGCACCCGACTTTGGCCACTAAGCCGACGTCACCGTCCGAAGCAGCTTCTGAAAATCATCGGGGGCCATAGTCTGCTGCGCGCTTCCTTTGAACGCCTTAGCCAAGTGCTTCCGCCAGAACAAATTTATGTCATCACGGGTGAAACATACTTGCCATTGGTGGCAAAAGAACTACCCGAAGTTCCCGCGAAGAATCTGTTCGGTGAGCCACAAGGGCGCGACACCGCCAACGCGGTAGGACTGGCTGCGGCTATCATCGATCAGCGCGACCCCGACGCCATCATGGGTGTGTTCACAGCCGACCACATCATCACGCCTGTCGATCGCTTCACTGACAGCGTGCAACTCGCTTTTGAAACGGTCGGCAAGAATCCCGATGCCTTGGTGACTTTTGGGATCACCGTCCGCTCTTCCGA
>JAADIU010000159.1 GCA_013151185.1 Planctomycetota bacterium
GATGGAGCCAAACTCTGAAACTTCAAGGTACTTTCAGGTTACGCGATGGAGCTTTTTCGCAACACTGCTTCGCATCTGTGCCATGCATAGTAGTCGTCCGCATTCCTTCTACTATGTTACGCGTTTGTTGCGCCCGGGAGTGATTCTTAATACATTCGGAGGTCGCGATGCCGTTAAGCGGCTTTCTTACCTACTGAGCAAGAATGCGGACGAGGATGCAGCTGTCGCAAGCATATGCAAGGAATTCTATCTTGAAGCCGAGATGATTGATCAAATCTGGCATAACGCATCGCGGTTTGTCAATCCGCAAGAGCACATGATCTATAGCGTTGAAATCGAAGGCCAGCTGGGCCACGTAGTAGACAATTGCTTTGTCATTGGTGGCAAAGTCTATAGAGGCGAAAGCGTCGAATCAATAGTCGAAGGGTGGGATATGCCTGAGGATGAGTTACATCAAGTCACGGAATGGGAGTGGTTCGAGTTGCAGTTAGAGCTCAAGTATCTTGAAGCTCTATTACGCGGCCAGGCTCTAGCGCAAGGCCCTCCAGAATTCTTGGTACTTCCATGTATTGGAGATGACAAGGGGATCCGCTGTAATATCGCAGGGCAGGGTGTCGTGAAGTTGTTTGACGAAACGAAGGACAAGAAGGCGATCCGCAAGGTCCTGGACCCAATGTTCAACGAGGGGGTCCGACAAATTGAATCTGTTTTGGAGTCGTTGCCAGGTCTTCGTGCTAGGATAGATTTGGATAGGGACGTCAGACTGCAAGCAGTTGACACGCCTTCGATCTGCGGAGAGGTGTACCTTTCTGTTAAGGATGGCAATGAACAGTGGCTCTATGCGGCAGATTAGTCATTCATGCCTGGGAGGTATTCGGAGGACGCACACTTTATTTCCACAATTTCCATACAATTAGAATGTTTGCCCCCCAGCGACTGCTCATGCTTTTAATACCTTGACGTCGTACTTTGCAATTACTGCGTCGCGGGTGATGATGACCAAATCTTCGATCCGGGCTTGGGCGATCTGCATTCGATCGAACGGGTCCTGGTGGTGGAGGGGCAGGTCGGACACGGCGAGTGCGTGGGATAGGGCAATCGGCAGAACCTCGATGTGATCCTTGCCCAGCACTTCTTCAAGGTTGCCCGGAATGTCGAGACAACCGAGCGCTTTTTTGATCGCCATTTCCCAGGCTGCGGCTGTGCTTAGATAGACGGCGTTTTCGCCCTGGCCGATCGTGTCGCGGGCCTCGTCCGAAAGTCTCGACGGATCAGAGAGCCACCACAATAGGACGTGTGTGTCGAGTAGATAACCAGTCATTATTTTGGCGATCATTATTTCGGCGTGGTAAAGGGGCTGGCGATTTCGTCTGGCAACGGATCGTCGAAGTGGTCGCCGATCCTGACCAGCCCCTTCCAGTGACCGCCGGCGCGATCGCGATCTTCGCTGCGAAATCCGATCAATCGCGCAATGGGCTTGCCCGCTTTCGCGATGATGAACTCTTCACCCTTGTCTACGCGTTCAAGCAGTTGGGAAAGGTGGGTCTTGGCTTCGTGTGTGTTGACGATCTCCATATACTTATCCTACTCGACTTAGTCCACTTAGTCAAGCAAGATGCACACACCGATGTCATCAGCCATATACACTGCGATGGGACTCAAAAAGAACGACGGGGGGTTGGGTGGCCCATGGCTTTAGCCGTGGGGACACGAGTCCCGGTACCAATCAAATCCCCCACCTCTAAAGAGGTGGGCCACCCAGCCGTTCGACCATCCATCGTTCGACGTGTCTCGGAACACCAGCGATACGACAAGCGACAGTGTGGAACAGGCCTGATTTCCGGTTGACGCTTTCTCTACCCGGGGGCAGGCAGGCTTCCACCGCCTAGATCGATGCCGGCGTCGGATTCTGACTCGGCGGGTCGGGCTTTTCCTACGGGTGAGCCGCTGTTGGTTTGTTCCGCATCGAGGATGTCGGAGATGGTTGGCCGATTCAGCGTTTCGCCGCGAACGATTGCGTGTACATCGTCACCCGTCAGCGTTTCATACTTGAGCAGGGCTTCGGCAATGGCGGCTAGCACGTCGCGGTTGGTGCTCATGAGTTGGGCGGTTTGCTCGTAAAGTTTGTCGACGAGTTTCTTGACTTCCTGGTCGATCCGGTCGGCTGTGCTGTCGGAGTAAGGCCGGCGCCCCATGCCAAATTCGCCTTCTTCGTCGCCGTAGAACACAAAACCCAGCGATTCGTTCATGCCATACTCTTTGACCATCTGCCGGGCAATCGCGGTGACCTGCTTGATATCCATTGATGCGCCGCTGCTGATTTCGCCGAAGAACATGTCCTCTGCGATCCGCCCGCCAAACGCAACCTGAATCATCGCCACCAAATATTCTTGGGTGTAGACCATGCGGTCGCGCTCGGGAAGTGAGAACGTCGCCCCACCGTATGGACCGCGCGACAGGATGCTGACTTTGTGAAGCGGGTCGGCATCTTTGAGTTTGACCTGAACGATGGCATGGCCGGCTTCGTGGTACGCGGTGACTTTCTTGTCGTGCTCATCGACCTGACGACTGCGACGCGCGCGACCCCACCGTACCTTGTCGCGAGCCTCTTCGAGATCGTCCATCTCGATGTAATCTTTGTTGCCCATCGTCGCGATGATGGCAGACTCGTTGATGATCGCAGCGAGTTCCGCACCGCTGAACATCGGGGTGGCTCGGGCGAGACGGCGCATGTCGACATTGGGCCCAAGGCGAACCTTCCGGGCGTGAACTTTTAGAATTTCGTAGCGCCCCTGAACGTCGGGCAACGACACATTGACTTCCCGGTCAAAGCGACCCGGTCGAACCAATGCAGGATCAAGCACATCCACCCGGTTGGTGGCTGCGATGACGATGACCTGGTCGGACGTATCAAAGCCGTCCATTTCGACGAGGATCGCGTTGAGTGTTTGCTCGCGTTCGTCGTGCCCGCCCCCGCCAAAGTTTCCACCGCGACGCCGTCCGACCGCGTCGATTTCATCGAGGAAAATAATGCAAGGCGAGTTGTCTTTGGCCTGCTTGAAGAGGTCGCGCACGCGCGAAGCCCCGACGCCCACGAACATTTCGACGAAGTCGGAACCGCTGATTGAAAAGAACGGGACGTCGGCTTCTCCTGCAATGGCCTTGGCCAAGAGCGTTTTTCCACAACCGGGAGGCCCCACCAACAACACACCGCGCGGGATACGGCCTCCGAGTCGCTGAAAGCGTTTGGGGTTTCTAAGAAACTCGATCAGTTCCTGGACCTCTTCCTTCGCCTCTGTAATCCCAGCGACATCGCCAAAGGAAACCTTCACATGCTCTTTGGATGTGACGCGATGCCTTGAGCGACCAAAGTTTCCGAGCATCCCCCCACCGCCACCAGCCGCTCGGATTTGTCGAAACACGAACAGATAGATGAACAGGAAAATGAACAGCCACGGCAGCATCGCGATGAGAAATTCGACCCAATAGCTTCGCGGGGCGACGCTGAACTCCGCATCAGGGACCTTTTTTTCGATGCGATCCATCCACCGCGAGTCCATCGCCTGCGGGAGGTAGAGCATTTCAAATTTGCGGGTACCGGTCGCGGGGTAGCGCTCGCTGGGCTTGAGAACGCCAATGATGCGATTCTCCTTGACCGTCAATTTTTCAATCGCGTCATCGTCAAGGAATTTTCGGAACTCGTTGATGGTGATCTGCTGGGGGCTGTCGAAGCCTTTCGCGAACACCACAACGAGAAGCAGCGACAGTGCCAGAAAGACCATCCATGTAGCCACGCCGCGCGACGGCATTTTCATGTTCGGCGGTGTCGGCTTCTTGGGGTCGGGCTTCTTCGATTCGTTGCCGTCAGATTCCGGCATGTTGATGTCACTCCTGCTTCGCAAACAGAATCGGCGGACCCGCACGTCTCGCCCGGGCAACCGTTCCGATCCTCGGTATCAATATCCTAGGATGCTCACCACCCGGTTTCCATTGTTTCGACAATGCGCTCAGCCATTCGGTCAAGAGAGCGGATTGCGACCCCCGAAGTGAACGATTCTCCGACCGCGGGGATGTAGCTGTCCATCTGAACGAACCGCGATCGCTCCACGAGAATGTCGCCTGTTCGCTGGTCCTGCCATCGGTAGCGCATGACGACGGAGGTTCCGATTTGCCGTGGATCGTCCGTTTGAAACAGGTTGCCTTGGACGCTCTGGCGGACTTCGAGAATTTCACCGCTGAACACCGTGTCCGCGTCCTTGCGATCGGCGATCCGATAGGGGGTGTCCATTTCAATCCGCTTGACCAGCGCTTCGGTCAGGTGAAACTCCAACTCTCGACGAAACTCGCGAGAATGCAACATCTCGACGTAGACGGTGTCTATATCGGCAGAAAAAGGCCGCTTTGCGGAATAACCACAACCCGTCAGAAGGATGCCAAGGGCGGCAGGAACGAGCAACATGCAACGATATTTTCGGGCTACGTTCATCCTGATTTCAATCCTCGGTGAAAACGCACAATTTTCATCCACTTCATCCGAGCGTGCGGGTAGACGACGGGCTACGACTTGCACTGGGTTCCTGCTCTCGCGCCTCGTGCATGATTTCATTGTCTGCGGGTTCGTTGCTCGGACCGGGTGCATCACCGGGGATGGCGTCCTCTGTTCTTTCCTCGGGCAGTTCGACACCCTCCAACGCTTGCAGACGCTCCGTCGCCGCGATCACCGCAACGGTGTCCGGCCAATTGGTTTGCGTGGAGCGGTAGTAGAACCGCGCGGCTTTCAATCGTTTGACACGCTCGTAATAGCGCCCGATGCTCAGTTCTTTCTCAGCCCGCTTTTCGTCGATGCCCGTGAGCAGCAAACCAATCCCCTCCTGCTCAGCCGAGCCGGGATACAGCGACACATACCGACGAAAACGATCTTCGGCTTCGATCAGCGGCGCATCGTCGAACTCGACCCCGGTAAAGCTCGCAAGGGCTGCATGCGCACCTTGAAGCAGCGACTGCCGAACGTAGCGGCTTCTTGGATATTGCTGGATGAGGAAACCGTATTCCTGTTCGGCGAAGGCGTAGTCTCCTTCGGCATAGTAGTACCGGGCTTTGGTCACCGTAGCCAACTCGGCGAGCTGCGAACCGGGATCGCTGGCGACGATGTCGTCGAGAATTCGCAAGGCGATGTCGTCGGCTCTTAGCATCCGGATGTAAAGGAACTTGCGTTTGGTGCCGGAGAGGAACACCTCTGCAATGACGAACTGCATGTTCTGGGCTTCGCTCTCATAGGTTGTCCCGGAGAACTCGGCGAGAAACGCTTGCAACTCCTTGTAGGCGACATAGTAATCGTGGCGTGCGATCAGCACATGACCGCGCAAGAGCACCACCTGTGGATGAAGCGGGTCTGAATCGCCGTACGCCTTGACCCATTTCTTGAGGGCTTTGATCGCTTTGCGGTGCTCACCGCCGGCATGCAGCGCTCGGGCCAGCCGAAGATCGCCATCGGGCGTTCCGGGAACGGGCGGAACCAAATCGGTCCAGCTACCGGTCGCAGGATCGAATTCCATGCTCTCGGCTCGCTCGGGCGGGGCGGCGGTCTCGGCTGCATCGGCTGCATCGGCTTGCACTGCGGGTAACAAAACCCAGCACAGTAGCAACACGCCAAGAATTGCTTCGACCGATCGACCGGATTTGAATCTTGCAGGATGCGCAAGCAACAATGCACGAACTCCTTTTCTGCAACGCCCTGTCCGCAGCGATCCCTCTCAAAGAGGACAATCGTGGGTCCACCGCTGCGGCGCATTGTAATTGGGCACTCGCGGGTCGTCTATGGCCAAGCGGGCGGTCGCCGAATCTCCCGGACCCCGCCGAGTGAGAATGCGTTGAGCGGTTCACGCAAAGGTGGTAGCTTGGACCGCCCATGAAAGAAACCACCTCGCAATATCAAGGTTGCTCTGTCCGCACGGCAGGTCCTCGAAGCGACATTCGGCGTCGCATTCCCAAACTCACGCCCGTTTTGTTGGGTTTGGCGTGCTGTCTGCTGGCTGGGGTCGGATGTGTGAACCGGATCAGGGAGCATAAACATCCGGTGCTTCTGACACGTTCTGACATCGACCACTACTGCGTAGCCGCGTTGGAGGGCACGTCGGCTGACGAGCGTCGCAAAGCGGTCGAGCGGCTTGGGAAGTCGAAACAGAACAACACGCCTCAAGTTTCCGACACGCTGGCAAAGGTCGCCGCAAACGACAGCAGCCCGACGGTCCGGTCGGCGGCAGTGATCGCCCTGGATCGAACGAACTCCCCGCGATCGTGCGAAGTCGCCCTTGCTCTGTTGCAGACGGACGGCACGAATCCCATTCTCGCCGAAGAAGCGACCATCCGGTTGGCCGCCCTCCAGACGATCCAACATTGCGCGATCGACGACCGCGTGCCACTCGCCGAACTGGACCCCGTGGTAGAGGCTGCGAAACGGTTTCTTGAACAGGACCGCTCGCGCCATGTCCGGTTGGAATCCGCCCGTGTGCTGGGCTACTTTCCGCGGCGCGAAGTTCTCGACACGCTCGTCAACTCCCTGCGGCAGAAAGATTTTGGCATTTGTTATGAAGCGGAAGTTTCCCTGCACCGGTTGACGGGTGAATCGTTTGACTGCGACCCCGTTGCTTGGAAAAAGTTCCTCGGTGGTGCAACGAACCCCTTTGCGAATGCGCCCGAAGAACAGGAAACACAATCAACTTCCAAGCGCAGTTGGTTTAGTCGGCAGCAATAAACACGACCGCACGAAAACGAACCCAAGTAAAAGCCCGCAAGAGAGCCCCGAAGTGAGAGCAATCGTCTTCAACGATCAACTGGTGTTGGACACCAATCACCCCGATCCGACACCCGCGGAAGGTGAAGCGCTGATCAAGGTGCGCTATGCCGGAATCTGTAGCACCGACATCGCGATCACCCATGGATACATGGGTTTTTCGGGGATCATCGGGCACGAAATGGTGGGCGATGTCGTCGCCGGACCCGAGTCGTGGCTTGGTAAACGGGTTGTCTGCGAAATCAACTGCGTCTGCGGTTCCTGCCCGACATGCCAGGGCGGATTGTCGAACCACTGCCCGAATCGCACCGTCATGGGCATCCTCAACCGCAGCGGGTGCTTTGCAGATTTCGTGGCGATGCCAACGCGCAATCTGCACGAACTGCCTGACGCCATTTCCGACGAGGAAGCCGTGTTCGTCGAACCGCTTGCTGCGGCATGGCAAATTGTCAAACAGGTGGCGATCGATGAGCGCATGCGCGTCGCGGTGATTGGCAGCGGCAAGCTGGGATTGCTCGTTGCGCAGGTGATCGCAACGCTGGACTGCCAACTCGAAGTCGTGGGGCGCAATCCGCACACGCTCGAACTTGTCGAAAAGAAACACATTCAAGCCACGCCCATCGATCGGGTACCACGACGACAGGATCGCGATGTGGTGATCGAATGCACCGGTTCACCCGACGGATTGGCGATTGCCCAGGACATGGTCAGACCGCGCGGAACCATCGTGCTCAAAAGCACCTACGCCAACGGCGGCCAGATCGACCTTGCACCTGCCGTCATCAACGAAGTGAATATCATCGGGAGTCGCTGCGGTCCCTTCGCCGATGCCATCGCCTCGCTGACCCGCCGACAAATCGACGTCCGCGCCATGATAAGCCGCGTCATCAGCATCGACCGGGGGATCGAAGCCTTTGAACTCAGCGGCGAAGCCAACACCGTGAAGGTTCTCCTGAAGATCAACCCGCGATAGATGGAAACGCGATCAACATACGCAGATGCAGAATGGTCGCCCTCGCAAGATGGGAACCTTCCGTTCTGGCAATCGCGTTTCGCAGAAGAATTCGCCTGGGTGAAACATGTCTTCGCGCCGATTGGGTTCAACATGTCAGCCACCAGCGGACCCGACACCGCGAACACGACAGAACGGCGAGCCCGTGCTTGCGAAGCGGTTGGCTCTTCGATTGATCAGTTGACGTGTGCGAAACAGGCCCACGGCGCAAACATCACGGTCGTGCAAAGCAACAAACCACATGGCCCTCTTTGCGACACGGACGGATTTGTCACGGGTGACGCGGGCGTCGTGCTCATGGTGTTCACAGCCGACTGCCCTTCGATTTTGGTGTTCGATCCGAAGCGGAGGGTCATCGGTACTGCCCATAGCGGGTGGAAGGGCACCTGCCAAAACGTGGTGGGAAGTATGCTGTCGGTGATGACGCAAGAATTCAAAACCGACGCGGCAGACGCACTCGCGGTAATCGGCCCATGCGCTTCCTCGGGTTGTTATGAGATTCGCGAAGATGTCGCCAGCCAGGTGCGGGCGGCTACTGCCGATACGGATTCGGTCATCCGAAAAGACGGAGCGAAAATCTATCTGGACTTACCCAAGATGATCGCGCAACAATTGGAGTCGGCGGGCCTGTCGCAACACCGCATCGCCCTACCGAGCCAATGCACAATTTGCAACGAACAGTTCTACTCCTACCGCCGCCAAGGCCGAAACGCAGGGCAAGGCGCACTCGTCGTCAGTTTGACCGGTTAGCAGGAAAGAGATCGGCGAGAGCCGGGTAGGGTCCGCTGTGCGGACCATTTGTCAGTAGCGATCATTGTCCCTGCGACGGTCCGCACAGCGGACCCTACCGCTACCGCGGGTGCCCCATCCTTGAGCGCAGCGGAAGGGTGGGGGACTGACTATTGTTACATATGCTTGATGATCGCGTCGCCGAATTCGCTGCACTTGAGTAGTGTTGCACCTTCCATCTGGCGATGGAAATCGTATGTCACTGTCTTGGCACTGATGGCTCCGTTGATACCTTTGATAATGGCGTCGGCTGCTGCTGTCCAACCGAGGTAGCGGAACATCATTTCGCCGGAAAGAATCAGCGAACCGGGATTGACCTTGTCCTGATCGGCGTACTTGGGTGCGGTGCCGTGCGTGGCTTCAAAGATCGCGGTGCCCGTGTCGTAGTTGATGTTCCCACCGGGTGCGATGCCAATCCCACCCACGCAAGCCGCCAGCGCATCGGAAATATAGTCGCCGTTGAGATTCATCGTTGCGATCACGCTGTACTCCGCAGGCCGCGTCAGAATCTGCTGAAGAAAAGCGTCTGCAATCACATCCTTGACGATGATTTCTTTTCCCGTCGTTGGATTGTTGAAGTGCGTCCACGGACCGCCATCGAGATCGGTTGCACCAAAGAGTTCTTTCGAGACCTGGTATCCCCAATCGCGGAAGCCACCCTCGGTAAACTTCATGATGTTGCCTTTGTGGATCAGAGTGACCGATGGCTTGTCGCTATCAATCGCATACTGAATCGCCGCTTTGACAAGACGCTCGGTCCCCTGCTGGCTGGTGGGCTTGATTCCGATTCCGGTTGTATCGGGGAAACGGATTTTCTTGAATCGGTCGGGGAACTCTGCGGCGAATAATTTCTTGAATCGCTCGCAATCTTCCGTCCCGTTTTCAAATTCGATGCCGGCATAAATGTCTTCCGAGTTCTCGCGGAAGATCACCATGTCAGTGAGGTCTGGTCTTTTCACCGGAGAAGGGACACCCGTGAAATATTGAATCGGACGAAGGCATGTGTAAAGGTCCAACTTCTGCCGGAGAGCCACATTCAACGAGCGAATACCACCACCCACAGGTGTGGTCAATGGACCTTTGATACCCACAAGGTATGTGTTGAACGCTTCGAGCGTTTCGTCGGGCAGCCAAGACCCGGTGCCATCAAATGCCTTCTGACCAGCCAACACTTCATGCCACGCAATTTTCCGCTCACCGCCAAAAGCCTTTTCGACCGCAGCATCAAACACGCGAACCGAAGCACGCCAAATGTCACGCCCCGTGCCATCGCCTTCGATGAAAGGAAGGATGGGATTGGTGGGAACATTCAAACCGTCCTTGCCCATCGTAATGGGAGAACCGGATGTCGGAGGCGCGAGTTGTTTGGAAGCGGTAGTCATTGCAAGTATTTCCTTAGAGTCCTTGGCCTCAATATTCTCAGAAAGTCGAGCAAATTCACGGGCCAATCGGGTAGGCAGCGAATCGTAGCGGTCGCGCCGGGAGGTGTCAACGTATCGGCACGTCGCACTGACGGGTAGAACCGCATCAACGCACCGTGGCTGGACCGGTTGGTGGAAATCGACTAAAAGGGTGCCCTTCCGGGCGCGATCAAACCAGATACAGGGTGGCCTGACAGATACGAGGTGGCCCGACTCGGTTTCGGGATCGTACCCCGAAGGCGTGCCTCACCAAGTAGTGCCTCACACGGCGGGATGCTGAATCCAATCTCCACAACCAAACGACAATCAAGGACACTGGCGCACACACACCCATCCAATTGGAGCGATGCTTCGATGGGTGGTCGGATGAGTGATTTCGCGCAGAGCGATTGCGGTGTCAATAACCCGTGCGTTTGGCCCATCGCTCGAACTGCAATCCCTGCCAGTCATGGTACACTTTCGCAATCCGCAATGAACCGGGCTTGGCATCACTCGGACGTCGTGTCCGGTTGCAGGACGACATACTTGATGGGCAACAAAACAGGATAAAGTCGATTGCAAACCATCATCGTGAATAGTTCATTCGTGTTGTTTCTTTTCGCCACGATCGCAGCCGCAGGTTACGGCGTCCACCTGGCCGTGCTCTTGGTCTTGTTTGCACGCACGCAACGAACCAAACGCGCCGAGCAAGCTGGCATCATCGACGCCTTTCTCGCCAAAGATGACCGTGCCTCGTGGCCCGTCGTCACGACGCAGCTACCCGTCTACAACGAGTCCGACGTGGTGCATCGCTTGATCGACGCGGTGGTGGCGATGGACTACCCGAAAGAAAAACACGAGATCCAGGTCCTCGATGACAGCACCGACGATTGTCGCTCGCTCATCGACGGGATCGTCGACCGATACGCTGGCGAAGGTTACGACATCAAAGTCGTTCGCCGCAGCGACCGCGTCGGATACAAAGCCGGCGCACTCGCCTACGCCACACCCAAGGCCAGGGGCGAATTCCTCGCGATCTTTGATGCAGACTTCCAACCACCGACGGAGTTTCTAAAGAAGTGCATCGCGCTGTTGCAAGCCAACCCGAACGCTGCCTGTATGCAGGGGCGGTGGGCACACCTCAACCGAGACGAATCATGGTTGACGCGCGCTCAGGCGCTGGGCATCGACGGCCACTTCGCGATCGAACAAGGCGCGCGGGCGTGGAACGGTTTGCTCATGAACTTCAACGGGACGGCTGGCATCTGGCGGAAGGCGGCTATCCTCGATGAGAAAGTTGGCGGGTGGTCGGCTGACACATTGACGGAAGATTTGGACCTCTCCTACCGCGCACAATTGGCGGGGTGGAATATCGAATACTGCGTGGACGTCGCGTGCCCTGCCGAACTGCCGGGAAACGCTCAGGCGTTCAAGAGTCAACAACGGCGCTGGGCAACGGGATCGATTCAGGTTGCCCGAAAACTGTTGCCGCGCATCTGGCGGTCGCATTTGACGATTGGCCAAAAGGTCGAGGCGTCGCTTCACCTGACGCATTATGCGGTGGCTGTCTTCATGTTGATTTTGGCTGTCGTCGCCCGACCGATGCTGCTGCTGTGGCTCAATGGGGATACGTTTCGACCTTGGTTCTTTATCGTGTGGGCGATCGTTTGCGTCACTGCCATCATTCCTTCTGCTGTTTATTCATACGCCCGCTTTGCGCTGGGTGAAGGTTGGAGTGGGCTTCGGGTGATTCCGAGCATGTTGCTGCTGGGTGTGGGCATTTGCGTCAACAACGCCTTCGCGGTCGTGCGTGGTCTGTACCTGCAGGGCGGGGAGTTCGTGCGCACGCCAAAATCAGGCAGCGTGGCTGGGCAACGTGCAGAAGGCCACTACCGCGTTACGCAGGGTCAGCTTTGGCTCGTTGAACTTTTTCTGGGTGTCTATTCACTCTGGACGTTCAAACAATACCTCGACAGTAGCCGCTACTTCTTCAGTATTTTTCTTCTGCTTTACGGGCTCGGATTTTTGTGGATGGGCATTTTGTCGAGGCCGCAGCGGGCGAAGGTTAAAGCGCCGGCAGAACCCGTGGAAGTATCACCCGCCACACCCGTCGAGGTGCCCGTCGATGCGCCCGTCGATGCGCCGGCTACGCCTGCCCTTCAGGCAACGTCGAATTAGAATCGCGAAGCGCACCGACCCGCAGAGATGCAAGAGACGAACGATTCAAACCGCAGGGTACTCCCACGATCGGTGATCATGGGGTGGTGCCTGATCGCCATCTTCGTCGCGATCAGCGCGGGCCTTGTCAACTATCGGGATCACCTGCGATACTTCCAACTCGGTTGGCTCATTAGCCTCGTCGGATACGCGGCGATCGTGTTTTCCCTGAGCAAACTGCCCGGCTCACGTTTGGGTTCCTGGCGGGTTTGGCTGATTGGAATCGCGCTGTTTCGAGTGGCTCTGATTCACACGGTCCCGAGCGACGACCTGCATCGGTATGTATGGGAAGGCAAAATTCAGCGCTTCGGATTAAATCCCTACACCACCCTGCCGATCGATGTCGAACGCCCGGAACTAACGCAAGACGACCCCAACTGGTCGAAGATCAATCACCCCGATTACCCCGCGATCTACCCACCGCTGGCTCAGTTGTTGTTTCGATTGACGAGTTCGTTCGGCGACTCGATCTACACCGTCAAATTCGTGTTGGTGCTCTTTGAATTGTTGGCGATTCTATTGCTCGGTCGGCTACTCGTTGCGCACAACCTAGCCCCCCACTGGGCATCGCTGTATGCACTGTGCCCGTTGTCGATCGCTTCGGTGGCGATTGAAGGGCATCAGGATTCAATGATGCTTGCGGGCCTTGCGTTGATGGCAATTGCGGCATCTCGAAAACGGTTCGTGTGGTGCGGGGTGTGGCTTGGGGCTGCGATTTCTGTGAAGACAGTTGCGATCGTGTTGGTGCCTTGGCTGTTGTTCCGTCGTCCGATCGCACTGCTTGCAACTGCGGCAGTGTGCGCTGCGTGCTATCTTCCTTACTCAGATGCAGGTTGGCATGTGTTCGACAGTCTGTATCGATTCGGGCAGACGACGACAAGCATGGGACTCGTCGCGACGACGCTGTCGCCAATCATCGGTGAAGACGGAGTCCGCATACTGGGTGCGTTGTCGCTGCTCACGTTCGCCATGTGGCTGGCATCAAAGAGAACCGACCTGCCCACGTTCGCCACACGGTCGTTCGCGGCGCTCATCCTCGTCATGCCGGTGGTTCACGCCTGGTACCTGACGTGGTTCCTGTTTTTCTCATGGGCAAGAATTCGTTTCGCGTGGCTCGTGTTTTGCGGAGCCGCCGTCGTCTACTTTGAAGCCGAAGGGATTCGTGCTGCGACCGGTCAATGGAACATGCCGACGTGGGTGTTCTATGCGTGGTACGCACCGTTTGGAATTTGTTGGTTCGCGGAATCCGCGCTCGAAAAACGCAAGAAGCGAATGTAGGGTGGGCCGCCGCAATCCGTTCCCCACCCCTGGAAGGGGCGGGCCACCCAGCGAACGAGAATCATCGTAGCCAGACCCATCAACATACCGCTTCTCTCATGGCTGCTTGGCATCGGGGATTTTCGAGTCGATCGGAACACCGCTTACGTCGAGGCCGATCCTTCCGCGCCGCTCAAACCTGTCGGCCAATCGGCGAAACGAATCCACCAAATCCTGAATGCGTTCGATCGCAAGAAGCGTCGCTTCGTACAACCGCTCATCCGTCAATAGCTTTCCAAGCGTTCCCTGGCCATCCGCAAGCTCGCTGGAAATGCGGTGCAGGTTGGCGGCTGTCTTTGATGCGTGTTCGAGCGTTGGCATCGCAGCATCTGCAAGCTCGATCACTTTGCTGTCGATCGTCGTCAGGACCTGCTGCGCGCTGTCTGTGATCTTCGCGGAGTCGGTCTTGAATTTCGCCGTTGCCTCTTTCAGGTCCGCCATGGCAGACTTCGCGTCGGTGGTCATCACCAACAAATTATCCAGCACGTCACTCATTTTCTCCCTCGTTTTTGCGTCGCCGAGGATCTCGTTGAGTGATCGAAGCATGTTGTTTAAGCGCTCGATCGCGGTGTAAAGGTTCGCGGTCATTTGCTCCGCGTTCGCGGCTTCGACCTGTTCGACGGTTCGCGCCTGGAGAATTTCGTGAAGGTCGCCAGCCACCGGGGTCAGCGCTTCGGCAAAATTTCCGATACCCACCACCGTATTCTCAAGCGACGTGGCCATCTCCTGCGGAAAGATGCGCTCAAGGGAGTTGACCATCACACCGTGGATCACTCCGCCCGGTTTGATCTGACCCGACCCGCCGCTCGCAAAGATATCCACGCGCCCCCTACCGATACCCAGCGTCGGACTGATGCACTCTGCCCGCGCGCGTGACGGGATGGTGAACTCTTTTTTGATTTTTCCGATCGCGACAACACCCATCTCGGGGTGAGCAGCGTCGATGAAGTTTAGCGTCATGACGCGGCCCACTTTGATACCGTTCAGGTAAATGGGCGTGCCGTCATCGATTCCGGCGATCTCCTTCACCTCGATGCGCAGCTCATACTCTGCACCACCAAGCCAACTGGGCGCTTCACCAAAGAGCACCATCAGATATCCCAGCACACCGATCCCGCTGATCATGAACAACCCAACCATAAAATTTCGTCTCTTCTCGTTCATGATCTGCCTTTCAATCAGATGCCGGCGAGTTGTTCGCCGCCGGCGCGTCCTTCCACGAATTGCCGCACCGTGGGGGTAGAGCACGACTCCATTTCCGCAGGCGTTCCGTCGAATACAAAATGCCCCTCGTGCAGCATCACGACCCGGTCACCAACTCTTCGCACGCTGGCCATGTCGTGGGTGACGACGATGCTGGTCACGTTCAACTCGCGTTGCAACTTGATGATCAGTTCATTGATAATGTCGGAGCGGATGGGGTCCAATCCGGTGGTCGGTTCGTCGTAGAGAATAATTTCGGGTTCGAGCGAAATGGCGCGCGCCAAGGCCACGCGTTTGCGCTGACCGCCCGAAAGCTGCGCCGGTTTCTTCCCCTGCAAACCGTCGAGACCAACCATCGCCAGTTTTTGTGCGACGGTCTTGGCGATGTCGGATCGGCTTCGGCGCGTGTGCTCGACAATCGGAAACGCCACATTCTCAGCCACGGTCAACGAATCGAACAGCGCACCCATTTGAAACAGGAATCCAAATCTCATGCGAATGCTGACGAGGTCGCGATCGGACATCGTGTCGATGCGCTGCCCGTTGCAAAGGACCTCGCCATCATCCGGCATCAATAGCCGCACGATGTGTTTGAGGATAACACTCTTTCCCGCGCCCGACGCGCCGATGATGACGGTGGTTTTGCCGCGCTCAAATGAAATATTCACACCACGAAGAACATGCAGGCGGCCGAACCGCTTGCTGACATTGCGCAGTTCAACGATGGGCGCCCCGTTCCCGTTGGCGGTCTTCTTTTGTTGTGCAGATTTCTGGCTCACCGAATATATCCCAAACGTTACACCAACGACTTGAATCCGTAGAGCACCTTGTATAACCCGGCGCTGAACGACGAGATGAAGAAATCCACGATCAAAATGGTAATAAATATTGCGACGAAGGCTTCCGTACACGCCCGACCTACGCCTTCCGCGCCGGCTCGACAGGTGAAGCCCTTGTAGCAAGCCACCATCCCGATGACCCAACCAAAGACAACACTCTTGATGAACCCCACGCCCAGGTCCCACTTGGTGACGGCATCCATTGTGTAATAGCTGTAGGGTTCGTACGGAATATCTTTGAGGCTGACCGCGATCCACGAACCCGCCATCGACCCGCAAAAATCTGCGAAGAGCGTCAGGATCGGGCACAGAATCAAACATGCAAGAAATCGCGGAACGACAAGATGGCGAATCGGATCGGAACCCATCGCCCGCAGCGCATCGATCTGCTCGGTCACGTTCATCGTGCCCAGTTCCGCCGTGAGCGCCCCACCGACCCTGCCCGCCAACATGACGGCTGCGAGAACCGGTCCGAGTTCCTGCACGAGCGTAAGGTTCAGGAGCACACCCATGCGATTTGCAAAGCCAGCCGCATTCAATTGATCGTACGCCTGGACGGCTAGAACCATTCCGACGAACGTGCCTGTGATCGCGATGACCGGTAGTGATCGGTTTCCGACTTCGTACAACTGGGGCATCAACAATTGCCAGTTCCGCCAGCGGAACAAACCGGTGAACATCCATCGCATGGTGCGCAGACCAAACGACCAGAATCGACCGAATGCTTCGACCGAGCCAAGCGTCTTTCTGCCAATCGAGGTGATGATCATGACGAATCGCGTCCTACGCCCGAATGCCCCTGTCCGTGGGATTGCCCTGTCGGAGGGATTGACAGGCGGGTCGGTTGTAACTGTCGCTCAAAAACGTGTCAATTGAAACCGCAGGCCCCACTGATCACTTGCCGATGCAAAACGATGAGAATATTCGCCCCAATAGGTCTTCGGTCGTGACGGCACCCGTGGTCTGGGCGAGCGAGTCTAACGCTTCTCTCAGTTCCAGCGCGACCAATTCGGCGATGTCGAGCAGATTGTCGGATGTTGTGGTTAGTTCGAGGCAGCGTTGAATCGCTTCGTCGGCACCTGACAGCGCTTGACGCTGGTTGGCTGTCAGGGTGACGGTGCTGTGTTCGGCATCTGCACTGCGATTGATCAACTCCTTGCCCATCTGATTGCGAAGTTCAGCGAGGCCTTCTCCAGTCTTGGCGCTGACGAGGCATGCCGAACCGGGATAGGCTTGCCCAATTCGGCTATGGATTTCACCGGGGCTGTGGCCCGTCGCGTCTGCCTTCGTCGCGATGAGCATCGTTGGGCCATCCGCAAGATCGCAGAGACGGGTGATCGCCTCGCCATAGACGGGCAACGATGCGTCAACCACGATGCAAACCAGATCGACCGCGCCGGCAGTTTCCATGGCGCGCTGCCGCGCGTGAATCAACACCTGATCGGGACTGTCATCCACACCCGCAGAGTCGAGAAGAATAGCCTCGACATCTCCAAGCCGCGCGGGGGCGGCTAATATGTCGCGTGTGGTGCCCGAAACTGCCGACGCAATCGCCCGGTCGGTTTGCGACAACGCGTTGAGCAGCGTGCTTTTTCCCGCATTCGGCAATCCAAGAAGAAGCACATGCGGAACAACATCCACGCGAAGTCGCGCCTCGACGGAATCGATGAGTTCGCGGAGGCGTTTGTGCAAATCGCCAACTCTCGAACGAAGCACGTCGGTCGAAATGAAATCGATCGGCTCCTCCGCGAAATCGATATCCGCAACGACCAACGCGAGCAAATCCGTCAATGACTCCTGCCAACTGAGAACCGTGTCGCGCAGGTCGCCTCGCATCAATCGTCGGGCAGCACGCAATTGCTCATCGGTTCGTGCGTTGATCGTACTTGCAACAGCCTCTGCGGCAGACAGCGTGAGCGCTCCTGAAATGTACGCCCGCATCGTAAACTCGCCAGGCCGCGCAGGGCGGGCGCCGGCTTGCACGCATCGCTCGACGACCATGTCGAGCACTGGCGCAGAGCCAATCGTATGAAGTTCGACCGAGTCCTGCCGCGTGTAGCTGTGGGGTTTGGTGAACAGGTACGCCTGCGCCGTAGTGCGGTGGAGCGCATCAAAAGTCAGACGACCATCCACACAGCGAAATCCGCGTCGCTCCGACAACTGACGACCCTCGGACGCATCGAAAATCGATCGGGTGATTTCAAACGCCCTCAGCCCCGATAATCGAACGACACCGCGCAGACCTATCCCGCGCGCTGTGCAAACGGCGACGATCGTATCATCCACATCCGTGTGTGTTGGTGCGGTATCGTTCACGCAAGAACCCGCTGAAAGTCCAGACCTGTACTCAAAATCACGAACGGTCTTATCATTCTGCTACACTGTACCGGTACCCGATGCGGGTGACCAACGGGTGGATGCAGAACGGTTTCAAGTCATTCGCGGTATGTCCGTCCCCCACCCTTCCGCTGCGCTCAAGGATGGGGCACCCGCATTGACATCGCGTCTCTGTAGAAGGGAAGCCTTGCTGTAGAAGGAAATCCGTGATCGAGGTCTTGCAGAAAATTCAGCAGGTTCAAGACGGTCA
>JAADIU010000270.1 GCA_013151185.1 Planctomycetota bacterium
TGTTTGCAGGAAACAGCCAACATCGTCAGCAGCGCCTATGTGAACAGCATGTGCGCTTGGCTCGGCGTTTCGGCGATTCCTCAGGCACCTCAGTATCAGTTCGACCTGGCTGCAGCAGTGATCAACCCCGTGATCATGGAGCAGGCAGCCGTCAGCGATTCGGTCTATGTCGCACGTACGGATTTTCTACTTGATGGTCACTGGCTGGATTGGGTTTTCTTGCTCATTCCATCGCCGCAGGCGATGGATCGCATCCGAACGATGTGCGTATAGAGGTAGGGATGAGCGCAACACATACACTTGGAATTGCCGGCGTGCAGACGGTCAGGTCGCCGGATCTGATTAAGACCGTCTTGGGTTCGTGCATTGGAATCACGTTGTGTGATGTGGATTCCAACATCGGCGGGATGGCGCATGTTATGCTGCCCGAAGCCACTGGACCCACCGAAACGCCCGGAAAATTTGCAGATACCGGCGTCGACCACCTGCTCGAACAGGTGGTCAAAAAGGGTGCGCGGCGGTCGCGCTTGCAGGCAAAGATCGCGGGTGGGGCGGCTATGTTTGGTGCAGCAAGCAATACGGGCATCGGTGCCCGCAACACACAAGCCGTGATTGATCGGCTGAGTCAGCATCGGATTCAAGTTGTCGCTCAACAAGTCGGGGGCAACAAGGGCAGAAGGATGTCCTTGAATCCCGAAACGGGGGCAGTTGAAGTGCAGGTGATCGGGGAACCGGCGCAAATACTGTAGAACGTTGAACGAATCACTGATGCGAAGGAGGTTTCGCTGTGGCAACCCGAGTACTGGTCGTTGATGACGCGGCATTCATGCGTCACATGCTCAAGAACATTCTCGTTGAGATGGATTGCGAAATCGTCGCGGAAGCGGGCGACGGTGAAGCTGCTATCGAAGCGTATCAAACGCACAAGCCCGATCTGGTCACGCTCGATTTGGTGATGCCGAAAATGGGCGGGCTGGAAGCGCTCGAAAAAATTCGCACGCTCGATGGCAATGCCAAGGTGGTGGTGATTTCGGCGATTGATCAGCGGTCTTCCCTGATGCAAGCCGTCAAGCTTGGGGCGGTGGACTATGTCGTCAAACCATTTGACCGCGAAGGCGTCACAAAGGCAGTCAACCGTGCCTTGGGTACGGTCGGTTCTCCTGCGCAGTAATCCCCGCCGCGTACACCGGTCAGGTGTTCGCAGACATTCGGTCCTCGATGATCTTCCCGTCGCGCATCGTGATGATGCGATCGCACCGATTGGCCACCTCGGCTTCGTGCGTCACCATGAGCACCGTCCGCCCCTCAGTCCGCAATTCGTCGAAAACCTCCAGAATCATCTCACCCGTTTCCGTATCAAGGTTCCCCGTCGGTTCGTCGGCGAGAATAATGACCGGGTTGTTGATCAATGACCGCGCGATGGCTGCCCGCTGTTGCTGCCCACCCGACAATTCCATGGGGCGGTGGTCGCCACGGTCGGCCAACCCGACGCGCGCGATGAGTTCTTCCGCTCGTTTCTTTCGCTCTTGTTGCGGAACCCCCTGGTAAAAAAGAGGGACTTCAAGATTCTCGAGCACCGTCAATTGGTGAATGAGGTTGAAATTCTGAAAGACGAAACCAATGCGCTCACCCCGAATTTCCGAGAGCGCGTCGTCGTCAAGCGTGGAGACATCCAAGCCACCGAGGCGATAGATTCCCGAAGTCGGTCGATCGAGGCAGCCGAGCAAGTTCAACATGGTGCTCTTGCCCGACCCGCTCGCACCGCAGATCGCAACAGATTCGCCGGCTACAAAGTTGATCGAGACGCCGCGCAAGGCATGGACGAATACCGACGAGCCGGGTTTTTGGTAGGTCTTGACAAGATTCTCGACTGACGCGATCGGTGCCGAATCACCCGGTTCGCGGTGCGCCGAAGCAATGTCAACCGTGGGTGTTTCGGTGGGTTCAGACATGCCGATAGTTGGCTGGGGCATCGTTGATCCTGCGGTTACCCGCTCGCGTGCTGTTTGGAGAGTTTTTTTGAATCGTCTTTCTTGGTATCGACGGTTTGTTTTTTTGCGGCGTGCGGTTTGGAGCCTTCAAAACCGTTGGACTTCTCATCATCCGAGGGTAGTGCCGCGACGAGGATTTCGTCGACCGTGAGCAATACGGTGTCGCCTTCGCTCAACCCGCTGCGCACTTCAACGTATGTGTCGCTCGTCGCACCGACTTCAACCTCCACCGCCTTCGCGTCGGTTCTGGATCGCCCGACAAACGCGAAATGCTTTTCACCGACACCGTAAATGGCTTGAATCGGAACGGCCAGCACATCGACAACGTCGTTCACGAGGATATTTGCTCGAGCAGTCACGCCCGGTTTTAGTTCATGGTCGGTCGAATCAAGCTCAATTTCCGTCGCGTATTCCTTCATATCCGGGTTCAGCCAGCCGCCCTGCGAGTCTGCCAGCGGGGCGATCTTGGTGACCGTTCCCTCGAACACGATGTCAGGAATGCCCTCGACTTCAATTGCGACCCGCTGCCCGAGCGCAATCAAGCCCGTCTTGGATTCGTGGATGCGCACCTTCACCAGCATCACGCTCGGGTTCGGCAGCTTAATGATCGACTGCCTCTCATATACTTCCTCACCCTCACTGATCGCCCGTCGGGGCCAGTTTCGCGGATTCACGTCGTACACCACCATGCCATCTGCCGGTGCCCGCAACTCGGTCTTGTCACGTTGCTCCAGGAGCTTGGTCAGACGTTCCTGCATCAATTCGTGTTCCGAGTGCTTGGCCGCGGTCTGCGCGCGATCCTTGGCTTCGGTGGCGACGGCTTTCTTTTTGGTACGCACCAGATCCTTCTGCGCCTCCGAGACGTCTGATTCCTTCTGCGTGCGATCCTTCGGATCGGTGTACGTTTTGAAAGTGCGCAGGTCGATGTCGGCTGCATCCACCGCATCCTTCGCTTCGATCTGTGCCAGCACGTCGCGCTCGTAATCGCGTTTACTCAGGTGGCCTTTTTCGCGAAGCGCATGCGAATCCTTCAATACATCTTCAGCCTGCTCAAGTTTGATCTTCGACGTGCGGAGCGTGTTTTCCTTCTTTGCAAACATCTGGACGGAGTCGCCTTCAAGGTACTTACGCAACTCGATCCCGGCATTGGTCAACGCCAGTTCGGCTTTGCGAATGTCGCTGGCGTTTTGATCGAGCATGATTTCAAACTGCTGGTCCGCAGCCTCAGCCGACGCCTTGGCGTTTTGAACTTTGATTTCCTCAGCGCGTATCTTTTCGTCAATCTCGTTGCTGGCGATTCTCGCGACGAGGTCCCCCTTCTTGACTGCGGTTCCCTCATCGATCATCCACACAATCGTAGATCGACCCTCCACCTCGACTTTGACATTGACGGTATCTTTCGCTTCCAACTCGCCTTTTTCGTTCAGCATGACCGCAAACGTCCGACGCTCGACCTGGTGCGTTTCAACGGCGGACTTGGTTTGTTCTTTCGCGGAGTAGAAATAAATCCCACTGCCAACCACCGCCACTCCAAGAATCGAGGCGGCGACGGTGCCCATTGCACCCCTGCGGAATGAGCGCGGGATCACTGTTCTTGGTCGCGATGATATGTGGTTTGTGTCGGGCGAATCTGCGTCCCGCGAAACTGACATGGATATCCCCTGGTTTTCCTGCGTATCAGCACGCCACCGGGCTTGCCTACTCGATTGTAAGTCTCGACGGTCAGACGTACAAACTGGTACGCACAGCGTCATGTCCAAACTTGTCTGCCCGAGGGGTTACCTGTAAAGCGGTTTCCCACGTTCCGACTGCCATTATCTATCGGACCCATCGCCCATCATCGCCCACCCGAAGTGTTCCGCTGTCTCTTTGTAACGTCAGGATTGCAAGGCGATAATCCGCAATGGCAGCCGCATACTGATTTTTCGAAGACTGAAGCGAGTTCTGGGCTTCGATCAAGTCTCGGTTCGAGCTGAGCCGGCCCCGTTTGAGCAGGGCGTCTGCCTGCACGCTTCGGGCTTCGTTGACGCGGATGTTCTCCTCCTGAATGGCGAGCGATTGCTTCGCCAACGCCATAATTCGCATGGCATTTCGCACATCGAGGATCACGTTGCTCTCCGCCAGTTCGTACGCTCGCTCGCTCCGTCGAAAGTCGATGAGCGATGCGCGAAAATCGTTGCGCTCTTCACGCCGGTCAAACGGCACTTCCAACTCCAACATCCCCTGCCACAACGCCCGTTCTGTGTTGTAGCTCAGCGAGTTCTTCTGGTTGGGATCCGTCGCCATCCTGATCGAACCTGTAAAATCAAACTGCGGCAGGAAGTTGTTTTTTGCGATCACGACGCCACGTTTCGCGTCGTCGATCTGATCCCGCGTGTTGATCAAATCCAAGCGATACCGAATCGCCGTTTCAACCGCCTCATCCTCTGCCACATCGGGTTCAAACAGGTCCAATCCCGCATCAACTACGTCAATCGGTTCGCGGGTTGGCATTCCAATTCGGATTTTAAATCGGTCGAGGGCTGTCTCGTAGCGTACACGGGCGTTGTTGATGTCATTGCTGCGATCCAGGACCTGAACATCGACGCGGTCAGCCTCGACCTGCAAGAGCCTTTCGATGTCCACCAGGGCCTGTGTTCGCTGTTGTTCCAAGGCAGCCGACTCCTTCGCGGCTTCCGCACTTTCGATCTGGGCTTTGATCGCCTGCAAATCGAAGAACCCACCGGCGACATCGACCACCAGGTTTCGCCGGGCGCGCTCAAAGTTGCGAACCGCGTAGATCAGGTTCCGCTCGGCTTGATACCGCGATTCGTATGCGACCCTGCCTGCCCCCTTGAGCAATGGGATGTTCGCTTCGAGGATAGCCGTGCCTGTCTCACCGCTCGTTGTCTGTCGGCCAATGTCTCGCATCAGCGTGTTGATCACCCTCGCCGCGATTTCGCCTCCGAAGGGCAGGCGCTGGGTGACAGACATTTCGGAAACTGCCGTCATGGCTTGGTCGAAGTTCCGCACCTGACCGAAGTTTGCGTACTGACCCCGAACCGTTCCAATGAATTGCGGCGTCCAAAGTTGGCGCTCCGTCATCAACGCCAATGCCGACAAGTAGAGATCTTCCTTCTGCGTTTGAAAATCCCACGCGTTGAGAAAAGCATATTCAAGGGCATCGGACAGTCGAAACGGTCTCAGATTCCCTTCGTGGTATCCGTTCGAGTCGACCATTTGCACGTCTTCGGCATCTTCGGGCACGGCTCGACGAAATGATTCCGGTACCTTCGAGTCGATGCGGCTTGGCGTGAATGAGTAGCGGTCGCGGCGCGCCCCGAGTCGGCCATCTTCGGGTCCAATATCGACTTGGGACGTGGTGCCCAAGGACTGCTCCTGCCGATGACGGATGATTCTTGAAGCGATAGAATCTGCGGAATTAATCCAATACTGATCACACCCGCTGCACGCAAATGCGAGCAGCAGACCGAGGGCGCAGTGAACGCTCCTTCGGAGTGCAAAACAATCCCGGCATCCGGATTTTGTCATGAACGAATTCTCAAGCAAAGGTGCAGGCCAAGCGCAGCCCGGTTCAAACTTGGAGCATGGTGGTCCGCGCGGCTGAACACGTCAAGCCAAGATGTTACAATGTCGTGATGGCCGACAAGTTATCACATAAATTGGACGAAGTGGCGGACCGCCTCAAATCCGCCGAACGCGTCGTGAGCCTGACGGGCGCAGGGATTTCGGCTGAAAGTGGCGTTCCGACGTTTCGCGATCCGGACGGGCTGTGGGAGGGGGTTCGACCCGAGGAGGTGGCGACGCCCGAAGCCTTCGGCCGGGATTCGGACTTCGTCTGGCGGTTTTATCTTCAGCGGCGGTCGAAGTTGCAGGCCGTCTGTCCGAACTCGGGACACAATGTGATCGCCCGGTGGGAGTCGAGATTTCCCCATTTCGATCTGATCACGCAAAACGTTGATGGGCTGCATCAACTGGCGGGCAGCAAACGCATCATCTGTTTACATGGCGACATTTGGATCGATCGCTGCACGCAATGTGCGTTTGAGCAGCGGGCAACTGATGTGAGCGAGAGTATCCCGCGTTGTTCCAAGTGCGACGGACTGGCGCGGCCGGGTGTGGTGTGGTTTGGCGAGCAACTTCCACATGGTGCCTTCGAGCGGGCAGTCGAGCAATCGTCGCAGGCTCAGGTGGTTCTCGTGGTGGGGACGAGCAGTCAGGTGTATCCCGCCGCCTCTCTGGCGGGTGTTGCACAATCGGCGGGCGCGTTTGTTGTCGAGGTCAACCCGGAAGCGACGTCGTTGTCGTCCCTGGCCGACGTGATCCTACAGGGACCGGCGGGCGAGATTTTGCCGCGGTTGGAGGCTCGGCTGGGTTGAATCATTCCGGTGGAGCGGGCAACGTGTCAGCCAACCTGCATATCGCTTCGTAGTAGTCCTCGGTCTCCATGCCCAGAAGGGTCGCGCCGAAAAGCTCAGCATCCTCGTGGCCGACAATATCACCGTAGTTAATCGACGGAATGTGATACGCGATGAGCAGCGGCCAATGTTCGCGCTCGTTCTCAAAGATGGGATGTATGAATATGCAATAGCCCTGCGATGGCGTGTCGCCGATGGGCTGGGGGTAGGCGAATTCGCCGGCTTGCAGGGGTTCTGCGTCGAACCGGATGCCGGTGGGGTAGCGCACCAACTCGCCATCGTCGAGCATTCGCAACATCATTTCAGAGTCGATGTGCCCTCGGTTTGATTCGCCAAGATGGCGCATCCTCGCTGCGTGTGCCTTGTCGACAACGTGTCCACGCAGCGACAACCTACCGTCTTCCTCCGTCGGTTTGTACCTTTCCATCAGGGCGACCGTTTCAACATCGTGTTTCGCATGTTTACAATCCGTCGAGCGATGGGCTACTTGCCTTTGTAGCGGGCTTCAAAGTCTTCCTTGGCTTTCTTGCGCTTTGCGGCTTCTGCCGGGTCCATTTTGCCGAGGTACCATCGGTGGTTCGAGCTGGCCAACACTTCATCGAGTTTCGCTTGCAGGGCTTTTCCGCCGGCTTTCTTTTTTTCGTCGGAGCTTTGCATCGCGTGCTCGGCGAGTTCTTGCAATTCGGGGATGTACTCGGTGTAGAAGTTCTTGGCGACCTCGTATGTACCATGCCAATGCGTATAGTCCGGAGCCATCATGGAGGCTCCGTGTCGCAGGCGCCGGCCTTCGTGGTGCCAGATTTCAAACCACACGAAGTCGATCTTGTTTCCAAACGGGACAGGCCGAATCAATGGCTTGGCGAGTTTGTAGAGTTCCAAGCCAGGTTCCGCAAACTTCTTATGGTAGAGATCGATCAGGCTGTCATATTGAACGTAGAAATTCTCTACCCATTGTGTTTGATGGCAGGCAACGCAAACGTCCTGCATGTTGGCTCGCCGAGTTTGCCATGGCATGTTAGCCCCTGGCAGGCCGAGTTTCGCATCGGAAACCTCAGGACGAACCGAGATCGGTGGACGGTTGTTCCACGAGATACGAGCCCCGACATCGTGGGTGATCGGTTGGGTTTTGGTAGCAGACGCATGGCATGTGGCGCATGTCGGAGCAGCCCAGTAGTCCTCACCGACGACCCATTTCGACGAACTCATGTTCATAGCTGCAAAATTTGAGCGGAACGCAATCCCGTGTTTCGACTCGTTGTAGATTTCCATCTGCGGGTGGTCGGGACCCAGATGACACTTTCCACAGGTATCGGGATGGCGAACCTGCGCGACATTGAATTCGTGACGAAGGTGGCACGCGTTGCATGCACCCTCGGAACCATCGGGATTGATTCGGCCAATACCGCTGTTCGGATAGGTCGCGGGATCGAGACGGCCGTTTGACAGTACCTTGATCTCCGAGCCGTGGCATTGCCAGCATCCGTTTACCGCTGCGGCAGAAACGCCATCAGGGAAACCCGGTGTTACCATACCGCGATTGCCTTCCACAACTTCCGCGAGAACGTTGTCCAATGAACCGAGGATTCGACCGGCTTTTGAGTGATGCGAAGCCGTAAACTCTTCCGCCTCTTTGGTATGACAGCGCCCACAATCTTTGGGAGTGACCAATACCGAAATGCGGAAACCCTCGTGCATGAATCCGTCCCGATCGCCTTCATCGGCACCGTGGCATTCATAGCATCCCACGTTTGCGCCGTAGTGCTTGCTGGCACCCCATTGTTGGTACAACCCGTGATCGGTGTCCTTGTGACACGCGATGCACTCCTTGGTTTGGGCGCTGAGTTCGGGTGGGGCGAAGCTCTGCGCGGGTGCCTGGTCAACGGTAGTCGCGACGATCAGGACTGTCATAGGTAGGCAAGCGATGTATTTGCGGTGCGTCATGATGGCGACCTCCTCGGTGACTGGGTCACTGGTTGACTGGGAACATCCGAGCGTTCGCCAGTATGGTAGTGTTTTTCCGGGTGATATATTGTGTCGATCGTGAGTTTACCCTCAAGAACGGGCAACGTAATACGAACCATAATCGTGAAGAGCAGCAGGCCAAACGCCCAAATGCCAAAGCAGATGAACGTCTCATTCCAAGTGGGGGAATACTCGACGATCTCGCCCAGTGGGGTCGGAATGAACGCGGGTACGATAAGGCCCATTCCCTTTTCGATCCAGATACCCACGATGACCATGATACATGCAGCGGCCAACACGCCTTCGCGGCGGGTGATTGGCAGGACGAGTAACAGCAACGCGCCGAAGTTGAGAGAAACCGCCGTCCAAATCCAAGGGACGAGTGCGGAATGTCCGTGCAGTCCGAACCACAGGTACTTCGCCGAAGCGTTGTGAACTGAGTCGGTATAGAACTCGGTGAACAATTCGGAGCCGAGCAGAAACACGTTGATGATGAGCGCGACCGTTACGATGTTTCGCAGGGTGAGAATGGCCTTGTGGGGAACTCGGTAGGTCGTGAAGTACCGGATCAGTTGCAGCGTAATGATAATGATCGCCGGACCCGCCGCAAATGCTGAGGCGATGAATCGCGGTGCGATGACGGCTGAGTTCCAGAATGGTCGCCCGCCCAAACCCGAATACAAAAATGCGGTCACGGTGTGGATGCTGATGGCCCACACGATTGCAATAAATACAAATGGTACATAAAACCACTTGCTCGGTTCGCGTTTGCAATAGACGGAGTAGATCAGGTAACCGCAAATGTGCAGGTTGAGCAGTAGATAAACGTTCAGGACGATCACATCCCACGTCAGCATCGAAATGGGAAAGTTAAACCGCAGCAGCAAGTGATGGAACCGATCAGGCCGCCCCAGATCAACCGTCACAAACAGCAAACACATAATAATCGCGGAGACAGCCAGCAATTCGCCCAGGATAACGAGGTCGTGGAGTTCCTTGTTCTTATACACATACACCGGAATAACCAGCATGACTGCCGCGGCTGCGACACCGACGAGGTATGTGAAGTTGGCAATGTACATACCCCACGAAACCTGATCGGTCATGCCCGTCGTTCCCAGGCCATACACTAGCTGCTTGCAGTAGGCGTTGAGCCCGACTAGTGCAATAACGGAAAGGGCGAACATCCAGGCGAAGTATATCCCGTTGCCTCGAAAGCTTAGTCGGCCACATCGCCATAGGAACCTTGCGTATTCCTTCATGAGGGGGTTTCCTCATGCGGTGGCTGAACCTGGACGCTGTCAACCGTTAGCTGGGAGTAGGGATCGCGTTCGTCAAAGTAGTAGAAGAACCGTGGGAGCGTTCCAACCTCGGCCTTGAGAACGAAGACCCGTTTGGTCTTGAGGATGAGCGATACCTCGCTCTCCGGGTCGAGAATGTTGCCGAATTTCCGGGCACCGGTGGGGCAGACCTCCAGACACGCGGGCATTTTCCCCGCACGCGTGCGGTGCAGGCAGAAGTGGCATTTTTCCATCACGCCCTGCTGCCGAGGTCGGTTCGACAGGTACGACATTTCCGGGTTCAGGTCGGCTTTGTCCAGCTTGGGTTTGGTGAAGTTGAATTTACGCGCCCAGTATGGACAAGCCGCTTCGCAATATCGACATCCGATACACCAATCGTAGTCGATGACGGTAAGGCCGTCGGCTTCTTGCCATGTTGCTTCCACCGGACAAACCTTGACGCAGGGCGGATTGGCACATTGATGACATTGGATGGGCATGTAGTAGTGGTTCTCATCGGGGACGGTTGCACGTTCGTAGTGATGGTCGCCATCTTCGATGTTCGTCGAGCCGCGTGGCATCTCCAGCACACGGATATACTGAACTTCCGGGTCGCGACTTTGATTGTTTTCTTCAACGCAGGCGTGAACGCATTTTCGACAACCGATGCAGCGACTTAGATTGAGGGCGTAGACAAACTCCACACCGTCCATCGGTTTGATGTCGCGGATTTCAGGGCGTATGTCGTAACGCGCTTGGACGCTGTCGCGAATTTTATCGAGGGCGACTTCCATTTCGTCCTCAGACATTTCCTTGTAGTGCTTTTGCAGGAACGCCTGCACCGAGGGCACATCTTCACTTTCGAGATCGCGAAGCGGACTCAGGGATGCCGCGAGCGCCGTGATCCCACCGGCTGCCGCTACCCCGCGACGCAGAAAGCTGCGACGGTTCATGCCATCGTCAACCGTACCTCCATCGCCCGGCGGTGTTGATCCATCACCGCAGCCGCACGATCCACCACAGCCGTCGGCGGTCTGTTGGGCGGCTTCCCCGTCGGGGAGGCCCAAACTGTCGAAGATCCGAAGTCGCATCAGTGACCGCCTTCCTCGTGATTGGATTTGTCGGAAGAATTGGAAGTTTCGGTTTTGCCAGCCTCGTTGGCTTTTTCCGCCTGACGCAGCCATCGTTGAAGAGGGTTGTTGTCATCTGCGTGCTCCGCGGCAGACGGATGCCCCATGCGCAACGTGTTGGGTCCGGGGAGCGGTGCCATGCTCGCGTATGCGGGGGCATGCGGGTCGTGACATTCTGCGCAGGTCAGCCGGTGGGCATCGGGCGATGACGGCTTCCATGATCCGAGCGTCTTGCCATGCGCCCCGCGTTCCCAATCGCGAAACACCGGCCCGTGACATTGACGGCAGAGTTGTTCCGTCTTGGCGAATGGCACGGTCGTCCCGTCGTGGAGCACGAGTCTCTCGCGATCGTCCCGCGCGTGGCAATTGCGACAGTCGTTGTTGATCCCGTGGCCCATCTTGATGTCGAGGTGTTGAGCCAGAGGCCGCTTGCCATCCCAGTTCGATTTGAACAATTTATGACACGCATTGCAGCGCTGCTCGAACCCGGCGATTACTGTCGTGGGCGGATCGCTGGGGGCTTTGCGCCTTGGGGCGATCGACAATTCAGCCTTGTCGAACTTCGGCGTGCTGGCGGAGGGAACCATGTTCGGGTCCGAGTTCAGCCAGAAGAACGCACCCAATGCGAAGAAGAGTACGCCAAAGATGTACCCGCCATAGCTGGCCAACCACTTGGGCGTGGGGTCTTGTTTTGAAGTCGGATGGAACTCAGTGGACATGGTTGCTTACTTTATCGAACTGTCATGTTCAATCCATGTCGGCATCCTAGTACGTGAACTTTCAGCCCGCAAGAAAACTTTGCCGAGTTTCTTGATGGCGTTGATGCGAATGTTGCGAGCGCCAAAAACGCGCGATGGGTTATCGTTCAATTGTGATGTGATTCGGGAGCACGCAAAACGGCGCACGAAGCGCGCGAAATTACGCGCCATTCTTGAATAGATCCGCGTCAGTTGTTTGTGGAATGCAAGCGGTCGCTATGGGAAGAGGGCTTGATTGAAGAGCGCGTAGTCAACAAGATCGATGTCGCCATCGAAGTCGAAGTCAAAGCACTCACAGCTCGTTGGAAGCACACGCGCCGGATTGCGCGGGCCGGTGAGGCATTCAACCAAGTCGGGCAAGCTACCCGGTGATGCGTATCCCTTCGCGGGGCATTCGCATTCGTCGGGGATCAGGTTTTGATTGAAGTCGTCGCTCTTGCCAAACGCAATATCGCAATCGTCGGGCAAGCCCGAATAGTTGCAGTCGAACTCGCACGCATCAATCTTGCCATTCAGATTGCAGTCGACCTTGGGTGGCAGTGGTAACTCGCAACTGTCGATGATATTGTTTTTGTTGCAGTCCATTGCCGCACCGCTGTCGATTTCGCAGCGATCGATGAGCCCATTTGTGTTGCAATCATCGTACTCGCCAGTGGCTAGATCGCACTCATCGGGGAGGCGGTTTCCGTTGCAGTCTGCGTACTCGCCCGAGTCGATATCGCACGCGTCGATGAAGCCGTTCTCGTTGCAATCGGTATATTCGCCGGAGGAAATGTCGCAGTCGTCTGGAATGCCATTGGTATTGCAGTCGCCTATTTCGGGTGATTTAAGGTCGCACTCGTCCGGGATGCCGTTGTCATTGCAGTCGATTCGAGACGCGCTTAGTAAGTCGCATTCGTCTGGGCGAGCGTTGCCGTTGCAATCCTCGCTGGTCGCGCCGGCCAAGTCGCACTCGTCGGGAACGCTATTCCCGTTGCAGTCGAATTCGTTTTCCTTACCAAGATCACATTCGTCCGGGAGGCTGTTCCCGTTGCAATCGCTGCTTGTGGTCCCCGCAATATCGCATTCATCGGGGATACCGTTGACGTTGCAATCGATCTCAAGGTTTGACGCGACGTCGCACCGATCGGGGATGCCATTCGTATTGCAGTCTTCGTCTTCGCCCGAGGTGATGTCGCACTCATCGGGGAGGCTATTGCCGTTGCAATCAGGTGCGCTGCCCTGCGCAACTTCAATTGCGTCGTCCAACTCGTTCTCATTGCAATCGTCAAAGGTCGGCGGATCGACCGGACCGCCGCCTCCACCACCACCGGGCGGGGGCGGGGGTAGTGGTGGTGTCGGAACACCAATCGTGCCCACGTCGTCTGGCCCGTTCGTGTCGACATCGGGTGGGGGCAACGGTGGTGTCACAATTTCGTCTCGGATGAAGTAGACAGCTTCCTGCCCGTTGGTCACATCGATGCCGAATGCAAATTCTTCGCGCGGTAGTGCCTCGCCGCTGTCCCTCGTGGCTGTCACGACCAACCGATTGGCACGCTCCGGGCCCGCGATCGGAATGGACTCACCGGGCCGCACATTCAATAAGTTTGTACGGTGGACGGTTGTGTCACCCAAGAGGAACTCGAATACAACGCTTGCAGAGAAACTGCTCTCGTTGATCACGCGGGCATCGAACACGCCCACGTCGGGTGAATCCTGAGCGGCAGGGTTCCCGTTGTTTCCGGCAGATGGGTTCAGCACATCGCCCACGCGCCCACCGGTGTCTGCCGCATCCCCGACCGCACCCGACCCGCCAACTCCGTCCTCCTCAAAGCAACCGACAGCGCACGCAAACACGAACGCGAAAGCGGCAACTGCTCGGAGACTACGAGATCGGGTATGGGTATCGGGCATCAAAGTTGCTCAAGAAGGCCTCAATTGGCCGGTATCACCGATTTTACTGTGGGGGCAGTCTAACCTAGCGCTTCCCAAATGGCGAGTCAATCGGGCGGTCCTCAAAGCTGAGGCATCGCCCACGCCAAGCCTGTTTGAATCAAGGCATTTGCCGTGAACCGATCCCGTTATCCGGACCCTGATACCGCAAGAACCAGGTCAATTTCCTCAAAGGTTGATGCACTTTCCTGCGACATCCCTGGTAGGGTGGGCCGTGCCCACCGCAGGTTAACGCAGGGTGAGATGGTGGGCACGGCCCACCCTACATTCGCGCGAAGACAGATTCAGCGTTGTTGGAAACGGCACCGAATCCGGATGCAACTGCTCGGCGGGTTCCGACTTCTATGATTCTGTGGAAAAAAGAGAGGGTTCTTCCGATGGGGTGCGCGTGACCGGGCGGGTTGCTGGTGGTTCGAGGTGCAGGTGCTCGCATGCTTCGCGCGTGGCTTGGCGTCCTTGCCGCGTTCTGATCACGAACCCGATCTGGAGCAAGTACGGTTCGACGACATCCTCCAGCGTGTCGCGTTCCTGGCCCATGCTAGCCGCCAACGCTTCGATGCCGGCTGGCCCACCTTCGTAGACCTGAATCAGCGTTGTCAGAAACGCCCGATCCAACTCATCCAACCCGAGATCGTCCACCTGTTGAACGGTCAGCGCTTGGCGAGCAATATCTTCCGTGAGCGTTCCGTCCCCGCACACCTGGGCATAATCGCGAACGCGTCGCAGCAGGCGATTCGCAACACGCGGTGTTCCCCGACTCCGACAGGCGATGGTGTCGAGCGCATCCTGTTTCGCCTGCAAACCCAGCTTGGCCGCAGAGCGGCTGATAATGGTTGCGAGGTCGGTGCTTTCGTAATAGCTCAGGTGGAATTGCAAACCGAACCTGTCGCGCATTGCGCCACCGAGCAAACCGGCTCGGGTGGTTGCACCGATGAGTGTAAACGGTTGAAGGTTGAAATTGACGACGCGGCCCCGGAGTCCGCCTTCGATCGTGACGTCGACGCGAAAATCTTCCATCGCAGAATATAGAAACTCTTCGACGATTTTTGGCAGCCGATGAATTTCATCGATGAAGAGAATGTCGCCCCGCTCCAGATTGGTGAGCAAGGGCATGAGGTCTGCCTGTTTGCTCAGCGCCGGACCGGATGTCATTCGCACCGGGCGCTCGGTCATTTCCTTCGCGATGACGTGGGCGAGGGTTGTTTTTCCCAATCCGGGTGGACCATCGAACAAGACGTGCTCCAACGGCTCCCCGCGTTGCTTGGCGGCTTGGATGGCGATGGAAACTTTTTCGATGACGGACCGCTGTCCGACCATCTCGTCGAGAGTCGTAGGCCGCAGGCTCACCACGGAGACGTCGCGGTCTTGCGGCTGGGGTTTGGATGAGATGACTCGTTCGCGTGCCATTGGCAGATCTACATGGAGTGGTTCAGATAAGTAATTCTAGTGCCGGTTCCGGGCAAATTTTTCTGTTCGGGGCCATGCGTAGGGTGCGGCCCGGCCGCACCGTCTTGGCGTTCTTCATTCGGTGCGTCCGGAACGCACCCTATTTCCTGGGCATCATCGTTGTGTTCAACCGTCCGCGCCGATCTTGACGCGGTATGCCGCCTTGACCCAGTCTTCGGGCACGGTGGTATCCGGATGAAGCTGGGCGGCGCGTTCGAGCCATCGCTCGGCATCCTGTCGCGGGTCGCCCCACGCGGTGAGCACTTCCAGCGCGTCCCGTTGGGAATCTGTAAACCGCGCCGTGTCGATGGCACTCCCATTGGATTCCGCACCGATGGCAAAGTCTTGAACCTTGCCCTTGAGTTCGGCGATGATCATTTCGGCGGCTCGGTTGCCGATTCCGGGAAGCGTCGTCAGGGATTTTTTGTCACCCCGTTCGATCCAATCGGCAATTCTGCGAATCGGCTCCGCCAGCGCCCGCATCGCTTTCCGCAGGCCGATCCCCTTCACCGAAATGAAATGGCGAAAGAAGATGCGATCTTCAGAATGAACAAAGCCAGCCAATCGAGGGGTCATGTTCCCCCCCGACTGGTTGGCTTCGATAAATTCCATCGTGTGAAGCGACATCTCCAACCCACGGTTTGCGGTGAGTTCGCCCACTGCAAAACCGGGAATCAGAATCTCACGCGCCACCCCATCGCGCTCCAGAACCGCAGAGTCTTCCGTCACCTCGATCACGGTACCGGTGAGTCGTACGATCATGCTCAGCATCCGTCCTTGGTGAACTGAACAAACTGCGATGGCGTCCTCGCCAAGTTTTTCGCTTCCGTTTCTTTTTTGCGGCAAGTCGACTTACTGGGTCTTGACCTTCGCAGCCCCGCTCTTTTTCACAAGAGACTTGCCCGCGAGGAGTGTATCAATCTCTTTGGCGACCTGCTTGTCAATGTCCGCCGGTCCACCCACATGAACGGCTTCGATAACGCCGTCTTTGCCAACCACGAAGGACGTGGGGAAGCTTTGCACTTTGTAGGCACGCCCGATGTCCTTCTTTCCGTCGAGGAAGAGAGGCATCTTGATGCCCATCTTGGCGTAGTGGTCCATCACCTGCTGCTCGGTTTTCTTGCGCTTCCCGGTTCGCTCGTCGAGACTGATCGCCATGAACTCAACGTCCTTGCCTTCGTATTGCTCGTGGAGTTTCTGGAATTTCGGCAGCGTTCGCTTGCAGTATCCACACCACGATGCGTAGAAGCAGACCATCTTGACTTTGTCAGACTTACCGCCCAGCTTGCGTTCTGTGTTGTCTGTCGTCACGAACGATTTTTCCGGTGCGGGTTTGCCCAGCAAGTCCAATGCAGGCCGGCGTCGCGGCTTTGGTTTCCTGGCTGAGGCGGTCTTCATGGTTTTTAGCTGAACCAAAACCTGCTTCATATCCGCACGCAATGCCGCAAGTTCTTTGCGGACCGCTGCGAGTTCGGCTTTGATTTCATCCTGCGTTTCCTGCGCGACAACAGTTGTCGGGGCTTGCATGAGAAACGCCATCGCCAACAGGGCGGTGATCCAGCGGGTGGTCGACTTCATGTTGATTCTCCGGTCTCGGTGGTATTCAAATTTTGAATGGGGCCCAGTTGCCGGGGACTCCCTGACGCACACATCGTAGCCTATTGATCGGACCGATGCGAACATCATCGCGCCAACCATCGCCAAGGTACCCGTGCGTTACAAGAATCCGAACGACAAACGCAGTTATCGCCCGTTCAGCTTGCATCATCTGGTCGGCTGCATCTGTCGATCAGTGCTGTGTCCGCGAAGCCAGATCCACCGCGCAGCAATAGGCCACCGCGATGGCGTCCGCGACATCGTGGGGTTCGGGTGGAGCGTCGAGCTCAAATGTCGATTGGATCGCCGCCTGCATCTGCTGCTTGCTTGCACGTCCGTTTCCCGTGAGGAATCGCTTGATCCGGGTGGCGGCTAACCCTTCGACCGCGACGCCAATTCTGCCAGCCGCGGCCAACAACACCCCCCGTGCATGACCCATTTGAATCGCCGTTCGGGGATGGTTGTAATGCGAGTAAAGCTCCTCCACCCCCACGGCTTGCGGTGTGAACTGATCGAGCGTCTCGGCAAAATCGTCGCCAAGTTGGGCGAGGCGGATAGACAACGGCAGCGATTCCTGAGAACGAAACACCCCCGCATCGACAATCTCCGGACGATCACCCACCATGCGGATAAACGCATAGCCCGTCGTGCCCAACCCCGGATCGATTCCGCAGAAAATCATCGTCGCGCCTCCGTTCGCGCCACAACCCTATCACGCCAAGCCACCGGGAACAAAATGAATTTCACGCATCTTCTTGGAACTTGGGACTCAAGGTCGCGGGGCATGTAGGCCGACGTCAGGTCTTAAGCAGATTCAGTCCATTCGTTGAGTGTCAGTCCCCCACCCTTCCGCTTCGCTCAAGGATGGGGCACCCGCGGTAGGGTGGGCCGTGCGCAAGACACCTTTCTGAGAAGCGGTATGAGGTTGATGGTCGGGGGTTGCAAAACACACATGTCCGATTCTTCCACAACATACGACATCGCAATCATCGGCGCGGGGATTGTCGGCTTGGCTACTGCGATGGCTTTGCGCAATAAACCGGGTCTGAAGCTGATCGTCGTGGAAGCGGAGGGGCGGGTTGCCCAGCATCAGACCGGGCACAACAGCGGGGTGATCCACTCGGGCCTCTACTACAAACCCGGTTCGCTCAAAGCCAAACTTTGCGCGTCGGGCCGCGAACGGATGTACCGGTTTTGCGAAGAGCACAGCATCGCCCACGAAGCATGTGGGAAGTTGGTGGTCGCAACGAACGCGGAAGAAATCCCCACGCTCAAGATGCTGGCTCAGCGCGGTGAGGATAACGGCCTGGATCGGTTGGAGTGGCTCGAAGCCGCAGCCCTTCGCGAGCGCGAGCCCAATGTACGCGGGGTGGCTGGCTTGTGGGTTCCGCAGACGGGTATCGTAAACTATCGCGAGGTCGCCGGGGCATATGCAAAGGTCATTCGCGATGCGGGTCAGCAGATCAGCACACATGCCCGCGTGCAAAGGGTGCATTCGCGCGCCGATGGCATCACGCTTGAGACCACGGCTGGCGACAGGCGCTGCCGACATGTGATCAACTGCGCGGGTTTGCAAT
>JAADIU010000116.1 GCA_013151185.1 Planctomycetota bacterium
ACGGCTTGTCGCATCGCTCGGCCGTGCGCGTGCGGGCTGGATGGGTTTCCGTGATGGTCGCCAAGATAAGGCAACATCGCATCGCGAACGGTTGACTCGACGGGCGTTGATGAATTGTGGTCGAGATAGATCATACCATCACCCACGCACCGACTCCGAGAACCCATCCACTAAACTGAGAACATGGCATCGACATACGCCTGCGGGTCAAACGGTTCGATGTCGTTTTCGGTTTCGCCCAATCCGACAAACTTCACCGGAACGTTGAGCTTGTCGCGAATACCGATGACGATCCCGCCCTTCGCACTGCCGTCGAGCTTTGAAAGAATGATCCCGCTCACGTTGACATGCTCGCCGAATTGAACGGCTTGCGTGATGGCGTTTTGGCCGATGGTCGCGTCGAGAACGAGCAGGACTTCGTGCGGAGCGCCTTCGATTTTTTTCTGCACGACCTTTTGAATTTTACCGAGTTCCCGCATCAAATTGTCCTGCGTGTGCAATCGACCAGCGGTATCGACGATGAGCACGTCGGCATGGCGCGCGAGCGCTGCGTCGCAGGCGTCGTAGGCGACGGCACCGGGATCGGCCCCCTGCTGATGCTTGACAATTTGCACGCCGATCCGCTCTGCCCACACCGTCAATTGTTCGACAGCAGCCGCACGGTAAGTATCCGCAGCCGCAACGATCACCTTCTTACCCTCGTCTGAAAGAAGTTTCGCAAGTTTGGCGATGCTGGTCGTTTTGCCGGAACCATTGATCCCTGCAACGAGAATGACCGTAGGGCCATCGGGTGCGTAGTTGAGTGATCGATCTGCGGGCGGCCACTTTTCGACGATGACGCCCTTGAGATACTCGATGATGTGCTGCGTCTCGGTGATCTTGCCGCGCTTCCATGCCGCCCGAACCGACTCGATCAACTCTCCCGTTGCGGTCGGTCCAATGTCGGACACCAACATCGTGTCTTCCAACTCAGCCAGCACCGCGTCATCGATCTTTTTTCCGAACGGAAGGATCGACCTGAATCCTCCGCTGATCTTCTCGCGGGTTTTGGCCAACCCCTTTTTGAGTCTGTCGAAAAGCCCCACGCTAAACTACTCCTCTGCGCCATCTGCTTGTGTTGCGTGCGGTTTTGGCCCGTCCGCGATTGGCGGGGTCGACCCCGGTTGGCTTGCTTTCCAAAACCGATCGAGCACACCGTTCACGAATTTTCCGGATTCTGCCGAACCGTATTCTTTGGCGATTTCGATGGCTTCGTTGATGACGACTTTCGGAGGCACTTTCGCGAAATCAAGTTCAGCGATGGCAACCCTCAATACGTTGCGATCCACCGACGACATGCGATCCATCGTCCAGCCCGTTGAATGCTGCGACAGTTCGACTTCGACCGTTTCCCGATCGCGCCACGCGCGGCTTATCAAATCCTGCGCGTATGCCAAGGTTTCACCCGAATGATTGTGGTCTGCGAGAAACGTCGAGACAGTGAGCATGAAATCTTCGCCCTGAAAATCAAGCTGGCAAAGAGCCTGCATCCCTAAGATTCGCGAGTTGTGTCGGTCGATGGCCACGCAGTCCGCCTACCTATGAACCCGTGGGCAGCTTGGCGAGCAGGCTGACCATTTCGATTGCGCTGGCGGCAGCGTCGGAACCTTTGTTGCCCGCTTTTGTTCCCGCCCGTTCGATGGCTTGCTCCAATGTGTCCGCAGTGATTAATCCGAAGGTTGTCGGCACGCCGGTATCAAGGCCAACCTGAGCGATGCCCCGAGCCGCTTGCCCGGCGACATAGTCGAAGTGCGGCGTTTGTCCGCGAATGACACAGCCCAGACAAACCACCGCGTCGTAAGCACCCGTCGAAGCTGCCTTCTTCGCCAACAGCGGAAGCTCAAACGCACCCGGAACGTACATGCAGGTGATGTCGTCTTCCTTCGCACCGTGTCGTACGAGCGTATCGACCGCACCATCGACGAGCTTAGCCGTAATAAAATCGTTGAATCGGCTGACGACCAAGGCAAACTTTTGCCCCGCACTGGTCAGATCACCCGAAATCCGATGCACCATCATGCAACTCCCCGTGGCAAAGCAGTAATCTCGCAACCGTATATTACGAAACAGATTGTGACCAATCGCCGGAAAGGGTCAAGGGACCGGTTTGAAGTCGGGGTATCGGGTGAAGTCGGTATCTGGTTGCGATGGCGAAACAACGCCTTGTGCGAGATGACCCCAGCAAGCACAATAGCCCAGAAGCCAAGCACACCGATTGCAACCCACGGGGATTCGACATGCTCAACGACTTTCGCTCATCGACACGGGGACGTTTCGTATCCTGGAGTATCGCCTGCACGTTTCTGGCGATCGCGACACCATCATCCTTTGCCGGCTCGCCCGATTGGCCGCAGTGGGGTGGTCCGTCCCGAGACTTCAAGGTCTCCGCGCCGAAGCTCGCCGACTCCTGGCCGGAGGCTGGCCCACCCGTGAAGTGGCGTCGCCCGTTGGGTGAAGGCTACTCGGCGATCGCGGCTAAGGGTAATGGGCTTTACACGATGTACCGCAAAGATGACAAAGACGTCGTCATCGCGCTGAACGCAGCCACCGGCAAAACCCTGTGGGAACACGCGTACCTCGCCCCACCGCACGAAGGCAATACCGATCGATTTGGCACCGGGCCCAACGCGACCCCGCTGGTGTTGGATGACCGCGTCATCACGCTGGGTTTCACGGGGATCATGCAATGCCTCGATTTGAAAAGTGGCAAACCCATCTGGTCGCATGATTTTGTGAAGGATTTTGGCGGGGTGATTCCAAAGTTCGGAAATGCCTCAAGCCCGCTCATGTACAAAGGCCGTTTGATTGCGCTGGTTGGCGGAGAGAAGCACGGAGTCTTGGCGCTTGATCCCAAGGATGGATCGATCGTTTGGCAAAGCGGACCGTACGACGTGAGCTATGCCTCGCCGATTTTGATCAACGTCGACGGGCAGGATCAAATCGTTTTCTTTTCCTCCAGCGATGTGATCGGGATTGACGCAACAAACGGAAGGTTCCTGTGGAGCCATCCCTGCACGAACCAGTACAAGAACAACGCAACTGACCCTATCTGGGGCGACGATAATTTGCTATGGGTTGCGACGCAGCTTGATGGGGGAACGCGGGTGCTGCACTTGTCGCAGAAGAACGGAAAAACCACCGTCGAGAAAGTTTGGGAATCGAACAAGATCAAGGTCTTCCACTGGAACGCCATCCGAATCAAAGATCATGTGTACGCGTCGATCGGGTCGAAGGTCACCTTCATCTCCGCGGTGAACATCAAAACCGGAAAAGTCGCGTGGCGAGAGCGCGGATTCCACAAAGCCAACTGCATCTACGCCGACGGAAAACTCATCTTCGTGGACGAAAACGGCGTCCTCGAAGGTTTCGCCTGAAAAAATCGAAATCCTCGCAAGAACCCAGATGCTCGAAAAGGTAGCGTGGACCGTCCCAACCCTGAACGGCGACACCCTATACATCCGCGATCAAGCTGAAATCGTCGCCGTGGATCTTGCGAAGAAGAGTTAATTCAGGGCGTCTTAATTCGGTGCGTCCGGGACGCACCCTACCTTGCAGTCGGGTGCCCCATCCTTGAGCGAAGCGGAAGGGTGGGGGACTGACAGAAGATCAATACCACTTTCAAAGGACAGCAGGCAACCCCAAAAGAACATCTGTGATCGTGCAAACAGCCAGCGCCAAACTCACCAACCCGTTCAGCGTGAAGAACGCGAGATTGACCTTGGAAAAATCGTCGGGCTTGACGCAGAGATTCTCAAGAACCAACAGCACCGCCACGATGCCCACGCCCGCATAGTAAATCCAACCCAAACCGGAAAGTTTGCCAACGAGAATCAGCAGAATGACGACTACCGTGTGGGCCATGCGCGTCACCATCAGCGCCTTCGCCGGACCGATGCGAGACGGGAGGCTAAATAGCCCCTCCCTTCGATCGACTTCGATATCCTGGCAGGCATAAATGATATCAAACCCTGCAATCCAGAACATGACAGCCAGCGACAACAAGATCGCGGGCAAGCCCAGCGTTGAAGGATGAATCGCGATCCATGCGGCCAACGGTGACAGGCCAATGGCACTCCCTAACCAGAAGTGCGACCAACTCGTAAACCGTTTGGCGAGCGAATAGCCGCACAAAATCAACAACACCGGACCGCCAAGCAGCATCGGCCAACGGTTTTGATATTGGAAGAAGAAGCCGAAGCACGCGAGCGCGTAGGTCGCAAAGAATACGATCAAAAACGTCCACGCCTGCACCATGCTCAACTTGCCAGCCGGAAGTGGGCGGGAATCCGTACGCGGATTGCGCGCGTCGATTTGCGCATCGACGATGCGGTTGAACGTCATCGCCACACTGCGCGCCGAAACCATGCACACCACAATCAGCGCGAGGTGAAGCCACTCGGGACGTTGCTGCGGTAGCGATCGCCCCGCCAGAAACGTCGCCATCAAAGCGAACGGAAGCGCAAACACCGAATGCGAAAACTTCACCATCTCCGTCCACACCAGAACAGACGACGGAGCCTTGGGCGAAGCGGAGGATGTCACGAGTCCTTCCTCTTCTCTGATTCCGACAACTTCAGCATGTCGGTCCACCGCGTGTGGAGGCAGTGCGGAACGTTGATCAGGTCGAGGAGTTTGCCCACGACAAAATCGACGACATCGCCAACCGTTTCGGGAAGCATGTAGAAACCGGGTGAAGCCGGGCAAATCACCGCACCGGCTTGGCTTAGGCGAAGTGCGTTTTCCAGATCAAGCTGGCCCATCGGCATTTCGCGAAGAACGACCACAAGGCGCCGACGCTCTTTGAGTGTGACCTGTGCAGCCCGGGTCAGCACGTTTCCACCGAGGCCAGAGGCAATCGACCCGAGCGTGTGGCTGCTGCACGGACAGATGATCATGCCATCGGTGTGCATCGAACCGCTGGCGATGCTGCTGCCCACGTCTTGGTGGGCGTGCATGATCAGTTGCGGTGCGTCGAAACCCAGGAGCGATTGGCTGTTGATTTCTGACAGGTCGAGTTCATCGTGGAACAGGCGCCGGCCATTGGGTGTGACTGCGAGGTGGACTTCGACGTTCGCCTCGATCAAACAAGACACCAGCCGCCGAGCGTATGGCGCTCCGCTGGCTCCGGATACGCCCACAACGATTCGTTTGTTAATCGTTTCTTCTGCCATGTTCGGATCAATCCACGCGACTTGACGCGTCGGCTTCGATGGTGACGGGTTGACGCAGGAACTCAATCGCGGCTTGCGCCCATTGACTGTCGGGGAATTCGCTCACGAGTTTTTCGTATTGTTCGCGGCCTTTCTGTACGGCGCCCAGTTCCGTCCACGCCATGGCGAGACGATAATACACCTGCGGGATCGCGTCACCGTTCGGATGATGCTGAAGGATCGACTCCAGAGATTCGATCCGTTTTTCCGGATCGTCCTCTTCCATCGCCAGCAGGAATGCCACGTTGTCGGCGACGAGGGCATTTGGATACGACTCCTGAAGCTTCGCCAGATTGCTCGCATGGCGAATGTGCTGCGGATCCATCTTGAGCAATCCGCCACAAAAGGGTTCACCCGACAGCGAACCGCACAAAGGCCGATTTCCGTAGCGCGGGTCGTTTCGATTGTTGCGAAGAAGACTGCGAAAATCGCGAGCGCGAGACACGATTGCATCAACATCGATATTGAGTTGTTTGTCGGCGGGTGCGCGGGTCAGTACGTCAGCCACACCGGGCTGTGAAGCGTTTGTTGCGCCCGTCCCGTCCACGCTGTTTTCTTCGAGAAGTTCATCGAGAAGCGTAAGGGCTTCTTCAATCTCCCGGTCCCTTGCTTCGATTTGCGAAAGCTTAAACAGTGCGACCTTAGCCGACTGCGACTTGGGCGCATTTGCGACGACCTTTCGCCACACCAGCAGCGACAAGTCCGACGGAAAGTCGGCGTAGTATCTGAGAATCTTTTCCTTACTGCGAAACGCTTTCAGGTCGACCCGCATATCAAGCGTTTGCCCCTGAAAATACAGCACATTGGGCGCGTACCGTGAGTCGGGAAAGTGTCGTAGGAAATGCTTGCACTGCTGGTTGATCGCATCCCGTTGCTTGGCAAATTCGGTGCGAACGTCGGATTTGATATCCAATTCCAACGCCATCCGAAACTCCAGCATCTCGCGAACCACCGGGTAAGGCTTTTTGGGTTCGGGCTGGTTCTGCCAATACCGATAGGCCATCTGCTCGAACTGCTCGGAGAAATTGTGATCCGGCACATAGAACTCATCGTGAAAATGTTTCGCCAATAGCTGGTAGTAAAGCTCGTCTCTCCCGACGTTCTTCTCGAACACGATGACCGGTATCGCAAAGCTCAGCGCCAAAAGCGGCGCGATCACACCTGGCCGATAATCGACCACCTTGGCCAGAAACAGCACGCCCCCCATCAGCAAACACGACGCCAACGTTGCGAGAAGCCAAGGCGCGATAAACTTGATGCGGGCGGCTGGCATGTATTCGGCGACTTGCGGTGCGGTCTGACGCGATGCGCCATAAAAATAAAACATCACCAAGACAAGGCCCAATAGCGCGGACGCGAAACGAAAACGAAAGCGGAACGGTTTCACCGACGCGAGGATGCACGCGCCTGTCAGCGTCAAAGCAAGCCAGGGCATCAACGCGAGAAACGCAACGATGACCAGGAACGGGATCGAACTCGCAAACCGATACAGGATGGAAATCAAAAAATCGGGATCGACACCAACGCAGCCAGCAGCAACCCCACGACCACACCGTGCATCGGAATCACATCGAGGCGCACGGGAAACAACACGAAGTTCGCGAGGGTTGCATCACCCCGGGGGAGGAATGTCCGCCCGAGTTGGCCCCAATAATCCGGCACTGAAAATGCAAACACAACGCCCGTGCGAAGCCAGTAGGCGAAGCATCCCAGCCCCGCAAACAGGACGATATTCACCATTAGCAGCAAAATCGCCTGCAACCGATGCTTGGACGAAGTACGCGACCAGACATCCACCACGTCCAATTCGGAAACGTCGTCGTCGCGGATGGGCATGGTTGCGTCGGCTGATGTCATCGGGACTCCTTCGTTGCCACATAGACCGTGACCACGCCAAATGTCAAAGGTGTCGCGGAAACACTTGCAAACCCCGCCGAGCGCAAGCAATCGCACATCTGCGCGGCATCGATAAAACTGGCGACGGATTTCGGCAGATAGTCATACGCACCGGTCCGGTCTCGACTGACGAGGCGCGCACCCATCGGCATGAGTTTGCCACTGTAGAATTCGTGCA
>JAADIU010000201.1 GCA_013151185.1 Planctomycetota bacterium
GGTGCGGGATGCGGTGCGGGTGCGGTTGGAATGCTGCCTCTGATGATTGCGGGCTTCGGGTCGCTGCGTGTTGCCGGTCGACGACGCCGAGCCGTTGCAACCGCGCTGAGAACCCTCGATTGAAGCGAACGTCTGAATTGTGCTGGACGCAACGTCCATTTGAGGGCATCATTCCGGCATGATGCCAAGAACGAAAATCTCGAATAGATTCAACCGCACGACTGCGCCCAAAACGCCTCGCGTTCGCGCGCAGAAAACGCGGGCCTTGTGCGTGGCAGCAAGCCTTCTTTCCGTGCTCGTGTTGACTGGGTGCGTGCGTCGAACACTCACCATCGACACCGAGCCCCAAGGTGCATTGATCTGGCTGAACGATGAGGAAATTGGACGCTCGCCCGTGACGACGGATTTTTTGTGGTATGGCGACTACGATGTCATCGCTCGGCTTGATGGCCACGAAACGCTCAAGACGCATCAACTCCTGAGAAAGCCGTGGTACCAGTGGATGCTCATCGATTTTTTCGCGGAGATTCTGTATCCCGGTGAAATTCACGACCAGAGATCCATGGCGTTCACGCTGGAGCCTGAGGTCATTCCGGATCGAAATGAGCTTTTGGATCGGGCGGCTGAGTTTCGAGAGAGAACGGTTCTTGAACTTGAGTAGCGCGCGGTGGCAGGATCGTGTCACCCGTATTCGGTGCGTCCGGGACGCACCCTACCGCGAAGTCCGGGTAGGGTCCGCTGTGCGGACCGTCACCGGGACAATTTCAACGTTGAAAAATGGTCCGCACAGCGGACCCTACATCGTAGGAGAATGTCCAAGGTAGGAGAATGTCCAAGGTAGGAGAATGTCCAAGCTGGTCGAATACTTCTTGTTCAGCTGGCGGCGATGTTGAGGCGGACCGCGCCGCTTTGGTAGGCCTTCCACGCGAGGCCGGCTGCCCCGATGACGCCTGCGTTGCTTCCGAGTTCTGAAAGAACGAGCTGGGGCGCATCGTCAAAAATCTTCCACGTCTGCGACGCGAAATGCTGCCTGACCCGGTCGAGGAGGAATCCACCCGACTTGCTCATTCCGCCGGCCAACACGAGCATTTCGGGATTGATGGTGTGTTGGATATTCACGCAGCCGAGCGCGATGTACCGACACGCATCATTCCAAACATTGTTGGCCAACGCATCACCCGCCTGCGCTGCCTCGGCGACTGCTTCCGAATCGAACCCGCCCTGCGCCTTGAGGATGCCACCCAGCGAACTCTTGGCACCGTTGCGGATCTCTTCGGCAGCGTGCTTCGCGATATTGCCGGGGGCTGCGTACTGCTCGAAACAACCCTTCTGCCCACAACTACACGGTCGCCCGTCGAGTTCGACAATGGTGTGGCCGATCTCCGCCGCGTTTTCAAAATGACCGCGCAGAATCTCGCCATCGATAATCACACCCGCGCCAACACCCGTACCCAAGGTCAGGGTGACCAATCCGCTAACGCCCTTGCCCGCGCCAACCCAAAATTCCGCGTAGGCGGCAGCGTTTGCGTCGTTTTCAAACTGCACGGGTAGCCCGGTTTTTTCCTGGAGCCATTTCTGAATGGGAACGTTCTTCCAACCAGGTAGATTCGCAGAATGGTGGATCAGGCCTTCGCGTTGACGCAGCGGCCCGGGGGTGCCCACTCCTAATCCTACGATGTCATCGAGCGACACCGAATTGATCAACTCGTTGACGACGGCGGCCATCTCTGTGATGACCAATTCCGCACCCCGGTGGGGCTCGGTCCGCCGACTAATCATCTCTGCAATCCGACCGTCCTTGGTCACCAGCGCGGTCACGATATTCGTGCCACCAAGATCAACACCGACGGCGAGTTGTTCAGCCATGGAATCCTCGTGTGGCAGCGGAATCAGGTCAGCCGGGATTGCGCATGAGGTGAGTCAACACGCAGTCGAGCATCATGCAGAAGGCCAATCGTCTTACACCCATCCGATACACCCACATTGACGATGCGGATGAGACGCAACGAATGGCACCCCTGGGCCCTGAGACTTCAGGCGTCCGGCAGCTCTGGGTTTCATAGCAGCGCGATAGCCGATCAGAGGAACGATACTGCCCGCTGCCCAGTCCTTATTCTACTGACAATTCGGTCCATCCTACAAGAGTGAAGGCAAAACGTCTATCCACCGAAGCTCAACTGGAAGGGCATACGATCGACACTTTATGAATCAGTTTCATTCCGATGATTCGAAGCAAACGCACCACGGCTGCAAAGCAGGATGGGCCAGTCGCCAGCATTGCGGGCCACGGCTACAATTCACGCGATGGAGCACGACGAACGCATCACCGCCCTGCGCGAACTGATCCAAAAATTCCCCAAAACCCCGGGCGTGTATCTGATGAAGGACGCGGAGGGCAGGGTCCTATATGTAGGCAAGGCGAAGGATTTGCGGTCGCGCGTGATGAGCTATTTTCAACCCTCGGCTGACCTGCTGAACACGCGCGGGCCCGACATTGCCCGGATGATTACCCGAGTCGAGGACATCGATTTTCTTGAATGCGAAACCGAAGTCGATGCCCTGCTCAAAGAAGCGCGTCTCATCAAAGACACGCAGCCGCCTCACAACGCCCAACTCAAAGATGACCGGACGTTTCCATATCTTGAGATCACGACCGGCGACGATTTTCCGGGTGTGTTTGTCACACGAACACCACGCCTCAAAGGCAGCAAACTCTATGGCCCGTTTACGAGTCCGGGGGCGATTCGCGATGCGGTGAACACGCTTCAGCGGGTTTTCAAGTTCCGCACCTGCGAACTGGACATTCGCGCAGACGATGAATCACGCCGATTTTTTCGCCCTTGTCTGCTTCATGCGATCAATCAATGCACCGCTCCCTGTGCCGATCTCATAAGCCGCGACGCTTATCGCAAGGACATCGATCGCTTGAAGAACCTGCTTAAATCGAAGCGGTCCGTTCTCGTTCGGCAGATGACACAGGAAATGGACGACGCCTCCGGGGCGATGCGCTACGAAGAAGCTGCGGTGATCCGCGACAGAATCAACTCGATCAAAGCCCTCTCCGACTCGGGCGACACGAACACCGATCGACAAATCGAGGCGTTCTACATCGACCCGGCGAATGGCCTGGATAAACTCGCCGAACTGCTCAACCTCGAACAACGACCCCGCAGCATCGAAGGCATCGACATCGCCAATCTGCAAGGTGAGCAGTCGGTCGGATCGTTGGTGTGCTTCATCGACGGCAAGCCGTTCAAATCGGGTTACAAGCGTTTTCAAATCAAAACGGTGGACGGGCAGGACGACTATGCGATGATCCGGGAAGTCATTCTTCGACGGTATCGCTATGCGTCTGCCGGAGAAGAATTGTACGCGGACATCATTCTGATCGATGGCGGATTGGGGCAACTGCACGCGGCGCAGGAAGCCTTTGCCGAGTTGG
>JAADIU010000294.1 GCA_013151185.1 Planctomycetota bacterium
CGAGTCGCACAGGGAGGCGAACATAGTGAAACCCAACGCCCAGGCGGACCGTTGCATCTGAACGCGTTGAAAATTGCCTGCCAGGTGAATACGTCGTGGGGTCGTTGTCCGAAGCACTACTGCTCCAACTAAACGCAAGGCGCGGTCCGCTGCGGCCAGTCACGCTGCGACTACCACGAAAGCGCAGCAGTTCGGAACCATCTTCGCTTCGACCAACCACGACGAAACCGCTGTCACTTTCCGTTACGAACTGTCCCTCGGTGGGAAGGACATCCAGAATCACGACCGGACGCGATGTGCTGCATTCGAGCACCGTTTGCGCGCATCCACTTTGCAGGGCGACGCGCTGCGTTTCGCCGGAAATGAACGGGATCGTATCGGATGAAGCGGCGACATCACCCGAAGGCGAGGTGTCTTGGCATCCTGAATTCGCACACATGAGGACTGCGGCAAGACCCAACGCAGTGCCACGCGTCAAGACCGATCGCCAAGTTCGATTTTCAAAGAAGGACGCACGCATTTTGGGTATCACTTTGCCAACGCTGCCGAAGAGATTATAACCAGCATCGGTTGTGAGGGGGAAATAGTCAACGCGATGCCCCCACGTTCAATTGCACTGGACGCCAGGAATCGGCTTATGCCGTCAACCGGGAGAAACATGCCATGAAGCTGCGCCCATATCTACTGATTTCGGCGATGTTGTTGGTCGGCTGTGAGACGACGCCGCCTCCCGCGACAGACCCAGGCAACAATGATCCGGACGCGCAGGAAACCCGCTTCGACAGTTTGCCGGATCGACAGGACTCCGGGTTCCTTGCCGCGTTCTCCTTGAAGACGCGGTGGCAAAAGCAAAACCTGACATACTTCCTTTCCAGCACATCGTCTGACCTGCCCGAAGACGTTCAGCGACAAATCCTGGTCGATGCGCTGGCGGTGTGGTCGGCTGTTGTCCCGTTGAACTTTCAGGAAGCTGCGTCAGCCGGCGAGGCGGACATGGTTCTTGGGTTCGGTACAGCCAACCATTGCGAGTTATACGCAGCCGCCAATCAACAATGTCCAGGCACGAACGGGCAGGGTGGCGGGTTCGATGGCGCGAGCGGTGTACTCGCCCATTGCTATTTCCCACCGGGTAGTGGTGGCCCAAATGCAGGCGACTGTCACTTTGATGACGCTGAAACGTGGGCTGGCAACAACGCCAATGGCCGCGAGATTCGTCTGCTCGAAACGGCGATTCACGAATTCGGACACGGACTCGGTCTTGGCCACAGCGATGACGAAAGCGCCGTGATGTTTGCGAGCTATCGCCCCAATCGACGGAAGGTGGAGCTAAGACCGGATGACATCAAAGGCATTCAGGAACTCTACGGTGCGCGCGACGGCGGCGTGAAGCCGATGCAGCCCAACAGGCCCGAGACGCCCACCAACGTACCCACCACACCATCGGTGACGAACGACGACAACGATCCAGATGGTGACGGGTTGGATACCGCGACGGAGTTGTTCATCACCGGTACCGATCCGAACAATGCCGACACAGATGGTGACGGGCTTATCGATTTCGAGGTGGCGTTCGGTTTGAATCCGCTCAACCCCGATACGGATGGCGATGGCATCAGCGATGGACAGGAAGTGGACAACGGTACCGATCCGTTCACGCCAAACTTTGGTGGCGAAGATGTAGGAGGCGTGGCTGGTTTGTACTGCGGTTCGGTTGATGATGGAACACCCGTCGCGGTGCAGATTGACGCGGACGGCTGCGTGTTGGGCGAGATCGCTGTGGCACAATTTGGATTCGATACGATCGTCGGGTTGTTCGGTGGGGCTGACGCGGACGGAAGCATGCTGATGGTTTCGACCGATTTTTTCTTCGGATTCGACGGGACGGTCACTGGAGATACCATTTCCGGAAACGCCGAGACAGCCGGCGGTTTCGTTGGTACATGGGAGGCTACCCGGACCGACGCAGCCGACTGCTCGCAGGTGGGAGGGCAACTTCCGGATGGGGGCGGAGGCGGACAAGTTCCACCGGGTGGTGGGCAGCAGCTTTGCGATGATTCGTGCGCGTTCGCATTCGATGACGAGTGCGACGACGGGGGTGACGGAGTCGAAGGGCCACTCTGTGTATTGGGCACAGACTGCTTCGATTGCGGTATTCGCACCATCCAGGCAAAACAAAAAGCATCCGCCGCTGCGAAACCACAAACCATGGAGGCCTTCCAACCCGTTCCGCAAAACCGTCAACCGCTTTCGATGGCCGTGCATCAGCGAGTCAACTGGCGCGACACTGGAGAGTAGGCCGCAGGGTGCGTCCCGGACGCACCGAATATACTGAACAAGGTCCAGCATCCTACGATCAGCGAACTACCATGAAATCATTTCGCAAAGAGCTATGGTTTGAAGTTCCGTCGCGACGCGGGTTTGTGAACATTACGGATGATGTGCAAAACGCGGTGGACGAGAGCGGTGTGTGCGAAGGGTTGTGTCTGGTCAACGCCATGCACATTACAGCAAGCGTGTTCATCAACGACAACGAACGCGGTTTGCATCACGACTACGAGCGATGGCTTGAACAACTCGCGCCGCACGAACCCATCGCACAGTACCGTCACAACGACACCGGTGAAGACAATGCCGACGCACACCTCAAACGCCAGATCATGGGGCGAAGCGTGACCATCGCCATCACCGATGGCAAACTCGACTTCGGACCGTGGGAGGCAGTGTTCTACGGTGAGTTCGACGGCCGACGTCGCAAGCGGGCCTTGATCAAAATCATCGGTGAGTAACATGGCCAAGCGTGCTGCATCTGCGAAACGTTCGTCGGCTTCCAAACAACCGGCGGAGAAAAAATCACTGCAAGCGCAGCGGTTTGGTGCGCACATGTCGGTGGCGGGTGGGCTTGAAAATGCCTTCGATGCGGCGAAGCTTGCCGGGTGCGATTGTCTGCAAATTTTCGTGAAGAATCAAAAGCGTTGGGACGCCAAGCCGCTCACCGACGATGGCATCCGGCGATACAAACACGCGCAAACTTCCACCAAAATCGAGCCCGTGGTCGCACACGCAAGCTATCTGATTAATCTCGGCTCGCCGAAAGATGAGCAATGGAAAAAGAGCATCGATGCCGTGGTCGATGAACTCGAACGCTGCGAAGCGCTGGGCATTTTGGGATTGGTGGTTCATCCCGGTGCGCATATGGGGGAGGGTGTTGACCATGGCATCGGGCGTATCGCGGCTGGCATCGATGAGGCTCATGCTCGCACGAAGGGGTTCGGTGTGCGTATCCTTCTCGAATCGACGGCTGGCCAGGGCACATCGATCGGACACGAGATCAGCCAACTCGGGGCGATCCTGAAACGCACAAAGCAACCGGAGCGAATCGGTATCTGTCTCGACACCTGCCACCTGTTCGCTGCCGGCTACGATCTTCGAGACACAGTGGCGAAATGGTTTCGCGATTGCGCAAACACGTCGGGTTGAAACGCATCGCCTGCGTTCATACCAACGATTCAAAAGGTGAATGTGGAAGTCGCATCGACCGTCACGATCACATCGGTAAAGGGAAGATTGGTTTGTCCGGATTTCGCAATTTGGTAAACGACCCCCAACTCGCTCATGCCATTCGGATTCTCGAAACACCAAAAGCAGTCGATGGCCGCAACGCCGACTTCGACAAGATCAACCTCGGGAAACTCCGTCGGCTGATTGGTTAAAGTAGTCTTGATCCATTCGTAGTGTGTCAGTCCCCCACCCTTCCGCTGCGCTCAAGGATGGGGCACCCGCGCAGTAGCCGTAGGGTGCGTCCCGGACGCACCGAATTACCTACGAGGGTGCTGAGAAGAAGCAACCTTTGTGAAAACGGAATCAGGTCCCCTTGAGTTTCGCCTTCAGTTCACCAAGCACGGTCAGTGCCTGCATTGGTGTCAGGTGGTCTGGGTCGATTGCAGTGAGTTGCTTCACGATCTCCTCTGCTGGATCGGCGAATAGTAGCATTTGGTCCGTGGATTTTGTTTTTTGGGTGGCTAGCTCGGTGGTTTGAGATTCTCGGGCGAAGCCTTGGTGTAGTTCTTCGAGGATGGTGCGGCTTCTGTCGATGACGTTTTCGGGTACGCCTGCCATCCTGGCGACGTGGATACCGTAGCTCTTGTTGGTTCTTCCGGGTACTATTTTGTGGAGGAACACGACGCGGTGGTCTTTGCCTTCGGGGTCTTCGTACTCTCGGACGGCGACGCTGTGATTGTGTACGCCGGATAGTAGGTCCGCAAGCTCGGTCATTTCGTGGTAGTGCGTGGCGACTAACGTACGACATTGTGTATTGTTGGCGAGGTGCTCGGTGATGGCCCAAGCCAGCGCCAGGCCGTCGAAGGTACTGGTACCCCGTCCGATTTCATCGAGCACTACGATGGAGCGATTCGTGGCTGTGTTGAGGATGACGGCTGCTTCTGTCATTTCTACCATGAATGTAGATTGGCCTCGCGATATTTCATCGGAAGCACCGACGCGGGCGAATACTTTATCGACTGGCGAAAGGCTCATTTTCTCGGCGGGTACATAGGAACCCGTCTGTGCGAGAATGGCGAGTAATGCGACCTGTCGTATGTAGGTACTTTTGCCGGCCATGTTGGGTCCGGTGATGATGATTAGTCGCTGGGCGTCGGCATCCAAGTTGCAATCATTGGGTACGAATGACTCAGCCATCATGGCGTCGAGGACTGGGTGTCGGCCTTCGACAATTTCGAGACGGCCATCGTCGACGATTTCGGGCCGGACATAACGACGTTGGACCGCCAACTCCGCCAATGCGGATGTCGTATCCAAAATGCCGATGGCGTCCGCGAGTGCTTGCAACTCGGATAGTTTTTGCGCTGCTTGTCCGCGCAATTCTTCAAAGAGACGGAGTTCGAGTTCGATGGCTTTGTCCGAGGCGGTGAGTACCTGTTGCTCGAATTGCTTGAGGCGGTCGGTGATGTAGCGTTCGGCGTTCTTGATAGTTTGCTTGCGTACAAAGTCGGGCGGTACATCGCCTCGGTGTGCGTTGGAGATTTCGATATAGTAGCCAAAGACTTTGTTGAACCCGACTTTGAGTGTTGCGATGCCCGTAGATTCGACGAGTTCGCGCTGGTATTCCGCGAGGAACTGCTGCCCGTTGCTGCGGATATTGCGCAGGTTGTCCAGTTCGCTACTGTAACCGGCTGCGATGACACCGCCATCGCGGAGGAGCGGTGCGGCTTCGGGATCGATGGCGCGTTCGAGCAGGGCGGCTAACCCGTCAAGCCCGCGCATCGCGGACCGCGTATCATCCAACATAGGAACGCCAACACCTTCGAGACGCTGTTCTACCTGGGGTAATTGAGCGAGTGTTGCCGAAAGATTGACAAAGTCGCGGGGGTTGGCTCGCAGCAATGCGATTCGGGCGGCGATGCGCTCAACGTCGGCAAGGGTTTTGAGGTCTTTGCGAAGATCGCGTCGCAACGCTTCATCGGCGACGAACGCCCCGACGGCTTCCTGTCGATTTTGGATGGCGTCGCTGTCGA
>JAADIU010000279.1 GCA_013151185.1 Planctomycetota bacterium
GCAGGTAGATGTCTGCGTCGCCGCGAGCCACCACTGCGTACTTGCATTGGCTGTCGATCCGAACCGGGTCAGCCGTGATGCCCAAGATGCGGGCGACTTCGGCGCTGGTTGAGTGATCGCTGTGTGCGGCTTCGACGGATTCGCAAACGATCGCGGCATCGGTTTCTGAAATATCGCGCGTGCAGATTGTCGTTGGATGATCGCCATCGATGGTCAACGTTTGTGCACCTTGCCCCTTGCATGCGGCGAAGATGGAGCCGTGTGAACCGTTCTCGGGATCGCCACCGGAAGAAAGATTCGGGCAACCCAGCACACCTGCGACGACTTCGCCGTTTTCGATGAGTGCCAGGGCTATGGCATATTGTTGACGTCGAAGAAAGCCTTTCGTTCCGTCGATCGGATCGAGCGTCCAGAAGCGGCCCGTGCTTCCGCCGTCGTGCGAAGCCCGATCGATCAAAGGCAACACTTCGTCGCGTTCGATTTCGGATTTGATCTTGACGACTCGCTGAATGATTTTTCCCGCGATGCCTTCTGCCTCCGGCGAACTGAGCGCCGCCGAGTTTTCCTCACCCATGAACGGGTCGTTCGGATAGGCCTGTTGGAGCGCGTGGCTGATGAGGGCTTGCACTCCGAAGTCGGCGACGGTGACGGGGGATCGATCCTCCTTGGCCAGCGCATCGTCCGATGCAATTTCACGTTGCACGGCGATCGCGAGGCGAGCGGCTTGGCTGACTGCCTGAATCGCGAATTGAAGTTCGGTTTCGTACGCCATCACACATCTCCTTGTGGCTACGGTGGGTCCCATTTGGTGCGGACCGGGTAGCTGAATTCGGCATCATCGGGTGTTCTGCGGTCAAATCAAGATCGAGAATTGATGCTATTACGGGATCCGTAAGTGGTTTTGCAGAAGGAACTTAACGTAATGTGGGTGTGCGGGGTCATGCCGGTTTTCCGAATTCGGACAGGTCGAGGGGTGAATTTGGGCGTTCTCCCCGATATACTGGCAGGCGTCCGTGCAACGCGGGCAAGCCGGCTCTGCCGAGTCAGGGTCCGGTTGGGAGAAGAAGTTAGGCGAGAAGAGAGAGGCAATCCAATGCGCAAGGTTTTTACCTTGACCCTGGCGGTCATGTTGTTTGTCTGCGCCCCTGTTGTACACGGCGCGCAAATGTTTAGCGAGATGGTGGTGTTTGGCGACAGTCTTTCGGACAACGGGAACCTGTTCGCCGAAAATGGCGGAACGTTCCCAGCGAGCCCGCCGTATTTTGAGGGTCGATTCTCGAACGGTCCGGTGTGGGTCGAAGAACTCGCACCGATGCTGGGTCTCAACGAAAGCCAATTCACGGACTTGGCGAAAGGTGCTGCGACAACCCAGCAGGTTCTTGAGCAGCAAGTGACACCATTTGTCACTGGCGGAAACGTTAACGCCAACGCGCTGTACGTCGTTTGGGCGGGGCCCGACGATTTCATCGATCTTGCGGAAACCGGGGTTACGCCAACCATCGAGCAAGCCGTCGCGAACATTTCTGCTTCCATCACCGCTTTGGCAGATGCTGGCGCTCAAAACATTCTTGTCGGGAACATGCCCAATTTGGGGAGGACGCCTTTTGCGGTTTCAGCAGGGCCGCTAGTCGTTATCGGGGCGACGTCGTTGAGCAACACGTTCAACGCAGCGCTCAATGCTGAGATGAACGCGCTTGAGTTAAACCTTGGACTGGACCTGATGCTGTTGGATGCGTTTGAATTCGGCGAGCAGCAAATTGCGGGCGCACCCGGTAATGGTTTCACCAATATCGACACGGCTTTCCTGACCGACGGACGCTCCACCCACGCCGACCCGGATGAGTTTCTATTCTGGGACGACGTTCACCCGACCGCTGAAGCGCATCGACGGTTGGCGAACTTCGCGATGAATGTCATTCCGGAACCCGCATCGTTCGGATTGATGGCGATGGGGGTGTTAATCGCTTCGATTCGCAGGCGTGGTCTGCGTCGGACTTGAAGCGTTCGATTGGGCTGTCAGTAACAACTACAAACCACAGGACGGCGACACCATTTATTGGGGAGCGGGGTGGGACGTTTACGCGTCGAACTTTCGGATGACGAGCGTGTCGTTTTGTCCGCCGAATCCGAAACTATTTGACAGGGCGTACTTGATGTCTGCTTTTCGTGCCTCGTTGGGTACATAGTCGAGATCGCAGTTGGGATCGGGATTGGCGTAGTTCATCGTCGGGGGGATGATACCATCGCGAAGCGCGAGCACGCATGTGATCAGTTCGGTCGCACCAGCGGCAGCGATGAGATGCCCCATCATGCTTTTGATGCTGCTCACCGGTGGGGCGGAGCCTGCGCTTCCAAACAGCGTTCGGATGGCGAGCGTTTCGATCTTGTCGTTTTCTTCGGTGCTGGTTCCGTGGGCGTTGATGTAACCGATGTCCGACGGTTGCAAGCCGGCATCTTCAATTGCCAACCGCATCGCAGCGACCGCACCTCGTCCGTTTTCGTGAATGTCCGTGATGCGGAATGCGTCGGCAGTCGAGCCATACCCCACGACTTCCGAAAGGACTGTCGCACCGCGCGAACGTGCATGTTCGAGTTCCTCCAGGATGACAATCGCAGCCCCCTCGCCCAGAACGAATCCGTCGCGCGTTCGATCGAATGGTCGCGACGCTGATTGCACGGAGTCGTTGCGCGTGGACAGCGCGGTCAAACGGTTGAACCCGGTGACGCCCAGCGGGTGGATCATGCTGTGCGCGCCGCCCGATACCATCACGTCGGCATCGCCTCGGCGAATGATGCAGGTGGCTTCGCCGATGGCTTGCGTGCTGGCAGCGCAGGCTGTGAGGGTGTTGAAACTTGGACCTTCGATTCCGAGCAATACTGCGACGTGACTGGCGGGAAGATTGGGGTCTTGCTCCAATTCCGACATGTGCCCGAGACGTTCGCGGGCGACATGGGCCCACTTCACCGCGTTGTACTTACCGCCGTCCTCATCTTCCCAGCCGCCAATGGCAGCAGCGGCTACGCTTTCAAAATCGAGCGGGCCTTCACCACCGCCCAGATACAAACCGATGCGGCTTGCGTCGGTGGCGGGGCAGGATTTCATACCCGCACTGTTCCAGGCTTGCAGTGCAGCGACGAGTGCGAACCGGGAATTCAAACTGGCTGTCGCATGTCGCGTTGCATGTTCTTCGCCGAGCAATCCGGGGAAATCGAAGTCCTTGACCTGCGCGGAAAACTGAGAGGGAAATGTAGAGGCGTCAAAGTGCGTGGTTTTTTCGACTCCACTTTCGCCAGCGAGAAGGCGCTTCCACACGGTTTCGATATTGTTGCCCAATGGTGTGACCCACCCGATTCCCGTGACAACGACGCGTCGCGATGTTTGTCGAGAGTCGATCGTGCCAGAGTTGATCATGACTGATACCTCCGCAGCACGATCGCC
>JAADIU010000193.1 GCA_013151185.1 Planctomycetota bacterium
GGCGCACTCCAGTGCGCGTTGTTGACCAGCATCAGTGGTGTCTTGTTTGTGATCTTCGCCCGCCAGATTTGCGGGCTCATGCACAGCGACCCCGATGTCGTCGCGATCGCGACACCCGTACTCATGCTCGCCGGCGCAGCCCAACCGATCTTGGCGATCGGAATGGTATACGCAGGATCGCTCCGTGGGGCTGGAGACACGGTGTATCCGCTGATCTATACCACCATCGGGATGGCGCTCATGCGGCTACCTTTCGGATTCCTGCTTGGTTTGACCTTCGGCATGGGCTTGTTCGGCGCTTGGCTCGCCGTCGTCGGCGACATGATCATCCGCATGATCTTGGTATTCACTCGCTTTCGACGGGGTAAGTGGGTAACACTTCCGGTGTGAGTTCCAGCGATCGCGACCGCGACCCTGGAATAACCATCGTATCAGTACCGTAGCGACCAGCATCCGTCCCGTAGCTGTCCCCTCCCCGGATCTGGCTTGAGCGCTGCAAGTTTTGCGCTTGGTAGGACGCATCACGCATGAGCCTGGTCAATAAATCCTGTGGCGCTCGCGACACAGCCCGATCGAAAATCTGGACCGCCAGTTTTGGGTAACCGGCTGCGTACTGCACATACCCTGCAAGGAACAAGAACTCAGCATCATAGGGGTTGGCTGCGATGGTGCGCTCCAACCGTTCAAAGTGATCTTCAAGATCAAGCTGGCGACCGTAGTAGGCGGCAACGTCTACAGGCTGATTGACAAGCGATGGGTCGGAGTCGATCGCCCGTCGAATCGCCTGCGCCGCAGTCACATAATCGCCCGTTGCAAAGTGTGCATACGCATAGAACATAAGAAGTTCGGCATCATCGGGCAAAGCCAGCATCGCCCGAATCAACTCGCGACGTGCAAGGTCATATTCACCTCGGTAGAAAGCAGCCGCCGCCAAGTCTCGATGTGAGAGCGAGGGCAGTGACGGGCTTGAATTCTGAGAGACGCTAAGACTGTTACCACCGTTCTGGCTGTACATACCGCCGGAACCGTAAGCGTTGGGATCGTTGGATCCGTAGTTATTCACGTCGATATACACAGGCGACGACGGCGCGGAGTAGGTCGAGTATCCGACCCCACCATAGACCGGTGCCAACGGAGCGAAGGACGCCACGGGGGCATAATCGTAGAAGCTGTTGAGCCCATAGCTGTTGAACCCATAGTACGGGTAGTTGTTGTACCCGTAGAAAAACGAATTCCTCAACCCTGCTCGACTACCCAATCCGAACCCCAAGCCGAACGATAAAGAGTTTCGAAATGGGGAGAACCGATCATAGTAGGGTGCGAAACCGATAGCATGGGCGTCGTACCCGCCACCAAAGCCATGACCAAAATCTCCATAACCATAATCATGCCCCAAACCATAATCACGATTGAGTCCGTATCCAACACCAAACGCTCGGGCAGGGTACGCATTTCGGGAGTACCATTCCCGACGCGAATCACTCTGGTCGAGCCGACTATACATATTCGCGTAGTTCTGGTTCCCCGAGCGTGTACGGCCAAGCGTCGACTGGGAACCTGCCCCTGTTCTGGAATACGCGGGTGATCTGAATCCGCTCTGTAGACGCGGCCCTCTATTTCCTGATCCACCTCTTCGACCGAACGATTGTCTGTTGCGACCTTCACCACTCCTGCTCGCACGCGAGCGCTGCATGGGGCTACCACTGTTTCTCTGCACCGCGGGCGATCGCGACGACTGAACACCAATCGCAGAAATACTTCCCCCGGACGTCGAGGAATTCCTGCGCCGCGACATGAAACTTCGCCGCTGCCCGACGCCCGATTGACCCTGGCGAGTCGCACTGCGTCGGCTGACTTGTTGGCGGCTACCTTGTCGTCGGCTGCCTTGTTGTCGACTGATCCCGGATGACGACCGCCGTGCAACTCCACTCGTATTCGAACCACGTCGTGTTAAGTTGTTTGTAACTTGACTTGCCCGGCCATTGCGATTGGCACGACCATTGAACGCAGGCCGCGAAAACTGAGGTGCAACGCTGGGAATGTTCTGCGAACCGCGAACGGACTGCGTCCTGCCCGAATTGAACGAACGATTGGAATTGCTGCGGAATCTGCGAACAGGTGCCCGAGCACCGGCTGATCGGCGGGACGATCCCGAGCGATTCGCACGCGAAAAGTTTTGCCGAGACGAAGAAGACCGACGAACTCCCCGATTCCCTCGCGAAGAACGATTTCCGTGTGACGAAGAACGGCTACGCGATGCGGACGCACGACTGCGCGTTCGTGAAGGACCCCGTCCTGCTGATCTGCTCCGTCCTGCCGATCTGCTTGATCGGGCGCTGGAACGCGAACCCCTTGAACGCGAACCAATGCTTGAGCCTCTGGACCGAGCCTTGGACCGGCTTCGCCCGATCGAACTTCGTGAACGCGAGCGACCCGCAGATCGCCTGTGTCCCGCTGAAGAACGCCCTGCCTTTGAACGACCCACCGATCGCCCATGCGAACCCCTGCTTCGGGACTGGGCCTGCGCCTCTATCGCAAACGCGAACATGATGCCGATGGCAAAAAGAACTCGGAAACGTCCTCTTTGGTTCGATTTCCTGATTTGCAATGTCATCCGGGCACCTCCCCCTTTCGCAGGGACAAAGCCAACAACAGTGGGTACGATGGGTGAATAGTTTCACCGTGTTAACTTTATCCCAATGGGCGGTTTTTGTCAAGGAGAATCCCCCCTCCCAAGGAGAGAATCGGCCCTAATTCTTTTAGGCATCTGATCTTATGGTCCGTCACAACGTCGTCACACTTCGCGATGTCCATGATTCGATTTGCGGAGTTCAGCCAGCACGTCAAAATACCTGCCGCGTTGGCACCCGCAATGTCACTGTGCAACGAATCGCCAATGTGGAGGACGCGGCTTGGGTGAACGTTCATCGCACAAAGGGCGTGCTCGAAGATAACCGGATGCGGTTTGTACGAACGTGCATCTTCGGAGGTGATCACATCGGTGACGTTCAGATTGTGGAGGGCGATCGCAGCTTGCACGTCTTCGGTATCCGCGTTTGACACAACGCACACCGGAACGTCGATGCCATCGAGCACCTCGCGGGCATCCGCAGCCAGTGGAGGAGCCTGCCAATAGGCTTTGAGCATCCCGGCATACTTTTGCGCATCAAGGTCGATCTCGAGATGGGCCAGCACCCGCGAAAGCGTATGCACCTCAAGATCAAACAGCGTTTGAAAGGACTCGCCGTTTGCGTGTTCGATCGCTTCAAAGAACCGATGCCCCCACGCCTCCGCCAACTCGCCCGCTTCCATCTCAAGATCGTGGTCGTCGATGACGCTTCGGCAGGTGTTCTCGACGGCGTCGCGGTCACCGGTCACCAATGTGCCATAGAAATCGATG
>JAADIU010000297.1 GCA_013151185.1 Planctomycetota bacterium
AACCATGATGGTCGCGACGGATCACCCGGAAGCGTCCCGCATCGGGCTCGAAGTTTTGCGTCGAGGTGGAAATGCGATCGACGCAGCCTGTGCGGTGTCGTTTGCACTCGGGGTAACACGTCCGCAAAGTACGGGATTGGGTGGCGGCGGATTTCTGATTGTGCGATTGGCCGACGGAACGGTCCATGTTTTCGACTACCGCGAGGTCGCCCCTTTGCGCTCGACCCCAAGCATGTTCGAGGATTTCGCGAGCGATCACCCAAACAAAGCGCCGCCAAGTCAATGCGGTTATCTCGCACCTGCCGTACCCGGTCTACTCGCGGGCATGTACGAAGTTCACGATATGCTGGGCACCCTTCCCATGCCCATGTTGATCAATCCGGCGTTCAAGCTTGCCGACGAAGGCATTGCGGTTGACCGCCATTACGTCAACGCGACGAAGATCATCGGCAGGTTGTACGAGCAATATCCCGAACTCAAGAAATCCTGCCGTTACGTCTATCGCGTTCACCTACGATCTGGAAACCCAAGGCGCGTCGGCGAAACACTCGTGCAGCCTGAATTGGCACGGCTTCTGGCATTGATCGCATCCAAAGGCAAAGCCGGGTTCTACGAAGGGCCCATCGCCAAGGTCATTGCAAGAAGAATCAAGGCACGCGGCGGAATCATTGCGGAGGATGATCTCAAGGCATATCGCGTCGCCCGGCGAAAACCATTGGTGGCAACGTATCGAGGATACGAGTTGATCACCATGCCTCCGCCGTCTTCCGGTGGCATTTGCCTCATCGAAACGCTCAACATGTTGGAGGTCATCGACCTCCAGCGGATTCACAAACGCGATCCCGCACTGGCGATCCACCACCGCATCGAAGCGATGAAGCGCGCGTTTTCTGATCGGGCGAAATGGTTGGCCGACGCAGACTTCGTCGACGTCCCTACCAAACGGTTGACGTCAAAGGCCTACGCCCAAGTGATCGCCAAAGAAATCAAAGATCACGCCACACCCGTCCAGAACGTCGGCGATCTCCAACAAGTTCGCGACGATGACGGAACCAGTCACTATTGCGTCGTTGATCGTTGGGGGAATTGGGTCGTTGCGACCGAAACGATCAATACTTCGTTTGGCTCATTGGCTGCCATCGGCGAAATCGGATTGATCCTCAACGATGAGATGGACGACTTCTCTGCCCAGCGCGGTAAACCCAACGCATTTGGCCTTGTACAGTCCGACCGCAATGCCGTCGAACCCGGCAAGCGCCCCCTCTCCAGCATGTCGCCCACCATCATTCTCAAGGATGGCCAGCCGGTCTTGGCGCTGGGCGCATCGGGCGGGCCCAGGATCATTTCGTCTGTCCTCGATGTCATCGTCAACGTTCTCGACTACCAGATGACGCTCGAAGACGCGATCGGCGCCGTGCGCATTCATCATCAGTGGAAACCGGATCTGGTCGTCACCGATCGCGATTTGGATCCGTCGATCGCAAAGTCCCTCCGCGAACGGGGGCACATCATCGACGAAAATCACAAGTCGGGCATCGTGCAGGCCATACATTGGACACAAAAAGGGATCGTGGGCGCAAGCGATCCACGAAAATATGGACAACCTCGGGGCGAGTAATCCTGATGGCAAAGAAATCACAACCTGATTTGCAAAAACAACTGACTCTAAGGAAGAAAACGAATACTAGACTTCTTCGTAATAGCTGGATAAACTAGACTGTAGGGCTTTAATTCAGATCTTTGTAAGAACTGGTCGAAAATACATCTAGGTCATCTTAGTAGTTCCTTGCGACCCGGAATTTCGGCTGGCACGATTGGCGCGCGGTGATGCGCCGCTCGCGGGGCTCACGGTCATGACGACTCATGGCGGACAAGACACAACAGCGGGAGACAACGGGGTGCATAAAGCGCCGCGTCTTCCAAAGAGTGCGCCGCGCGTACGCCTGACGATTTTGTCGGGGCCAGGCAAGGGGCAGTCGCTCGAACTCACCCGCTGCGTTTCGATCCTCGGGTCGCGCCGCGGCTGCAAGCTTCAACTCAAGTCGCCTGACATCAGCGCGGTTCACTGCGCCATCGTCAACACCACCGAAGACGTTTATCTGCGCGACCTTGTTTCGGGAACGGGCACTTTTCTCAACGATCTCAAGGCGCAGGTCGAGAAACTTGAAGATGGCGACACCATTCGCCTGGCTGACTGGGATCTGCGGGTTCACATTTCGGCGTACACGCTCGACACGCTGAGCGATTTGCCGCATGTTTCGTTGGAGCCCGGCGCAGATGCCGTCGGGGTCGAACTCAATGGCAGTGGCGAAATGGTCCGCATTCAGCGCCCCGTCGGATTGGTGGGACGCCGCGAAGGCTGTGACGTATTGGTGAAAGATTCAAAAATTTCCCGCGCCCACATGCTTCTGTTCAACTACTCAGGTCAGCCGGTTTTTTTTGATCTGCTCAGTAACAACGGAGTCACAATGGATGGTGAACGCATGCACTTCGGAAACCTGCATTCGGGCGATCGGCTGATGTTGGGGTCTGTGGCGCTGCGGATGATTCTTCCCGGTGTCGGGCGTCGTCAACAAGGGTCCAGCACGGGGAGCAAGGGATCGGGCGCGGGAAAAAACGGAACACCCCGTTCCGCATCGCCCGTGGTGCCCACGCCATCAAGCCCCCCACCACCGAATGCCTCGTTTGCCAGCAACGGAGGCACGGGAACGGTCATTCAACCGCTCGATGATGATGGCAGCGACCGCATCGACATCCGGGCGGCAGAGATCGATCGATAAGGCACAACACCCGACCTGCCAGCGGTGCGATTCAACCCGTTGAGACATTTTCCAACGATGTAGGGTCCGCTGTGCGGACCATTTGTCGGTGTCGAATATCTCGTCCCTGTCACGGTCCGCACAGCGGACCCTCGAAAATCTCGAACGCAACAGTTTTCGACGAGGAGCGTTCGAGCAAAAATAATGCCCGATCTTCATGCTCTATGCCACTGCGTATCCCGCATGGTTGAAAGCGAATCCCTCGATTATAATCTACCTCCGCCGCTGATGGTTTGGCACCTTGGTCAAGGGATGCGTACGAAACGTGAAGACACCAGCCCACTCGATTTTCCTCGACGGTCAACCGCTAAGCCTCGCTCTGTTGGATAGCGCCTGGGAACAACGGCTCACCGTTGAACTGGCAGACACCGTGTGGGCGCGTATCGAGACATCGCGACAACGGGTCGAAGCGATCGCAGCAAGTGATGCCGTCGTCTACGGAATCAACACCGGGTTCGGCCACCTTTGCACAAAGCGAATCGACGCGTCGCAGCTCGATCAACTTCAACACAATCTGATCGTGTCGCACGCGGTCGGGGTCGGTCCCGAAACGCCCGATGCCATCGTACGTTTTATGATGCTGCTGAAGATCAACGCCCTCTCGCTGGGGCACAGTGGCATTCGCACCCACACCGTCGAGCGATTGCTCGAATTTCTAAACCACGATTACCTGCCCATCGTCCCGACGCAGGGTTCACTCGGCGCAAGTGGCGACCTTGCCCCGCTATCACACATGGTTCTGCCGCTCATCGGGATTGGAAATGTGCGCCACCAAGAAAGCGAGATGCAAGCCGTCGACGCGCTGAACGCGCTTCAGCTTGAACCGTTGGTTCTTTCCGCGAAGGAAGGCCTCGCACTGATCAACGGGACGCAGTTCATGCTGGCCTACGCGGCGGCGCTCGTGATTCGCGCACGGCGGTTGATCAAGCAAGCCGACATCCTCGCGGCAATGTCGATCGAGGGATTGCAGGGAAGTATCAAACCGTTTTCAGAAAAACTCAACGCGCTTCGCCCCCATCCCGGAGCGATCGCGACAGCCGCAAACATTCGCACGCTGCTCGATGGAAGCGGTATTCTCGAATCGCACGCCGATTGCAACAAGGTGCAGGACCCGTATTCGCTGCGATGCGTACCGCAGGTTCACGGTGCCACACGGCAAGCTGTCGAGCACGCGGCGACAGTTGTGGATATCGAAATCAGTTCGGTCACGGACAACCCCGTCATTTTTGATGATGGGCAGACGATCAGCGGCGGATTGTTTCACGGTGAACCGCTTGCGATCGTGCTCGACTACTTGGCTATCGCGATCGCTGAGTTGGGAAGCATCTGCGAACGGCGGATCTTTTTATTGCTGTCGGGCCACGATGGCTTGCCCGAACTGTTGATGAAAGAAACCGGGCTCAACAGTGGATTCATGCTGCCGCAGTACACTGCCGCTGCTCTTGTTAGCGAAAACAAGGTGCTGTGCCATCCCGCGTCGGTGGATTCCATCCCAACGTCGCTGGGTCAGGAAGACCACGTCAGCATGGGAGCTACCGCGGCGACGAAAGCGTGGCGCGTGCTCGATCATGTCGAAACCATTTTGGCGATCGAGGCGATGTGCGCGGCGCAGGCATTGGATTTTCGGACACCAATCCAACCCGGGCGCGGTGTTCGCATCGCCCATGAGGTCGTTCGCGGGCATGTCGGCCACGCGAGCGCTGATCGAATGTTCGGCGACGACATGCGCACCACCCGCAAACTCCTGCAAAATAAACAACTCATCGATGCGATCGAAAAGGAATTGGGTGCATTGTTATGACCACGGCTTCAACAGATTCAACTGCAATGGATTCAAAGTGTCGAGCGGTTCGCGCTCCGCGTGGCAACGAGATTTCCTGCAAAGGATGGGTGCAGGAAGCAGCGATGCGAATGCTGATGAACAATCTCGATCCCGAAGTTGCAGAGCAACCCGACGATTTAATCGTATACGGGGGGACCGGGCGGGCTGCTCGAAGCTGGAAGGATTTTGACCGCATCGTCGCGGCGCTAAAATCACTCGAATCCGACGAGACATTGCTCATGCAGTCGGGCCGGCCTGTGGGTGTGATCAAGTCGCACACTGACGCCCCCCGCGTGATCATTTCCAATTCCATGCTCGTTCCGAAGTGGGCGACGTGGGACGAATTTCGCAGACTCGAAGCCGCCGGTTTGACCATGTACGGACAAATGACAGCCGGTAGTTGGATCTACATCGGAACGCAGGGCATCTTGCAGGGGACGTACGAAACGTTCGGTGCGTGCGCCAAGCAACACTTCGGCGGGTCGCTGGCGGGCAAGTTCGTGCTGACCGGTGGGCTTGGCGGGATGGGTGGCGCTCAACCGCTCGCCGCGACAATGAACAGTGGCACCATCCTGTGTGTCGAGGTTGATCCCACGCGCATCGATAAGCGGATCGCAGACCGCTATGTGGATCGCAAGACAGCAAGCCTCGATGAAGCCCTTGAGTGGATTCAAGATGCGCAGTCGAAACGTCAACCGCTGTCCGTCGCGCTTCAAGGGAACTGCGGTGACGTGCTGCCCGAACTCATCGCGAAGAACATCACACCCGACATCGTGACCGATCAAACGTCGGCGCACGATGCGTTGGAAGGATACGTTCCCAACCGGATGGGTTATGCCGACGCGTTGTCGCTGCGCAAGTCCGATCCCGACGCCTATGTGAAGGCGTCAATGCGTACGATGGCCGAGCATGTGCAAGCCATGTTGACGCTGAAAGAACGCGGTGCGATCGTCTTCGATTATGGCAACAACATTCGCGGGCAAGCGCTGGAATTTGGCCTCGAAAATGCGTTCGACATTCCCGGGTTCGTTCCGGAATACATCCGCCCGCTCTTTTGCGAAGGGCAGGGACCGTTTCGATGGGTGGCACTGTCGGGCGATCCTGCGGACATCGCCCGCACCGACGAAGCCGTGCTGCAAACCTTTCCGGAAAACGAGCATCTTTGCCGCTGGATTCGCTTGGCATCGGAGCGGGTTGCGTTTCAAGGATTGCCATCGCGCATTTGCTGGCTTGGGTATGGCGAACGCGCGAAGATGGGGCTGATTTTCAACGACCTTGTGAAAAATGGCGAGGTCTCCGCACCCATCGTCATCGGTCGCGACCACCTCGACTGTGGCAGCGTCGCATCCCCAAATCGTGAAACCGAAGGCATGAAGGACGGCTCGGATGCGATCGCAGATTGGCCGATCCTCAACGCGCTGGTCAACACCTGCTGCGGAGCAAGTTGGGTCAGCGTGCATCATGGCGGCGGAGTCGGTATCGGTTACAGCATCCACGCAGGACAGGTCACCGTCGCGGATGGCACCGCAGAAGCTGCGCAAAGGTTGGAGCGGGTCCTGACCGCAGACCCTGGGACGGGCGTAATCCGACACGTCGATGCCGGTTATGAAAGAGCAACACAAATCGCTCAGGAACGCGG
>JAADIU010000339.1 GCA_013151185.1 Planctomycetota bacterium
CGAGGGTCTCCCCAGTGCAACACTGGGCAATCGGCGCTTCACCGGCCTTGCAACATCCACCGGAATTCGCCCGGGTTACTAGCCATTGACCGCACGGCAGCGCGCCATGTCCCCGACGTCCATCTGCCGGTTTATCGTTCGATTTCACAAACCCGTGCTTCTGCTGCTCGCAGTTCTGACTGCAACGTCGGTATACCTCCTAGCTACGGTTGGACTGAAGGAGGACTACCGGTTAGAGGCGTTTGTGGCGAGTGGGGACGAGTCGTATGTAAAGTTCCAGGCGTTCGTCGAAGAATTCACCAGCAATGAGTTCGCGGTTGTAGCGTTGCACTCGACTGTGCCATTCGATGACTCTATCGAAGCGATGCTGGTTGAATTGACCGAACAACTGCAAAGCATCGAGAGTGTGCAGGAATGTAGTTCCATCGCGAGTATTCCGCGACCTCTGCGTGTGCTGTTGGGCGATCGAATCTACGCGCATCCGCTGCTCGAAGGTAGCTTGATCAGCACCGACCGCCGAACCGTAGCGATCCTCTTGCAAATGTCGGCGGAACATACCGAAGGCGAAGTACGTCGGCGCACCGTTGAGGAGATGCGCCAAATAATCGCCGCCTTTCGATTCTCCCACCCTACCATGGAAGTTTTTCTGACGGGACCGTATGTCACCCTCATCGATATGTACGCCCATGTGAATCAGGATTTGCTCGTTTTTTCCGTCCTCGCGTTTGTCTTGATTGTAGTCACTCTGTGGGCTGTCTTTCGGCGATTGGCTCCGATGGTGTTTGCGGGTGGCATCGCTTTGTCGGCGATTGCGTTGACCTTGGGGCTGACCATCGCCCTCGGTTTGGTCACGTCTTTGATTACACAGATGGTTGTTATCCTTGTCGTTGTGCTTTCAGTCGCAAACTGCGTTCATCTGGCCATCGCCTGCGAAGATACCAAACGCGACGACGATGTCGGTTCAACATCGGTTGGTGTCTTGTCGAGAATGCTCGGTCCATGCAGCGCAGTCATGTCGACTACGGCAGTCGGATTTGGTTCCGTGTGCATTTCGCAAATTTCGCCGGTCAATCGTTTCGGCGCTCTCATGGTATTTGGCCTGTCCGTTGCACTCATCGGGAGTCTCGCTGCGGTTCCGGTGCTGGTTCGCCGGGGGAACAGACCCGGTGGTGCTCCTTCACATCACATCGTTGAATCGATACTTTCCACAAGTGCCCGTCTCGCACTGGCCCGGCGAACACAAGTCCTCGTAGGGTTTGCCGTTCTTACCGGTGTGATGGTTCTTGGTGGGTCGCGGGTTACTTTCCAAAGTGATTTCATCAAGAATTTCAGGGCCAATAGCGAGATTCGTCGCAGCTACAATTTCATCGAGAAACACTTGACGCCCCTCGGGTCAGCCGAGCTGATCATCCGTCGACGCGATGGTACGAGCATGGCGCGTGTCGATGCCATCGATTCCGCATCCAACGTTGCCGCGTCACTGGTAAGCAGTTTGCCAATGGTTCGCCGGTCCCTGACATTGGCCGATGCGATCTCCTTAACTTCTCCGGGCCGACCACAAACCACACAACATGTCGCCTTGAGCCTGGGTTTACTTCGGTCGATTCCGGGTGGCAGGTCGATCCTTCAGAATTTTCTCAACGATTCAGAGGGGGCTATGCGGATCAATTTTCGATGCGTCGAAGGGTTCGACGTCCGCGAGAAACTCACCGCCTGTGCGACCATGAAATCAGAGGCAGAGCAAACCCTGGGCCGCGACTACGAAGTGGAAGTGACCGGTTTGTATCATTTCTATGCGATGCTGGTTTCCAACCTGCTACGCGATCAGTACCGGTCGTTCGCGATTGCTACTGTTTGCATTGCGATCGTGCTGGCTCTGATTCTGCGGGGGTGGAAGCTGTTATTCATATTACTACTGGTGAACTTTATGCCGGTCGTGTTTTGTGTGGGCGTGATGGGTTGGTTCAATATCCCCGTGAATATGACGGCTGCCATGATGCTTTCGGTGACGCTTGGGATTGCAGTCGATGACAGCATTCACTACGTTTGGCGATTGAAACGTGAGCACGCGATGCACGGCGACTTGGTGTTGGCTATTCAGGCTACACATCGAAGTGTTGGCAGGGCGTGTTTGTTTACTACCATTGTCATCGCATGTGGGTTTTCGATTCTACTGTTTTCGCGGTTCTTGCCCACGGCATACTTCGGCGGATTGTTGGCGGTGACAATGTTGGCGGCGTTGGCTGCTGATCTTTGGCTGCTGCCCGCGCTCGTACTCACACTTCGGCCATTTGAGAAAAGAGAATCGGCTTCGTCATGATTGCGGCCGAGGAGCGATTAGCGATCGATTTCTTTCGGAAAGCGCGACTGCGGTACGCGTACGCGAATGGATCGTATGATCGCTTTTCCGTTTGGTAGGCGGGTTTCGAGTTTGACGGCGTGCGTGCCTTCCTCAAACTTGAAGACGGGCTCCGATGAAGACGAGGTTTGCCCCTCGGCGAACGTCCAGCGGTAGCCGGGCAATCGAAACGACGCTCGGGTCTTGAATTGCACTGTGTACGGATCATTCGCATCCGGCGCAAACGCACGCAACGTCAGCCAAGGTACGTCTTTGACGATTCGCTCAAAGAACTCGTAGGCCACTTTCGGATGCGAGCGATGGGGTCCGGCGATTTCATCATCGAAAACGTACGCATCCTTTTCGTACAACCAATCCACGCAGGTTCGCGTTTGCCCGCGGGTCAACACGTCCACCGAACCGTACACAACGAACACTGGCTGATGCCGGTCGATGTGATGAACCGCGTCAGCCATGAAGGCTGCATCGAAGTTGCCCTGCATGACGGCGAGCGCACGAAAAATCTCGGGGTGACGAAGTCCGGTATGGAGCACAGCATAGTTGCCAGCCGACCAACCCGTTAGGAAGATCTGTGCAGGATCAATGTTGTTCCCGCCGCTAACATGTCGCACGGCTGCAAGAATTGTTTTTTCGTCGTCCCGTTGTTTTTGAATTTGTCTTTGCGCGGGTGGTGGAAAATCTCCGCGTGTGCCTTTGAGGTTTGGCGCGATCACAATGAAGTTCTGGGCCTCCGCCAATTTGACCCAGTCTCGAATTTGCCGAAGGGAACTGTCCCACGGCCTCGTACCATGGCAGAGAACAATGAGCGGACGCGGTCGAGCGGTCGGCTCGTGGGAAGGGACGTAGACAAAGTAGTTGTTCCGCGTCTGCGGTTCGCGTACACGGCGGATGGGGTTGGGGGCTGTTGGATCGGCATACTGCGGACAACCCGCGCATATACAGACAGCCAGCAATCCGAATACCAGCTTCAAACGCGCTAGACTAAGCATCTGTTTCAATGGACCGTGAGACCTCGCTGCT
>JAADIU010000065.1 GCA_013151185.1 Planctomycetota bacterium
CGATATGATCGCAAATCGCTCGCTGCTGGTGATGGGTTGCAAGGTTCAGCAATGCCGACCGAAGGGCATCGTGGTTCCTGGTTGGCGGCGACAACAAGGTGGGAAATTCGCCCGTGGTCCGAAATGCATCGACCGCCGAAGTGATTCCGCTGAGGAACCGTGCCTCGCGCCGAGCGCCCAGCAGACCCATCCCGATGCCGATGATCACCGACCCGGCGAATCCAATCGCGATTTCGTTTGCAAAAATTTCAAAATCCAGAAAGCGTAAGCCGATGTAGACCGCGCTGGCAATCGCCAAACCCGTCACGCTGCCTTTTGCGATTCGCGCGACAAGCAGCGGGCATCGAAACCGTGATCGCCCTTCGTTGCCATGACGCTTCGACTTTGACCTGTGGGCATTCGACGCAGTTTCGTCGGAGGCGGAACCTCCCTCTGCGCAAACGGTTTCGTCGAATTCTACACCGATCAGGTATCCGTCCGTCCCTGCTGACGTGTGACGAACCGTACCGGAAATCCAGTTTGAATCGCCGTCATCCAAAATGGAAAGAGCAGTGCCCTGCGCAAACTGTCGCCTGCACCACACTCCGACGCCTCCGCCGGAAACGTCGTGCAGCAAAGCTGGGATAGACTCGCTGCCATCGTCGGGGTCCGTCGAAAGCTCAACGCGCATCCCCATCGCAAACCGCGACTTCTTTCGCCGGCACGACAGGTCAATGGTGTTGCCCTGCTCCTGCGCCATGGACAACAGTTTTGAAGTTCCGTTGGTCGAAGCACCTGTCACGATAGTAGTCCCCTTGGAAACGGCGAGCGAAACAACCATACGGGCGCAAAAGTACCCGCACCCAAAACGTGGCGGTCTCTTGCCACGACAACAGCCCCGCAGATCAATCCATCGGCACGGAGAATGTACGATTCGCGATGCTTCAATTGGAATCAACATGATTCAATGGGGCGCGTCGCGCGGTGGTGATGCTGTCCGATAAAAGGCGATGACCCTCGGCGATCAAAAACGAACGCAAGGCAGCGTGTTTTTTTCGGACAAGTGGTTTTCGGAACAACGTGCGCACAGTTCGACCATCGGCCGCGCGCAGCAGAATCCGATGAATCTACCAATGCAAGGCGCACGGACGTTATACGGCGCGCCGACTCACGACAAAAGAGGAACGCGCACCATGTCCGTTGATCTTGATACTTCGACCGGTTCATCAGAAACCGCAGACCTGCGCGGGCTGTTGGCTGCCTCCGTTCGGGCCAAGGCGTCTGACTTGCACGTTCTCGGAAACGAGCGGCCGCGAATCCGCGTGCATGGCAAATTGATGACGGTGGGAAGCGTGGTGGACAACGAAGCGCTCGCGGCCATGCTTCGCGAGTTGTGCCCGGCATCGGTGCGAGACAGCATCGCAGCCACCGCCCGGCAGGCGGAAGAACGCGTGGGCGATTCGTTTTCGCACGATCTGGATTTTTCGCACGAAGCGGTGATCGATGGTGCCATGCAGCGATTTCGTTTCAACGTCTTCTACGCCCATGGTGCGCTGGGTGCGTGCGTTCGTGTGATTCCCGGTGAGGTACCTTCCGCGAAGTGGGCGGGGCTTCCTGAACACGTTATCGATCGCTTGGTTGGGTTTCGCAACGGCTTGGTGTTGGTGACGGGGATCACCGGTTCGGGAAAAAGCACGACGCTCGCGATCATGCTGCAACAACTCATCAAGCAGGCTTCCACCCGTGTGATCACGATCGAAGAACCCATCGAATATGTACACAGCTTCGGCGACAATGCGCTCATCACGCAGCGCGAGGTTGGAGTCGATGTCGCCAGCTATGCTGCCGGTCTGAAATATGGCCTGCGCCAGGACCCGGACGTGATTCTTGTTGGAGAAATTCGTGACCAGGAAACCGCGCAGATGGCCCTGACAGCGGCCGAAACCGGCCACCTTGTGTTGACGACCGTTCACACGCGCGACGCCAAAGGAGCAATTAGCCGCTTCACCGATCTTTTCCCGCGCGAGCGCAGCGACGAAATTTGCGCCCAGCTTGCGGTCAACCTCAGAATGGTCCTGAGTCAGCACCTCTTGCCCGGTTCGCGACAAGGTGGAAAGCGGGTCCTTGCATACGAAATGTTGCTGAGCAATCTGCCCGTTATCAGCGCGATCAGGTCGAACAACCTGGTGGCGATCGGTGACGCGATATTAACGGGCAAGAACGACGGAATGGTCACACTCGACGAAACCCTGCTCGATCACCTCAACGCAGGCGCATTGGATCTGGACGTTGCCCTTGATTACGCAACCGATCCCAAGCGCATCAGCGCGCGCATCGCCAAGCCTACCGAAACACCGCGGACGCGTCAGCCCGCATGGACTTGATTATTCTGATGGTTTGGTGGCGGGTGAATCCACGCGGAGCATGCGAAATTTCTTGACCGCAACGAGAACAAGAACCCCGATGAGTCCGTAGATGGGAACGACGAATCGCGTTCGGAAAATGATCGGGACAATGCAACCGGCTGCCGCAAAAAATCCTGCGAGCAGGTAACTGATCAACACGACTTTCTTGACGCCAAGGCCCCGGTCGCGGAGTTGATCGTAGAAGTGGCTTCGATCGCCCATCATCAGCGGTCTTTGCGCTCGCCATCGTCGCAGCAGCGTCAACACCATGTCTGCGATTGGCAAACCGAACACGACAATAGCGCCCAGCATCCATTGCAGGTTTTGATCTTCTGCAAACATCAGGATGAGGACGGCTGCGTTGAAACCCAACAGCATCGAGCCCGCGTCACCCATGAAGATGGTGGCGGGGTTGCGGTTGTAGGGTAAGAATCCGAGCGCCCCGCCGAGCATCGACAAAGTGACGAGCACGCGGGCGACGTGCTCTTGCTGCCAAGCGCCGTACATGTGCATGTGAACCGCTAGAACCAAAAACCCCAACGAAATAATACCCAACACGCCACCGCACAATCCATCAAGCCCGTCGAGAAGGTTGGTCGCGTTGCACGCACCGACCACGATGAAAATCGTCAGCGGGACGGTGTAGACCCAGTTCAGCCAAGCGTCCTCCCCGGCAAAATCCATGCCCACACGGGCAAGAACCGAACCGACAAAATCGTCGCCAAGACCGACGAACACAAGAAGCAGAGCGACGATGATATTGCCGGAGAGTTTCAAAATCGGGGAGGCCATGCGCAGGTCGTCGAACAAGCCCAACGCCATGATCGCAGTCCCGCCGATCAGGATGCCTAAAATAACCGGATCGGAAAATAGCAATGCGCCGGTCGTTCCCCACACATCGAGACGCGCGATCCATGCAATCCCGAATAGGATACCGCCCGCCCAAGCCAAATAGATCGCCACCCCGCCCAAGTAAGGAATGGGT
>JAADIU010000020.1 GCA_013151185.1 Planctomycetota bacterium
GACCTGCCCCCAAAACATGTACCAATGGTCGTGGAAGTCGACATCCATCGCAATCCACGTCACCGTGACGGAGCTTCCGCCGACCTTGACACTGCTTCCGCATCCCGGATAATCGGGCTTTCGGGGCGGACGCCATGCCGACAGACGTTGTAAAGTTAGACTCCACAATATCTTACGATGAAACGATTGATCGTGCTGCCCGCTTGATCGCGGACGGGGAGTTGGTGGCATTCCCGACGGAGACGGTGTACGGCGTTGGGGCGCGGGCCAATTCCGAGGCGGCGATCGCGGTCCTTCGCAAGGTCAAGAATCGGCAGGAGAACAAGCCGTTTACGCTCCACATCGCTTCTCCAGAGCAGGTGCAGCGATATGTACCCGACCTGTCCCCACTCGGGCGACGCATTATCCGGAGGGCTTGGCCCGGGCCCATCACCATTGTGTTCGAGGTTAATTCGCCCGAAGACGCATCCGTCGTTCAAGAGCAGGGGGTGGGTATCGTGGATCTGCTTTATCATGCGGGAACGATTGGGATTCGATGCCCCGATCATAAGATCGCCCACGACTTGCTTTCGCGCGTTCCTGATCCGGTTGTCGCCGCCAGCGCCAACCAAGCCGGGAACCCGCCGCCTCGCAGTATCGATGGTGTGCTTTCCGAGTTGGACGGTCAAATTGCCTTGGCGATCGATGGCGGACCGACGAAGTACAGCGGCCCATCGACCGTGGCGCGTTTCGATGGCACAAGACTCAACATTCTTCGGGAAGGCGTGATCGATTCCCGCCGCCTTGAGAGGTATGCGACTGTGGACATTCTTTTTGTATGTAGCGGGAACACATGCCGCAGCCCCATGGCCGAAGGTTTTTGCCGCAAGGCTATTGCCGCGCATCTGGAATGTGAAGAAGCCGAGTTGCCTGCTCGAAAAATCCAGGTTCACTCTGCGGGTGCAAGCGCCTTTGGTGGGGCGGGTGCTTCCGGCGGTGCGGTGGAAGCGGCGATAGAATTTGGCATCAGCCTCAACGGGCACCGCGCTCGACCATTGGACGAAATCTTGATTCATCAAGCGGACTATATCTACTGCATGTCCGAAGGGCATCGCAGCGCAGTCCTCGCGATGGCACCAGAAGCCGCAGAAAAAACTTTCTTGTTGGACGCAAAGCGCGACATCACCGATCCGTTCGGCGGCTCGGTTGAGGAGTACAAGCGCTGCGCATCCGACATACGAACCGCCATCGCGGCGCGCTTGAAGGAGATCGAGTTATGAAAATCGCCATTTCCAGCGATCATAGGGGTTTTCGCACAAAGCAGGGCATCATCGATCAACTGCGCCAAGCGGATCACGAAGTGGAAGATTGCGGTTGCGACAGCACAGAAAGCTGCGACTACCCGGACACAGCCAAGCTGGCTGGCGGTTTGGTATCCAATGGCGAGGCTGAGCGGGCGATTCTGATTTGTGGAACCGGCTTGGGGATGTCGATCGCAGCCAACAAATTGTGTCGAGTCCGCGCCGCCCTGTGCCACGATGAATTGACGGCTCAGATGTCGCGCAAACACAATGACGCGAATGTGCTTTGCCTGCCCGCCGACTTGATCAGCGATCAACTGATCGGTTCGATGGTGGAAACATGGTTGTCGACCGAGTTCGAAGGGGGTCGCCACGCCCGCCGAATCGAGAAAATTGACGCGATGGAGAAGGAGCATTGCTCTGGTTCCTGACCGGTTGCTCGCGCCACTGGTCGTCGAAGCCCGCGCGATTTCTTCCCAGTACACTGTCTTCAATGTACGACTTTTTCAACAGGTACGAAGCACTTGGACGCCAAACATCTCATCGAAACATCCACGACGAAGGAATCGGAACGCGCGATTCTTGTCAAATTGATCACACCGCAGAACGCAGCGGCAGTCGATGCGCGGAATCCGCTTGGCGAACTCAAGCTGCTGGCGGAGGCAGCCGGTGCGGAAGTCGTGGACGGTTTGCTGCAAAAGCGGATGAAGGCTTCCGCGCGCACGCACCTGGGCAAAGGCAAGGTTGAAGAACTCGCAGAGCGCCGGGAAGCATCCGACGCGAACCTGATTATTTTCGACGACGAGTTGACGCCCGCTCAGATTCGCACGCTCAACAAAGTCACGGACTGTCGGGTGATTGATCGCAGCGAATTGATCCTCGACATCTTCGCATCGCGTGCGCAAACCCGCGAGGCTCGGTTGCAGGTCGAAATCGCTCAACTGGAATACACCGCACCGCGACTTCGGGGCATGTGGACGCACCTGGAACGAATCGCGGGTGCGGGTGGCGGCGGGGAAGCCGGCGCGGTGGGGGGCATCGGAACGCGCGGGCCTGGTGAGCGGCAAATCGAAGTGGACCGCCGCATCGTGCGCGATCGGTTGACGTTCCTGCGACGTCAGATCAAACAGATTGACGATCGAAAAACCCGAACGGTGAAGTCGCGATCCGATCAGTTTACGATTTCTCTGGTCGGCTACACAAATGCGGGAAAGAGTACGCTGATGAACGCGCTGACGGGCGCCGAGCAGGATGCGCGCGACATGCTCTTTGCGACGCTGGATACGAAAACGGTCCGATGGGAATTCGAGCAAGGCCAACACGCGCTGATCAGCGATACCGTTGGATTTGTTCGCAACCTACCGCACAAACTGGTTGCGTCTTTCAAGGCAACGCTCGAAGAGGCTATCCATGCCAATCTTCTGTTTCATGTGGTTGATGCATCGTCGAAGGACGCGATGCGTCAGGTGATGGTCGTTCGGGACGTACTGAGTGAACTGGGCTGCGGTGATCGGGATGTGTTGGTACTGCTTAATAAAATCGATCAGGCTTCGGACCTGGGGATGGTCGATGTGTTGGCGGAAAAGTACGCACCGGCAATTCGCATCTCGGCTAAGTCGGGCGAAGGCTTGGACGCGGTGCGCGACTATGTGTTGGACCTGTTGTCGGAACAGCGCGTCGACGTGACGCTGTGCGTTTCGGTAACGGAAGGTAAGCTCTTGAACCTGCTGACTCAGCACGCCGAAATCCGTAAGCAAACGTACAACGAGAACACGGTGACGCTTGAGGTAACGGCAGATCGTACCTGGCTCGCTCAGTTGCAATCGCGGTACCCAGCACTCACTCAACCGTAGGGTCCGCTGTGCGGACCATTTTTCGGTATCGAATGCTCCGTACTGAACACTGTCTCCACACTGTCTCCGCGCCGGTCCGCACAGCGGACCCTACCGAGAAACTCGCCATTGATTGAACGGTGCCACTCTTGGAAGGGGCGGGCCACCCAAGCTGTCGATCACTTTGCAGATGGCCAGCCTACTTTGCGGCAGGTCGCTTTGGTATGCCGGAACTTCGATGGGGTGCGT
>JAADIU010000018.1 GCA_013151185.1 Planctomycetota bacterium
TATTCCGTTGCGTTTAAGGCGACGGCTGGCTTGCATCATCCGGTGCGTCATTACAATGAGTCGGTAGAAACCAGGATGCACGGTTTCCTGAACGTGTTTGGCGGGGCGATTTTGCGGGCGGCAGATGCGATCGATCGGGAGGGCTTGTTGGAACTATTAAGCGATGAGCAAGCTGACGCATTCGCCTTTGCGGAAGATGGCTTTCGTTGGCGAAGTTACGTTGTCTCCGGAGATCAAGTTGAGAAGCATCGGGGCAAACTGGCTATCAGTTACGGAAGCTGTAGCTTCGACGAACCGATTGAAGATCTTCGAGCCATCGGAATATTCCGAGACTAATTCGCAGCGTAGGGTGCGTCCTGGACGCACCGAATGAGTATGGTAGGGTGGGCCGTGCCCACCATCTTACGTCCTATCGAAATCGCGGTGGGCATGGCCCACCCTACCACGGACATCTCGCGAGACACTTACCCATTCAGAAAGTTCTCAAACCATGATATTTTCAAAAGACTCCCGGGCGACGTCCTGGGTTGAGAGTGCGAACGATTCTCAGTATCCGATTCAGAATCTGCCCTATGGTGTGTTCAGCAATTCGGGTTCTTCACCGCGTGTTGGTGTTGCTTTGGGTGATCAGGTTGTCGATCTGTGCGCGCTGCACGAGGCAGGTTTGTTTTCTGAAACGTCCGTCGGCAGCGAGAACGTTTTTGCAAACGATGCCTTGAACGACTTTATGGCGATGGGCGTGGAGGCTTGGCGATCTGTGCGGCGACAGTTGGTGGCACTCTTGATCGCGGAGCGAACCACCGACGCCTGCGATGTAGCAATTGAACCCAACACCACACTGCGCGAGGATGCGGGGCTTCGCGAAAAAGCCTTGGTCACAAGGGCGAACGTGCAAATGCACCTCCCGTCGCGCGTTGGAAACTTCGTCGATTTTTATTCGTCGAAAGAGCACGCCACCAACATCGGTTCGATGTTCCGCGATCCGTCGAATCCGCTGCTGCCCAACTGGGTTCACATTCCCATCGGATACAATGGCCGCAGCAGTTCTGTTGTCGTGAGCGGAACCGACATCGTACGTCCGTCAGGGCAGACGAAAGCCGACGCTGCCGAATCGCCCACGTTTGGGCCCTGCCGGTTGCTGGATATCGAATTGGAAATAGGGTTTCTGACCGGGCCAGCCAACAAGCTCGGTTCACCCATACCAGCCGACAAAGCGGCGGACCATCTTTTTGGGATGGTGTTGGTGAACGATTGGAGCGCCCGCGACATACAGAAATGGGAGTATGTTCCGCTGGGTCCGTTCCTTGGCAAATCGTTTGCAACCAGCGTGAGCCCGTGGGTGGTATCGCTCGATGCCCTCGCGCCGTTTCGCGTGGCCCAGCCGAAACAAGACCCACCGGTGCTACCGTATCTCCGGACCGATGGCGATTGGGGTTTTGATATTGACCTGCGAGTCCATCTGAAGACCGCTACGATGAGTGAAGGCGACACCATCTGCCGGACTAATTTTAAGTACATGTACTGGACCATCGCCCAGCAACTCATCCATCAAGCCAGCAATGGTACCAACGTCGAGCCGGGCGATTTGTATGGATCGGGTACCGTCTCAGGACCGACGCCCGATTCCTACGGTAGCTTGATCGAACTATGTTGGAAGGGGACCAAGCCGATCAAGCTCTCATCGGGCGAAGAGCGAAAGTTCCTGGCCGACGGCGACACCGTAATCCTCTCCGGTTGTTGCCACGCGCCGAACTACCAGGTAGGCTTTGGCAAGGTCTGTGGCACCGTCACGCCCGCAAGATAGGGCGGTGTGTCGAAACGAACCTCTATATTCGTGCCGTACCTTTGTCTGTCTTGTGTCTTGCCCCGCCGCGTACGGCGTAAATTGTGAGCATCTGTTCCCGATTGCGCAAGCGAATATCTGTTACGGTCCACTATCTTCGGAGGCGTCATTTCCATGATTACCTTAACACGATGCGCTCTTCTTGTTTTGTTGGTTTGCCCATCCGTCTTTGCGGTCGACAAGGCGTTCGTTCCGCTTTCGTTTGACAAGGCGTGCCAGAAAGCGGAGGCAGACGGAAAGCTGGTGTTCATCGATTTCTACACGACGTGGTGTGGCCCCTGCAAAATGATGGACAAGTCCACGTTCACGGACGAGGGCGTGATCAATTGGCTCAAAGAAAACACGATCGCGTTGAAGGTGGACGCGGAGAAAGAAGTCGAACTCGCAGAGCGGTTCAAGATCAACTCGTACCCCACGTTGCTGTTTGCGAAGGCAGACGGAACGGAGGCGGGGCGTTTTGTCGGGTTGCATCAGCCGGCAGAGTTTTTGAGCGAGGCGGCTGAGATTAAAGCGGGCAAGAAACCGCTTGAGCGCGCCAAACAAAAGCTCGTTGCGGCGGGCGAGAACGACCCGATGGCCAGGATGAAGTATGCCGATAGTCTTGTGCAGGCGGGTAAGCCCAAGGATGCCTTGGCGGAGTATCTTTGGTGTTTCGACGAGGGGGCGAAACATAACATCAGTTTCAGCGGGGTTCGACTTTCGTTCCTGACTTCCAACATCGCACGCTTGGGACAGACCTACCCTCCCGCGCTCGATGCCCTGCGTCAACGGCGCGATCTTGCGAAGGCACAACTTCTCGAAGGTGAACCGCGAAAGTCATCGTTCTGGTCGTTTTTTTCAGGTAATGATCCTACGGAGAACCCCGTTTCTGAATTCGTGTCGCTGAACAAATCGCTCGACGAGGATGGCGAATCTCTCAAGATGTACGACAAACTGCGCAAGGAGCACCCCGACTGGCTGTCGGTCAAACTGTTGCGCACTCGCGTGTTTCGTCAACTGCTCAAGGCGAAGCGCTATCAGGAAATCGCAGAGTCGACAAATGTCGATCGAAAGATCGAGCAGATGAGAATCGATGACGAAGAATTCTTCCAAAGTTTGCCGAAAGATCGCCGCGAAGAGCTTTCCAAAGTGTTGCGTCAGTCACTCATCAGGGACATGGTGAAGCACTATGAAGTTTTTGTCGGTATTGATGACCAAGTCAATGCCGCCCGGTTCGCCAAGCGCGCGATCGATACCGACGACAGCGCATCCACATACAACCTTCTGGCGTGGCACGCATATCTGTCCGGTAAACCGGTTGAAATAAATCTGACACAGGCACGCAAAGCAAATGAATTGTCCGACGGGAAGAACGCGGCGATCATCGACACGCTCGCCCGCGTGCTTGACGCTCTGGACAAGAACGGCGAGGCGTGCGAGCTTCTCAAGCAGAAGGTCAAAGAGTTTCCCGACGGTAGGAATTCAAAGATGCTCAAGGAGTGCGAAGCCGAGTTGGGTTGTCAAC
>JAADIU010000139.1:0-2927 GCA_013151185.1 Planctomycetota bacterium
CCACAAGCCGCGTCGTCACCGCGCTGAATCAACCCCAACGAGGCGATCCGAAGAAACCCGAAACGTCGCTGGAGTTCCTGCGCCGCGTCGCGCTGGATGCGCGCCTGAGTGCGGAACAAATTCAAGATGCCACGCAACGACACAACGATCCTGCCAACTTTCCGAGAAACGGACTCGGTGCGTCGTTGCAAACGGTATACCGACTCATCGGCGCGGGTTTGAATACGCGCGTCTATTATCTATCGCACACCGGATACGACACCCACGCCCGTCAGCAAGGCCGACAAGCAAACCTCATGGGCGACCTCGGGGATGGGCTACTTGCATTCGTTCGCGCCTTGAAAGCGCGAGGCGATCTCGACCGCGTGGCCATCATGGTGTTCTCCGAATTTGGCAGACGCGTCGCGGAAAATGCGTCTGCGGGAACCGATCACGGAGCGGCAGCCCCAATGTTTGTTCTTGGGGGGAAGATCAATCCCGGTCTGCACGGTACGATGCCCGACCTGACAAAACTCGACAACGGCGACCTGCGATTTACCACGGATTTCCGCAGCGTTTATGCAACGATGCTCGAAAAATGGCTGAAAGTCGATCCCGCCAGAATCTTGGGCGGGGCATTTCCACCGCTGGATTTGATTCGCTCGCGCTGACGGGCGTGTCGAAAAACACAGCATCTACGCATCCTGGCGCAGGACGCCGGGCACTCGCCAATTTCAGCGAACATCCTACAATGTGGGCCATTGCGACGACGGCAGGCGATACCGATGCCACCGTCTCCTTACCAGTGATGCTCATCAACAAACATAAACAAGGATGAATGAAATGGGATTGCTCGACGGAAAGAGGGGGTTGGTGTTTGGTGTAGCCAACGATCGCAGTATCGCATGGCACATCGCGCGGCAAATGATGTCCGAAGGCGCGACCTGCGCATTCACCCACCTGCCCGGTGAGAAGATGGAACGACGCGCCCGCAAGGCGATCGAGTCTGACGGCTGTTCTGATTATTGGTTGATGCCCTGCGACGCATCGAGCGACGAGGACCTCGACAAAGTCTTTGCAAAGGTGCGCGAGGATTTCGATACGATCGATTTTCTCGTCCACTCCATCGCGTTCGCCGATCGTGAGTATTTGCAAATCGGAAATTTCGCCGAGACTTCGCGCGAAGCGTTCTGCCAAGCCCTCGACATCAGTGCGTATACACTCATCGCAATGGCGAAGCGCGCGACCGCGCTCATGCCCAAGGGCGGATCGATCATGGCCCTGACCTACTACGGTGCTGAAAAAGTCGTGCCCGGTTACAACGTGATGGGTGTCGCAAAAGCAGCGTTGGAAGCGAATGCCCGGTACCTCGCGTTTGAGTTGGGCGAAAAGGGGATTCGCGTCAACACGATCAGCGCGGGCCCGGTTCGCACGTTGTCCGCGATGGCGGTGGGTGGTATTGACGAAATGTTCGAGCATGTCGAGAAGAAGGCACCGCTGCGACGAAACATCGACGCGGAAGAAGTCGGGAAGACGGCGGTCTATTTGGCAAGCGATCTCTCCAGCGGCGTGTCGGGTGAGAACATCTACGTCGATGCGGGTTACAACATCGTCGGGCTGTGAGATCGACGGCGGTGCGGCGGACGCGGTGCAGAATTGAGCACTGACGGTGGCGAGCCAAGCGGTCGAATCAGCGGTCAGTACTCATAAGTATTTATCAATAATGCAGTTAGGTTTGATTCGCTGGCCGTACGGGGCGGTGTTCGCCCAACGTGCGGTCCGATTCTTGTGGTGAACGCCCGTCGGGTTGTTCGCGGTCTCGATGTTGGTATACTGGCCCATTCGGCGCAAGGTGCGTCAAATCGATTGGAAAGCTAGTTCTTGCAGGAGTTTGTGTCTTGGCTGTTAAGATTCGTTTGTCGAGATTGGGGCGTCGTCATCGTCCGTTTTACCGCATGGCCGCGATCGATTCGCGCTCGCCGCGCGATGGGCGTGTGATTGAAGAACTCGGAACCTTTGACCCGCTGGCCAAGGATGAAGAGTCCGGCTTGAATTTGAATACCGAGCGGGCTGCATACTGGTTGAGCGTAGGCGCCCAGCCGTCAGACACCTGCCGCGTGTTGCTGCGCAAGAGCGGTGTCACCGTAAAGCCAAAGCGCATCGGGTCAAAAAGCTAGGGGTTGTGTAACGCACGCGGTTGCTTCGTTGAACCGCCGACGTTCCCTCGAACGATATAGCTCCTGCGTCACAGAATATTATGCGCATCGACGTTCTCACGTTGTTTCCTGAACTCATCGATGCGTTTGCGGGCACAAGCATCATCGGTAGGGCGTGTGCCGCAGAGTTGGTCAGAATCGTCGCGACGGATATCCGCGACTTTGCCCGCGACAACCATCGTTCGGTGGACGATAAACCGTTCGGTGGCGGGCCTGGGATGGTGATGTCGTGCGGTCCCGTGTTTGATGCAGTGGAGCATGTGACGGCACTCGATGATGCCAAGCCGTCTCTCATCATGCTCACCCCGCAGGGCCAAACGCTGACGCAATCGTTGGCAAATGAGTTGAGCGGGTGCGATCGCTTGGTGCTGTTGTGCGGGCATTACGAAGGTTTTGATGATCGCATTCGGGAAGGACTGTCGCCGCGTGAAGTTTCCGTTGGCGATTATGTTCTGACCGGGGGTGAAGTTGCCGCGATGGTGTTGATGGATGCGGTGGTTCGATTGGTGCCCGGTGTGCTGGGCAGCGATCAGTCGACGACGGAAGAATCGTTTTCCGACGGGCTGCTGGAGTATCCGCAGTACACACGGCCCAGAGAATTCAGGGGGATGACTGTTCCCGACGTTTTGCTAAATGGCGACCACGCAGCGATTCTCAGGTGGCGACAAGAGCAATCGGTCGAGCGGACAAAAACGCGACGCCCGGACCTACTTCGGGATTAGCGTCGAAGTG
>JAADIU010000139.1:2977-6309 GCA_013151185.1 Planctomycetota bacterium
CCGCCCGATGTTGGGCAGCGTCATGGTTGCATTTGGAGTTGAGCGATGAGTCAGCAACTGATGGAAATGGTGGAAAGCCGTTATCAAAAAGCCAGCCTCCCCGAATTTCGTGTTGGCGACACGGTGGATGTTCACCAGAAAATCGTTGAGGGCACCAAGACGCGAACGCAGATCTACAACGGTGTGGTCATCGCCCGCAAAGGTCGCGGTATCAACGCGACCTTCACCGTCCGTCGCATCGTCAACAACGAAGGCGTCGAACGCATCTTCCCTTGCCATTCACATTTGATTGGCAAGATCGAGGTGAAACGTCGCGGCAAGGTGCGTCGCGCGAAATTGTACTTCCTTCGCGATCGCGTCGGCAAAGCACGCAAGCTGCGTGAAGTTCGCGGCGGAAAGTCCGTTGCCAACGTCCGCAAGAAAGCCGCGCAAGCCGTCGCCGCCCAGGAAACGCCACAACCCGACAGCGAACCGGTCGGCGTGTAAGTCCAGTAGGGTGCGGCTTGCCGCACCGTTTACCGAATTCACAATGCGGTGCGGCAAACCGCACCCTACCGCTCACTCTGAGGGTGCATCGCATCCGGTCATTCCGTTCCTGCGCGTTTGCCCATGCGCTTCTTTCGCAAATTCTTTCCTTCCCTCAACCGCTCCACCGCCGATCTGGGAGCCCACGGCGAAAAACTCGCACGCAAATTCCTCAAGCGCCTCGGATATCGCATTCTCAAGACCAACTATTGGTGTCCACTAGGCGAACTTGATATCGTCGCAGCCGACGGGGATACCATCGTATTTATCGAAGTGAAGACGTTGCGGAGCGATCAAGCCGCTGACCCGGAGGTTTCGGTAAACTGGGGGAAGCGGTGCAAGATTACCAAAGTGGCCCGCTATTTTATCGCACAGACGAACAGCCACGCCTTGGCTGCGAGGTTCGATGTGATCGCTGTCGTCGTTCCCGAAACGGGCAAGCCGACGCTCACGCACTTTATCGATGCGTTCGGACCCACGCCGAAGTAGAACCACAAACGCAGAGGATGAACGAAACATGGATCTGATCGATTCACACGCACACCTCACCAGCGAGGCGTTGGCATCCGATGTGGATGGCGTTCTTCAACGGGCGGTTGATGCAGGCGTTTCGACGGTGGTCACCATTTCGACGGATGCGGCGGATGCTGAGGCGTGCGTTCGGTTGGCGCGATTGAAGCAGGGGGTTCATTGCTCGGTCGGTATTCATCCCCACGAAGCCGGCAAGGTTCACGCGGGTGACATGGATCGCCTTCGCGTTCTTGCGGATGATCCCAACGTGGTGGCGATTGGTGAACTCGGGCTCGATTACCACTACGATTTTTCCGATCAAAGTTCGCAGAAGCGCGTGCTGGATATGCAGCTCGAATGGGCAGGCCAACTTGATTTGGCACTGGTCGTGCATTGCCGCGAAGCATTCGAGGATGTCAGCGCGGCTCTTTTGGCGCATGGGTTTCGCGATCGAAGGGTTGTGTTTCACTGCTTCACAGGAACCGCCGACGAAGCCCGTCGCGCTGCACAAGCTGGTTGGCGAATTTCCTTCACGGGAATCGTGACGTTCAAACGTTCGACCGAATTGCAGGCGATCGCCCGCGACTATCCTGCGGATCAATTGATGTTGGAGACGGACTCGCCTTACCTTTCGCCCATCCCGGTGCGGAGCATACGCCCGAACGAACCCGCGCATCTGGCGCACACCGCGAAGTTTCTGGCTGAACTTCGTGGCATATCTCTGGACGAATTCGCAGCCGCAACTTCAGCCAACACGCGCGCGTTCTTTGGCTTGGGTTGAATCGCTCTGCGGATTACCTGTGAAGAAGGGTCATGACTTCCGATCGGGTGCGGGCGTCGCTGCGACACAGGCCCCGGATCGCGGACGTCACCATGATGCTCCCCGCCTTTTTGATTCCTCGACACGTCATGCAGGCGTGCGTGGCTTCCATGACCACGGCGACGCCCTTGGCGCCGGTGCATTCCATCATGCTGTCCGCGATCTGCGTGGTAAGCCGCTCCTGAACCTGCGGGCGGTGTGAATACTCATCGACCACGCGGGCCATTTTCGACAATCCGACCACTTGTCCATCGGGCAGATAGGCGACGTGCGCTTTCCCTTCAAACGGCATGAGGTGGTGTTCGCACATTGAGTTGAACGCGATATCGCGAAGAACGACCAGTTCGTCATACGATTCGGTAAAAAAAGTTTTTAGGTGTCGGCGGGGGTCAAGATGCAATCCGCTGAACAATTCGGCATACATTTTGGCGACGCGCCGCGGTGTCTTGAGCAAACCTTCGCGGTTGGGATTTTCACCAACTGCTTCAAGAATTTCTCTGACAGCGGCTTCGATGCGATCCAAATCTACGTTCATGATGTCTTGCCTCGATCAAGAAGTTGGTCCGATGGTTTATCTTGCGACAAAGTCGATTCGGATGCAAAAAGTTTGTTTTCAGTACCGCGAGAAGCGTACATGGGTACACACAGTTGCCGCGCAATGCAAAAAAAATTGTGCCCAACTTCTGCTTCTCATCGCGAAACGCATCGCTATTCACAAATGGGTAAGCTTCCGCGCAAGCGTTCGTTTGATGACTTGCGCGTGGCACCACAAATGTTTCGCGCGCGTTGATGTGGTGATCGATGCGCTGAGTGAGCGCGGTTTGCGCAATCGTTTTTCTGGCGTTCATGCGCCAAAACTTTTTTCAAAATTTCATAAAAAAATTTTGACACGGGTATCCGCACAGTTACCATTTCCAACATGAAAGGAGGTCATTGCTATGGCCAAGAAACGTAAAGTCGCAAAACGCAAAACAGCCACAAAGAAAAAAGCAGCTAAGAAGAAAGCGCCGAAACGTAAAAAGGCAACCAAGAAGAAAGCTGCGAAGAAGAAAACCGCCAAGCGGAAAACAACCAAAAAGCGGAAAACAACGAAAAAGAAAACCGTGAAAAGGAAAACCGCGAAGCGAAAAACTGCCAAAAAGAAAACCGCTAAGAAGAAGACGACCAAAAAGCGCAAGACCACAAAGAAGCGCAAAACAACCACGAAGAAGGCTGCTCCAAAGCGCAAGAAGCGCAAAGCCAAGAGGTAGTAACACCGAGAGGTGATACTGGCTCGCAGTTGAAATGCGGCGGCTGTTTGGGCCTTGCGTCAGTCGACCCTCGGATTCGTAGAGGTCGGCCGGCAAGAGGAAAATCGGACAGATTGGTCGCGTTCAAAGCCTTGTTTCAAATCAGGAAGGGAAGGTGCTACTCGCCACGGCGGCACCTTCCTTTCGCTTTTTTTACGATCCCGCCTTCTGCCCGTTTGTGCCTATTT
>JAADIU010000043.1:0-17646 GCA_013151185.1 Planctomycetota bacterium
GGCCCGGTGATGATCGTCGCCAGCGAACTCCAATCATTCAGGTCGATGACGTTGTTTGCAGAATCGACGTTTGCACATAGGCATTCGGGTGAGATCGTGACGTCGGCACCGAAGCAGGCTGTGAACGCGTCGAGGTCTTCGAGGTCAATGTCGCCATCGTCGTCCATGTCGCCGGGCAAGCCGCACGAGCATGGGTCGGGTGTGCAGGTTGTGAACGGTCCCTGCCAAATGTCGCCACCGCAGTTGGCTTCGGTCTGATCGGGAACGCAAACAAAGTTGCCGCCACCGACATCGATACAGCAAGCCCCGGTCGGCTGAGTGCATGATGCTCCGGCGCAGGTCGTTCCCGGTCCTTCAAAGTTCGTCGGATTCATGGTGCTGCAAACCGATTCGAGAAGATCCTGGCATGAACCGTCCTGCATACAGCAGGCACCAGGATCACAGATTTGATCGGCGCACGCGCTGCCATTTCCACCGTAGGTGCGACTCAGGATGTTTTCGCAGAAGTTCTGCGTTTGGTTTTCAAGGCAGCCGCCCGTTCCATCGCAGCACGCGCCCACGGGAGTGGGGCAGGTTACACCCGAGCAGGCCTGTCCGAGGAAGAAGGTGTCGCCAGGATTCTCGCATGAACCCTCGCTGACATCGTCCACGCAGACGGCATTGAAGTCGCAGCACGCACCAGCCGGTTCGGCGCAGTCGACGACTGCACGCAGGGCTACGTTCCCGGGCGTGACAATCTGAAAGAGGCAAAAGTCAAACCATGTTGCACTGGCGAATAGTACATTGAGTCCGGATGTGCAGCCCGATGTGTCGCGCACGATGCTTGCGTCACCACCGGCAATGTTGGTGTTTTCACCGTATTGCAGGGTTACATAGAATTGCTGGCCTGCGGTAACCGGGACGTTGATCGGAATCGTGTTGTTCTCATCGATAAAGCGGAATTCGTTGAGGGCACCGGGCGTCAACAGCGGTGCGTCCAAGAGGAGCAACTCCGTTCCCGGTATCGGGAAGCTTGCGCCGTCAAATACATGGATGGAATCCTGAAGCGTCTGTGGTGTCGCCCCGCTGTTCGAAATCCATGGAATCTGGATGGCGACGATGTTACCGTCACACGGTGAGGTCAGCCTCGCTCCGCCTTGCTCACCAATCACGAAATCACCGATGATAATGGCACCCGAAAAATCGAGCGCGAAAACATCGTTCTGCACGACCTGCTCTGCCGCCTGAAGGGGGGCAGTGATCGCGATGATCAGCCCCGTTGCCAATGCCCGACCGATCCAAAAAACGCGACCACCGGAATTCTTCTTCGACATGCTTCTTTTCTCCATGGGACAGCGGGCATGGGTCGGTACTGACCAACCCATGACTGTCGTGAATACGAAACTTGCTCCAAGCCCACCCCGATTCTTGCAGAACGGGCCCGCGAGTTCAAGGAGGTTTGGTGTGTTTTGGGCGTTTCCAGTGGGCGAATCGGACCCGAATGCGTCCACAATGTGTCCCGCATCCGTCGAGGGCGGTGGCGCGGGTTACCAATCGTGTAATTCGCCAGACAATTCTTCGAGCAGGTCTTTCAACGTCACGATACCGAGAAGCCGACCCGTGCGATCGGTGATGGCTGCGATGGCTCCACCCTTCGACTGCAACGCCATCATCGCCTCTGCGACTGATTGATGCGGTGCAAACGTTTGCATGGGACACAGGTAGGATTCGATTGTCCGCCACTGGTCGTCGGCCAGCAGTGTGTGTGTTGATACAAACCCGACCACACGCCGCGGATCGCGATCAAAAACGAGCAGCCTGGAATGCACATTCTTGCGAATGACTGCGAGGCACTCCGACTGTGTTGCGCGAAGATCAATACCAACCACGCGGTTGCGCGGTACCATGACCTGATGCAGCGGTTGCTTCGAAAGGTTCAGCACCCGGTCCACCAACTCGACGTGAACGTCACCATGCTGCTCCGTTGCAAAAGCGTCTTGAAGCATCACGGCGATATTACGCCGGTGGTCCGAAGAAGCAGCCGCACCGTCGCCGCCCGCCAGTTTCAACAGCGGTAATGAAACGAGATTCAATATCTTTACGGGAATGGAAAACGCGAAACACGACCAAGCGAACAGCCGACTTCCCATGGGCATCAGAATACCCGCGTGTCGTTGAAACAATGTCTTGGGGATAATTTCACCGAAGACGAAAATGATCGGGGTCACGATCGCGGTGGTATATAGTTCGGACTTGCTCGCGCTGGCATCGAGCGTGCGGGTCAATAGGTAGGCGACGAACACGGTTGCGAGATAGTTCGACACGTTCGTTCCGACGAGCAACGTGGACAGGGCGGCTTGATCATCTTTCAGAATTGCGCAGAGTCGTTGAGCGGCAGGGTCGCCGCTTTCCGAGCCCACTTGAATGCGGAGGCGGCTGACGGAGTATAGACCGGTTTCTGAACCGGAATAAAATCCGGACATTGCGACAGCACCGAGCGCAGCGATGATGCATATTGCGGTGATCATGGGGCGATCTCGTTGCGCAAGTGGTCCAGGTCTTCCACTTCCGCGTGAACGATAATCTGCTCGATTCTTCGACCGTTTAGTTTTTCGACGGTCAGCTTGATGTTGCCAATTCGGACGGCATCGCCTTCTTTGGGAAGCCGGCCCAGGAGTGAGAGAACGAGTCCGCCCATGGTGTCGACGTTTGCGAGGTTGCGCGCGGTGACGAAAGCGTCTTTCCAGGGCCCAACACCAAGTGATCCGGAAATGCGATGGGTTCGTTCGTCGAGCGTTTCCACCGCCTGTGTGGTTGTATCGCCGCCCGCGTGGTCGAACTCGCCCACGATTTTGCGAAACAAGTCCTTGAGGGCAACAAGTCCCGAGACACCGCCCACTTCGTCGACCACGATCAGAAGAGGCGTCTTGCGGGAGATGAAGTTCTCCGTGAGCTGGGCGAGGTTGATCATTTCGGGGACGAAGTGAAGGGGTTTCAGGAGATCTTCGATGGACTCTGACGGTCGCAGATAGAGATCACGCGCGTAGAGGAGGCCACGGATGTCATCGATGTTAGTGCCATAGACTGGCACTTTTTTGAGTCCGGTCTCCATGAAGAGTTTTTTCGCTTCAGATCGATCGACATCGAGCGGGACCGCGCGAATGTCGACACGCGGGACCATGATGGCCCGAACCGCGATGCTGGGCAGCGACACAACACCCAATAACATATCATGCTCGCGCGGGTCGATGATGCCCTGCTTTCCGGACAGCTCGACCAGCGCTCGCAAATCGTGGGGCGACACCGTGGGCGAATCGACTTGGTTCGGCGCGACCAGACGAACGATGGGCTCAACCAGCAGGACACGCAGCACAGTACTCAGCGGCAAAGTTATCCATTCCAGGATCGTAATCAGGGGCGCGACAAGGGGGGCGATGCGAACCGCGTTGCCCAGGGCGATGGCTTTCGGCGCAATTTCCCCGAAAACAAGCACCACAAGAAGCGCGGCGATACCTCCGAGTGCGGCTAGGATGGGATGTTCTGACGCATCGGGTTGAAGGGCCAAGAAGGACACGGAGAAGATTGCGATGTTGACGGCAGTGTTGACGATCAGCACCGTCATCAAGACGCGGCGCGGGTGACGCATCAACCTTTCAGCACTTTGTTTCAGCGTGCTGGAAGAGTGGGCAAAGAGGCGAAGCTGACGCGGTGACAGCGTGAACAGCGCCGTTTCAGCCCCCGAAACGAGGAACGAACACACCACCAGCATCGCCAGCACCATCCACGATCCAATGCTCATGGTCTGCGCCCATCCTTGGGTTGCAGATAGCCGCCATCCGTCGAACGTTGCGGTTCGCGCCGGCCTGCGACATCCCGATCAATCGCTGTTCTGTTCATTCGCCAATCGAAGGCCCTCTTGGGATTTAGCCACGAACTCATTTCTCGCAGCGTCCTGGCCGTCTCCGATGACTTCGGTGAAGATTGTTTTGGCTTTGTCGAAATCGCCCGCTCGGCGGAACGATTCGGCGAGGTGATATGTTGACGGGTCGAAGTCCGGTTCGATTCGCCGAATGCGCGTGAACTGAGCAATGGCTTCCTGATACCGACCCAATTGGTAATACACCCAACCCAATGTGTCCAACACTGCCGGTAAGTCTGAGATCTTTCCGGCGCGCTGTGCATAAGGCAGCGCCTCGGTGGGTTTGTCGAGCTTGTCGGAGAGCAGATACGCAAGGTTGTTCAGCGCGAAGAGGTTATCTTCATCGAGGGCAAGGGCGTTCTCGTACGCTTCGCGCTCCTTATCTTGCTGCCCCTTTTTTCCGTAGGCCACCGCGATCCTCATGAAAATGGATGCTTTTTCTTTCTTCGATCCTGCCTCCTCAAGGAGCGATTGGCAGAGTTCGAGGGCTTCGTCGATTCGTCCCGCGGATTGTAGGAGCGCACTGAGAATATGCTTGTTGGACTTGGCGAGAACTTCGTCAACGGGCTGGCTGAACAACTCGATCGCGCGCTCTGAGCCGAGCTTCACATTCACGCTGGCTGCCACTTTCTCCAGAAACTCGAACGAATCGAAACCACTCTTGTGCAGCGCCGTGCGAAACGTGTTGATGGCTGCTTGCAAGTCACCGCTTTGTCCGAGGAGGTTCGCGTACGCCAACAAGACAATCGGTGTTCGTCGGTCTGGGGGGACTTCTTCAAAGAACTTGATCCCCTGTTGCGCCAGATCGACTTTGCCGAACGTTTCCAACAACGTGACGGTCAGGGTCGGGTGGAACTCCCCAAGCGTAGCCGCCTTCTTCTGCGTTGCGATGGCTTTGGTGTAGTCTTTTTGACGCAGCGCAATTTCTCCACTTCGCAACAGCCATCCGATCTGGTCCGGGTTGGTGTTGAGCAGCGTGGTCAGAATATTATCCGCGTCTGCAAAGCGCTCGTGCTGCGCGTAGAGGCTGATGAGTTTGTCGATGATATTCGAGGCCTCTGGATGATCCTTGTGGGCGCTCTCAAGTTCTGCGAACGCCATGTCCAGGCGGCCCACATGCTCATACGCTTCGGATAGAAGGATGCGAGGTTTGAGAGCAAGGGCTGTCGGGTTTGTGGCCCGGAGGCGCTCGAGATCTGTGATGGCGCGATGCCACTCGCCCACGCTGGCCAACGCTTGAGCCCGAGAATAGAGGGCAATATTGGTGTCGGGGCGTTGCTCCAGAAAGAGCGTGATCTTCTCGATTGTCGTGTCGATGTCACCGCGGCTTGAGGCGATTTGAGAAGCCAGGTACAAGCTGGACGGGTCGTCCGGGTATTCCGCTTCATATGCTTTGCACAAAGCATCCGCCTCGTCCAAGGATCGATTTTGCGTCAACGCTTCGATACGCATGATCTGGATGCGTGACTTCTGGGGCGATGCCGACTCCTCCGCTTTTTGCAGTGCTTTTTGAAGCCATTTGTCTGCCTCTCCGAACCGCGCGGTGACGGTGAAATGCCTTCCAATCGCGACAAACACCGGCTGGCTTGGCTCGATGTCTGCGGCTGCCAGGAAGGCGTCGTCCGCCGCGGCGACGTTCCTGACCGCACGAAAGTGTTCACCAATGAGCAACTGTGCGCTCGCCTTGTCTTCCTTTGCCGCCGTTCGTAAATTGTTCTGAAGCACTTCGAGGGCTTGTTCAGGCATTTGGATTTTTCGCAGCAGCGTCGCCGCGGCGCGAGCAAAGCGGTGACCGTCGGGTAGTGCAAGCAGTTGATCGACGCGCTGCTTGGCTTCTTCGTAGTCACCCAAGCTTGCATAGAGACTGGCCAGCTTTTGCAAGTTGCGCGCGTCCTCTGGATTTTCCTTCAACAGTTCTTCGCGTCGGGCGACGCCTTCCCGCGGATTCTCCTCTTCTTGCGCAACGAGTGTTCGTTCCAACACCCACGGATCTTCCGGTAGAAGTTTCCGGCATTTTTCGAACCACTTTTGATAGTCGTCGTCATTGCCCAGCGCTTCCGCGATGAGTGCGAGTTGTTTGGTCGCTCTTCCATTTTGTGGTGTCAGGTCAATGGCGCGTTCGTAGGCAATGCGTGCCTCATTTAGCTCTCCCAGACGACGATACGCGTCGCCAAGCCCTGCGAAAGCCGAACCGTTGGTCGGGTAGAGATCGATCGCTTCCAGGAGAACCTCGGTGGCGGCTTCGTTGTGCGCCCTGCCTTCTGCTGAAAGGGCCTCCGCTTCCTTCAAGCGGGATTCCTGCCTGGCTTTGTGGGCGTTTTTGTTGGCCATGAAACCGTCATAGAGGTGGCGTCTCCCTTTGTAGGTCAGCCCGTGGGCTTGGTCGAGGCCGCTGTCACCATATTCGGTCGCCTCAGCCACCAATTCGTCCATTCGGGCGGTGTTGTTGGTTTCGATGGCAATCGCGAACATTGCCTCGATCAAACTGCGCAGACCCGACTCGCCAGCCCGTCGTGCAGCCCCTGTCGAACGCTCGCGGAGAAGTTTCTTCGCCGCTTTAAATTGCTCGTATTGCTTATCCAGCTCTTTCTGTTCCCCGTAATAAGACGCAAGGCGAATGGCTCGCTCATAGCCATCTTTGATTTCGTTGACTTTTTCGAGAAACTGCTGGACGCGTTCCTCTTTGCTCAGACCACTGTGGGCGATTTTCAAGACCGCGAGTTCAAAATTGTCGGGTGCTTGCGCCAGCGCTTCTTCGATGATCCTTGTCGCGTCTTCGCGGCGATCGAGTTTGTTGTAAATGGACACGCCAATGGCGACGACTCGAGGGTGTGCGGGGTGTTCTTTCAGCGCGTTTTCGATCAGCGCCAGTGCTCCATCGATGTCACCTCGCTTTGCGATGTAGGCGGCCTTGTTGGCCATGAATTCTGGCGTCCCCCCCTCCATCCCGAGGATTGTTTCGTTGGCAATATCGGTCTGTCCCAGTTTTTCTTGCGCCGCGGCTCGAATCAGGGTGGCTGAATGGTTTCCCGGGTCCATCGCCAGTGCACGCTCTGCGGCAAGACGCGCCGGGTTTGGCCTGTCCTCTCTGATGAGGATCTCAGCGTAGAGGACCCAGCACGCGGCTACGGCTCGCGGATCTGAGATAGCCTTGGTAATGGCTTCTTTTGCGGCACCGATTTGGTTATCGCGCATCCGAGCGCTGGCCAGGAAGTATGAGTTTCGCCAGTGCAAGCCTCGGGTGAATTTTTCAGCTTCTTCAAAGGCTTGGATTGCTTCTCTGTTTTTTCCAAGCGTGAAATTGAGGCGGCCTCGGGCGTGGTACGCGTCGGTGCCATTGGGCGCTTCTGACAGCGCCTCATCAATTTGTTCGTGAGCTTTCTTGGCCCACTCATCCTGCTCGGATGTTCCTTTTTCGGCGAGGTCTACTTTGAAGATGTATTGATTGGCGAGGCCAAGCAACAGGTTATAGCGTTCCTGGCGACTCTTGAATTTTTGAAGACCGTCGCGCGGGAACGGTCTGTCGAGGCGATGGAGGTAGAGTTCGATTGCGCCGTCGTGATCCGATTTCGATGCCAGCAGATTGGCGAGAGTACGATAGCTTTCGGAGTCATCCGGATCGATTGAAATGGCGGCTCGGAGTTCTTTGGAAGCAGCAGTGAACGCTTCTTCCCGTTCCTCGGGGGGAGCGGCTTCAACACGTTCACCGGCACGGAAGCCGAATTTCTTCTCGGTCCATAGTTCCGTCCAGAATCTTCCGGTCTTGCGATGGACGAGAGCTTTCACATCCTCTTCACTCCCCGCCATTTTCATCGCATCTGCATAAGACGCCTGCGCTTCTTCGTACTTGCCTTTCTTGAGTAGCTGTTTTCCCCAAAGGCATCTGGCCTCCGCGGCATCCAGCCCGGGTGTGGTCGTTTGCGCAATCAAGTTGGTATACAACTTGGCCGCGTCCTCGTCGCGATCCATTTCGGAGTAGAACGATGCAAGCCGCCGGGCAAATTTGAATTCGTTTGGCGAGTTTTGCACGGCCAACTCGAGGTTGCGGATACCTTCGCCCTCGTTTTCAGGGGCTTGTTCTTTCAACCGAAACAACGCCGAGCCCAAGGCAAACAGCGCGCGCGGATGCTGGTCTTGTCCGTCGAGCGCCAGGATTGCTTCGGATGTCTCCTTGATGTCTCCCCAGTTCCTGGTCCCAGCCAGCAGCGCGACGACTTCAAGCTGAATTTCAAGCGTCTTTTCAAGGGCATCCAAGCGAGTTGGGGCCATGATGGTGACATCGCGATAGACCTTTATCGCATCAAATTCCAGGCCCATCGACCGAAGCATATCACCGTAACGAAGCAAGTAGGTCGGGTCTTCCGCCGCTTTGTATGCGCGACGGTAGTAGTACCCTGCCGACTTCCAATCTTTCGCCTTCTCGAATTCTTCGGCCCGCCTCACGAGTTCGGTTGGATCGCTCAGCCGATAGTGGTTGACCACCATGATTCCCGCACCTGTCATCACAACAAAGGCAAGCGCTGTGAGACCACCGATCAGATTCTTGTTTATTTTTTTTGATTTTGCCATGGTTTTCGTTCCGTCGGTTCCCCCTAAGGAGGACGCTTGTTTGCGGATGGGTGATGGTTGGGTCTACTTTCTTTGTCAGGACCCAGGCGACGTTTCAGTTTGGTCCTCGACCTCGGAGATTGCAGCATCCCAATCGGGTAAGTGGTCGTTGACCAGCCGGGGGAGAATCACGTTAAGGAAATCCTGAGCGGCTTGGATACTTTCGTCGCGTCCCGGACTTCCGATGTCGCTTCCAGACCCGCCCAAACTGATTTCGATTTTGCAGAAATAGGCATACTTGTTCAGCGGAGAGTTGATTCTGATTCGCACACCGCCTCGGGTCTCGGTGAAATCTCCATTGCAGTGAAACGTGTACAGCACGGTCGGTTTGTCTCGCCCGAAGACGTCGCTCTTTTCAAAAGTCAACGCCCGGATGGGCATATCAATGCCAAGGGAATCGATTGGCATTTTCAAATTTGCTTCCTCGATGTGTCGGTAACCGGATCCCAGGAAGCACTCGTCGGGTGTGTGGGGCACCAGGTCTCTGCCTCCGGAATAGTATGTCAGGAACAGGCGAACATACCGAAGTGGGTCCCGCTGATTCTTGATTGACGTATCGACGAACAACCAATTGAGGTAGTCCTTCGCGCCGAGGGCGTCTTCAACTGCGGGGGTAATCGCGAGGTTGGACTTGAACCGATAGCGGCCGATGTCCACCTTGCTCATCTTGCCCAGCGGCTGGCGAAGTTCCAACGATTCCTTGGCACCCCCGATTCCCTTTCCCAGGAGCTGCGGGCTGACCACAAACCGAGCGCCCAATAGTACGACGCAGGCGACGACAAACGGGAGAGCAAAAAGGCCATGCCCTCGGTGGCGGCTTGGATGTGCCATTGTGAAATTCATCTTCAAAAACGACGCATTGGCTGCACAACCCAATCAGAATTGCGGCAAGCGCGCAAGGATAATCTTCACCCCAAAAACCGTCAATTTCATCAGAAGCCGTCGATTCTCACCCAGTCAGGTGTTCGCCGCTCTAACTTGTTCAATAATAACAAGTTATCGGCGGAGCAGGGTTTCTCCCCCAGTGATTTCACACGGATTTTCCTCCCGCTGGTACGTCTTCATCGGCTCACCGGTTCAGGCCGCAGACCCGTCGTCCGATAAGCCAAGGAGGGGAATTCGGTCGGTTGACCGAGCGGTGTCGGGTTTCAGAGGTTGATGGTATGCGATGCGTAATCGTCGGCGCAGGTGGACATGGCCGCGTCGTTCTCGACATTCTACAGCGATCCAACGCCCACCAAGTCATCGGGTTCGTCGATTCCGATGCGTCGCTGATCGGTCGGCGTGTTGACGGCAAGCCCGTGTTCGGCACGCTCGATTGCCTACCGCAACTTCGCGAAACGCATGGCGTCAATGCCGCGATCGTGGCCATCGGTGACAATGGCGTGCGGCGCGAATTCGCCGATCACATCGCATCGATGGGTTTGGTGCTGATCAACGCGATCCATCCTTCGGCCAACCTTGCCCAGAGCGTTTCGCTCGGTCGCAACATCGTCATCGCAGCCGGTTCGCTCGTCTGCGCCCACTGCCACATCGGCGACTCGGTCATTTTGAATACCGGGTGCATCGTCGACCATGAATCCATGATCGCGCCCGCAAGCCACGTTTGTCCAGGTGCCCGAATCGCAGGGCGCGTCAGCATCCAAGCCGGGGCATTCATCGGTATCGGCGCGACGATTATTCAAAGCGTTTGCATCGGTCACCATGCCGTTGTTGGTGCAGGGGCTGTGGTGATTCAGGATGTGGCTGCGTGTACCACCGTGGTCGGTGTGCCAGCCCACCGTGTCAAGCGAGACAAGCCAATCGATCAAGGCATTCGACAACCCTTCCTTCCCCCCTCGACGGCGGCTGATGTTGTGGCACCGTTGCAAGGTGCAATTGGCACCCACGACTAAGGCATGCGGGCTCTGATAATATTGACGGTATTATCGGCTCGCGCGATTCCACTCCCTCCGATAACACGTGACGCCTCCGGCGTTGCATCAAGCGGATCGCAATGCAAGCCGACACACCCATATACATTTGCGTGGTCCGAATTGCATAGCTCGGATCGTGCGGAAAAACGCGGCACCACTCGGCGTATTAGCCGAGCAGGGAGAGCACCATGCGCCTCCAGATTCTCGATCCGGAAACGAACTTCTCGTGCGGTAGCTGCACCAAGTGTTGCGACCAGCCCTGGGGTACGCTCATCGAGCATGACAAAGCCCACGCCCTTGATGCCCACGATTTCGGCGCGCACGCGCAGTTGGCGGACAAGAAGTTCTACGACGCAGACAAAGAAACACCGGAGGGATATTACGTTTTGGCGAAAGGCGAAGGGACGCGGTGCCTGTTCCTCGACACCGATGGGCTGTGCATCATTCACAAGGAAATGGGCCCTGCCGCCAAACCGTATCCGTGTTTGAAATTTCCGTACACCGTCACGCAAACGCAAACCGACGATCGTGTGTCGGTTGACTACGGTTGTCCGGCGGTTCAGTCGCAGCAGGGTCCGAAATTGAGCGAGCAACTCGACGACATTCGCGCGGTCGTCGAGCAGGATGACATCGCGGAAAGTTCAGATGCCCGCGTCAAACTCGATCCGCAGTGCGATCTTTCTCTGGAAGAAGCTGGCGCGCTCTACGATCGCCTGTGGGCTATCTTTGAAGCGGGTTACATGCCGGATATGTGGTCGCGGTTTTCCGCATCGCTGTCACTGTTGGTTGGTGTCCGCCGATACAAGCAGCGCGTCACGACCGAGGGCACCGACGCGACGCTGATTGAATTGCTGCGAACGGGCGCTCAACTGCCCGACATGCCCGATGTGACGGATATCACCGCGTATTCAAAACCGTCTGACGCTTCGAGCCCGGCTCGTTTGCTCTTCGCGTCGACGGTGTTTCGCGACACGGTGCCCGCTTCTTCATCGTTCAGCATGAGTTTTTGGAAGCGGCTAACGATGTTTCCGAAACTGATGACGCTCGCCCGTCTCAACGGCGCATACCCGTCGAGGCTCCTGGGTCGCATGATCGACATCAACGAAGTGCTAGCCCACGAAGTGAAGCCGGAGTTGGACGCTGCGGCTGACGATCTGCTTCTTCGATACATGCGGTCGCGCATCTGGCAGCGGACGTTGATGGGCACGCGTCTCAGCATCATCGCGGGGATGCACCAGCACATCCACGATTTTGGCGCGGTCATATTCTTCGCGCGGGCGGAGGCGCAACACTGTGGAAAAGATCGATTGGACGAATCGCTGATCCGATTGGGTCTGAACCGCGTCGAGTTCCACTTGGCGAGTCAGCAGCGCTTGTTTGATCAAAACCTCATCGGATGGTTTACGAATCAATTGCAGAGTCCGACGGTGGCGCTTCAGAGTTTGCGATTGATGTCGCTCGTGCCCGCACCTGTGGAGTCGGTCACGGAGCAGGAATAGACTCATTTGCCGTTTGACGCTTCTACCATAGCGTCGATCTTGGCCAGCCACACCGGGTCTTGCGATCGCTTTTTGAATTCAGTTGCAGCAAGGCGGGTCATCTCGGTGCGATCGGTTCGGCTCGAACTCAGGCAGAGAATGTAGTACGGCCAGGGGTTGTCGTTTTGCAACTCCGCACACGCCTGAAGAACCGCGTTGAAATCGTTGAACGGTTCCGCGTCATCCAACCGATGATCGTCGAGCAGTCCCTCCGCCAAAGCGATGCCCCGCGCTGCGTCCTGATCTTGTATCGCGACACCACATAACACAAAATTGCCGTATGCTTCCTTCTTGTTCAGGTTAGTCGCCCGCGTAGCCGACTGCCTCGCCAGCGTCCACTGGTTGGCGAGGGCGGAAACCCACGCATACTTTCCGAACAAGTCGGCAGCGGTCGGTTCCTTTTCGATCGCACGAACGACGTTGGTTGCCGCTAGTTTTGGCTTGCCCGATGCCAGCGCGTTTCGGATCATCAAGTCGAGCATCGTTCGATCGGTTGGATGTCGATCCAGAAAGGCTTGGATGACCTGTCCTGCTTGTGCGCGATCCCCGTTGGCGATAATGCTTTGCGTCAGCCCGAGGGCAGCCAACTTTGAATCGGGATCGATCGCCAGCGCAAGGCGAAATTGTTCGATTGCTTCGTCGATCCGCCCCATCTCTTTCAGGCAGACACCGCGATTGATCCGAGCCGGCAGATGATCGGGGAACCGTTCGAGCACTTGATGCAATCGATCCTGGGCGGCTTGGAATTTTCCCTGCTGCATTTCCATTTCGGCGAGGGCTGCACCCGCGATCGGATCATACGGATTGTTCTTCGCGATCTGCTCGTAAACGCGTCGGGCTTGATCGGGTTGGTTTTGGCGCTGATGCGTGCGGGCGAGGCTGAGCAAACCGGGGTTGAAGTTCGGTAACAGTTGCGCGCATTTCTCAAACGACGTGAGCGCTTCGTCGATGCGTCCCGCCTGTTGGAGGGCTATGCCAAGTCGATGGTGTGCTTTTCCGTTGTCGGGGTCTTCTGCGGTGGCGCGCTGGAGCGCATCGAGAGCCGCATCGATGTCTCCGAGTGCGAGCTGCGCCACACCCACGATTTGATTCGCTTCGCATCGGATCTTCGGTTCACCGTGTTGCAGGCTCGACTTTGCAGTGTCGATCGCCTTCAAATATTGGCCGCTGCGAAGTTGGCTCCATGCAAAGCCCGTCGCGGATTCCGGATGTTTGGGATAAAGAGTCAACACGCGAGCCGACCGCGCCACGTCGTTTCGATAGTGGGGAATCGCCTGCCAACTCGCGTAGCAACCCGCGAAAACGATCGCGATGATCGTGCTTGATATCGCATCGATCCGGGCGCTCTTCTTACGATTCAACGAAGGCATTGTCCAAAGATATGCGACCACCGCGCCCATCGCCCAACACGCACCGACCATTGGCAGGTACATGTATCGCTCTGCGACCAGTTGATTGCGCGATGGAAGCCAAGGCAGTGTGACAGCCAGCGCACTCAAGAACCACAGCGCCGAAAGCCATCCAACCTTCGTCGTTCGCATCGATGCCACAACACAAATTCCAGCAACAACGACCGCCGCTGCGGCTAGCGGTATGTCGGGATGCGACCAGGAAACGGTTTGCGCAGCAGGGTGAAATGGCGACAGGCCGATGGGCACAATCAAATGCGTGATGTACCAACCGAGCGCGAGCAGTGTGCGGACGGCGGCTGGTCCTTGTAGATATTCCGCGCCGCTTGATAGCATTGTGCTGCTGGCTTTGATGTTGATTGCGGCGAAGGCGAGGGTCGTTACCGTGATGGCGATCCAACCCATCCACCACCGCTTCGTAAATTTTTGCCGGCTAAACAGCATCGGGATCAACATGAGAACAGGCAGACACACGCGCACCTTGCTCATCATGCAAAGCGCCGTCAGCAGGATCGCCGCAACCAGCCAACGCCATCGCGACGACCTTTGCCACTCGCACATCGCCAGCATCGAAAGCAACAGAAACAGCGTCGAGAGCAGCATCATTCTGCCGCTGATCCATGCCACCGCTTCGACGCCCAATGGGTGAACGGCGAAGACCAAACCAGCGACAAGCGCAACGCGAAACTGGTTCGTGATCCGCAGTATCAGCAGGCAAACAAGTACGGCATTGATGGCGTGCAGCCCGACGTTGTGAACGTGCGACACCCAGGCGATGGAGTTCATGCTCGCGTCGGTTGGCGTCAGACCGAGCGTGCGAATGATCGCGAAATCCATCGACAGGCTGAGCATCGCGATGGGTTGATACAGGTCGCGGTGCAGAATGGTGAACAGTTGGCCAGCGTGTTCGAGCGACGGGCGGTTGACGAGCACATGATCGCGCGCAAGTTGAATGTCATCACCCGACAGAAACCCACCACCGACAGAAGGCGCGCCCATCAAGATCGCAGCCACCGCCACGATCAGGCACGCCGCCAGAGTCATCGTACGCGTGTGGCTTATCCCACCCTGTATGTTGCAAGCGTCCATATTGTCGGTTCCGCCATTGGGTATTCTCACCTGTTCGGCTGTCGACTTAGATCATACAACGGTGGCGCGGAATGCGTTATCGGACGCCGCCGCGCGAAGCACCACCGCAGCGCAAGGTTGGAACCGGTTCGTTCAGTCGACCGTTCAATTATGGTCCGAAAACAACTGCACTTGGGACGATGGGGCACCGAAGAAACCTTTGGAGCTATGCCTATTTCATGCGAAACAGACCGAGTCGATTTGCCGTCTGGTGGGTGCCCTTGCGCGCCTCCGGTTCGTGTGCGTCGGATGTTCGCTGTTGTGGTTTGGACGGTGGCCATCCTGATGGTGGGCGAGGCCAGCGTTCGGGTGCGGGCGTGGGTGCGTCGCGGGGAAGCGGGCACGCAGCAGGCAATTTATGAGATCGACCCGCAGCTTGGCCGCGTCGTGCGGGCGGGGGCTACGTCGCGCGTTGGTGAGGCGAAAACCACAATCAACCACTGGGGCTTGCGCGGTCCGGACTTCGATCTGCAAAAACCGGACAGTACCACGCGCGTATTGTGCTTGGGCGCTTCGACAACATTCGGACAACCCGACGATGACGATGCGGACATCTGGCCGCGTCAGTTGTCGCAGCTTCTCAATCATTCTCCAGGCGGTGGGCGGTTTGAAGTCTTGAACGGAGCCGTCGCAGGGTTCACCGTAGAGCAAAGTTTGATTCACTTTCGGCGATCGCTTGCCCGCTTCAAACCCGATGTTGTGATCATCAGCCACGCGGCGACGAGCATCGCGGCGCACACCCGGCGACAGTTTAGCCGCGGGTCGGGCGTGGATGGAAACGCGAAGCCACCGTTGTCGCGATACCTGGAACATGCTTCGTTGGCCTACGATCTCATTCGGGCCAACACCGCGTCGATTCGGGCCGGGCAGTTTCGGCGCAATCGGGGGCGGCGATTGGACGAGCGCGGCGTCGAACACTTTCAAACCGCGCTGGCACAATTGATCGATGAATGCCAACGGGGCGGAGCGAGCGTGATCGTTTGCACATTTCCCCGAGCATTCGCGGCTGATCAATCGGATTCGATGCGAGCGCGCTTGGCTGCCACCGCGTCGTTCTTCAATCCGTCGCTTGGTATCGAGGGTTTGATCGACGCCTACGAGCAATACAACCGCGCGATTCGCGACGTGGCTGTTCGCACGCAGGCGCACCTCGCCGATGCCGATCGACGAATTCCACGCGGTGGTTCCTGCTTCAAAGATTCGGTGCATTTTTCGCGCTTCGGTCACCAGCAGATGGCCGAACTCCTCGCCGAACGAATCGAAACACTGTTTGAATCACCACTGACACAAATCAGGATCGATCCCACCGATGCTGTTCAATAGCCTGGAATTTGCCTTGTTTTTTCCGATCGTTGTCGCGTGCGCGTGGTGGCTTCGACGTTCGGGCACCGCACGCATGACGCTGCTGTTGGCTGCGAGTTATTTTTTCTACATGAGTTGGGACTACCGGTACGCAGCGCTGCTGGCCGCTTCGACCGTGTTGGACTATTGGGTGGGGCGTGCGCTGCCGAAGGCTCGGTCTGTCGCGCTGCGTCGATCACTTCTGACCGCCAGCCTGGTCGGCAACCTTGGTGTCCTGCTCTACTTCAAGTACTTCAATTTCTTATGGGCGAGCCTCGTTGGTGGTGCGCAGCTTGCTGGGTGGAACGCGCCCGATTGGTCGCACTCGTTCTTGTTACCGGTGGGGATTTCTTTCTACACGTTTCAATCGTTGAGCTACACGATTGATGTGTATCGCGGGCGACTTGCACCCACCGAAAGCATGTTGAAGTTCGCATTGTTCGTGTCGTTCTTTCCGCAATTGGTCGCGGGGCCGATCGTGCGGGCTTCGGATTTTCTACCGCAGTTGGAGAAGAACGCCCGCTACGATGAGCAGCGCGCCCTGCGCGGGTTGTGGCTGATCTTCATCGGTTTGTTCAAGAAGATTTGTATCGCGGACGTGCTCGCAGCTACCTTGCTCGACGACGTTTTTGGAAACCCGCTCGGCGCGAGCCGTTGGGAGTTGATGCTTGCAGCCTATGGCTATAGCTTTCAGATTTACTGCGATTTTTCAGGGTATTCTGACGTGGCGATCGGGGCAGCCGCTATCCTTGGTTTCCACTTACCGCTGAATTTCGATCGGCCTTTCCTTGCCATCAGCTTCCGCGATTTCTGGCGCAGGTGGCACATCTCGCTATCGACATGGCTGCGCGACTATTTGTATGTGCCGTTGGGCGGAGCGCGTCGCGGGGTCGCTCGAACGTATGTGAACCTTGCGACGGTGATGCTGTTGGGCGGTTTGTGGCACGGCGCCAATTGGACGTTCGTTCTTTGGGGCGCTATGCACGGAGCGTTCCTGATCGCCGAGCGATTGTTGCGCTGCGACATCAAAGACACCGACGGGTTGTCCGCTACATCGGTTTGGCTAAGGCGGTTCGTTACGTTTCACTTCATCGTGCTGACGTTCGTTTTGTTTCGTTGCGACAACGTTGCGACGTTCGGACAGTTCCTTGCGACGCTCGTTTCGCCTGCGTCGATGGGACACACCGTACCGACGTTGTTTTCCCTCGCGCTCGTGTTGGCTGTGGCTGGGCATCTGGTGAGCGTTTCAGCGGCAAAGCGACTGACCGACCGGTTGCAGATCCAGCCCGCCTTCGTGCAAGCGGCTGTCGTTTCGGTTTGTCTGGTGCTGTTTACAATTCTCTCTGCCGCCGAAGCACCGTTCATCTATTTTCAGTTTTAGGGTGTGTGTGCGTCGCAATCGCGATGACATAGTCTGGTAGGGTCCGCTGTGCGGACCGTCACATGGACAAAATGGTCAATATCGAGAAATGGTCCGCACAGCGGACCCTACCTCGTTGAATCATGTCCCAGCAGGTTGGATCAGACCGCTTGGGGGGCAATTGCGAAGACATAGTCGGCTGGACTATGTTTGCGAGGAGATAGAAAGATGCGCCGCCAGGGACTCGAACCCCGGACCCGCTGATTAAGAGTCAGCTGCTCTGCCAACTGAGCTAGCGGCGCGAAAACGCTACCTTGCCATTTCGCCCGATTCTGTCAAGTCGAACAATGGTTCTGTGAAGTCGGATTACAGCGCGATCGACTCCCGTTTCGTTCTGACAGATTTGTTCGGAAAGTTCCCGCTGGCTAGCGTGCGGAGTGCGCAGAAC
>JAADIU010000043.1:17737-21193 GCA_013151185.1 Planctomycetota bacterium
CGAACAGCCCAAGCCTGGGAGGGAGAGAGAGAGATCTATGAAATCAACCAGCACGCCGACAAATCGGCACCGCCAATTGAAATGATTATTTTTGGCTCACTCTTTTTTGGAGTCGAAAAGAAAAACGGAATGAACGGCTTGCGCCTTCCCACCTAATTCTCTTTCCCGCTCCGCCCCGAATGTGTCTTGTGCTGATTATCGATCTGGCACCGATTATCGGCCCAATGCAACATGCGGGGTACTTCCTCTCTCCCTGCGAACGCCAGTCTAATGGTCCGGGGATATCGTTGCAAGCGCAATTTGGAAATAAATTCGACACGGCGCTGAGTCTTCAAAATCAACTCAAACGGGGTCAAGAACGACGATTTCGTCTGACTTTCCGTCAGCGTTACCGACGCGGTGCAACCTGGCGGCAATGTCTCATGTCACGGTAGGCGATGGCTTTTGGCTTGCTTGGCGAATTTGCCCGTGCCTTCGATGCGTGCGATGGCCTCGTCGATTTGCGGTACGAACCACGGATCGTTGTTGATGCCAGCCGCTGATTTGCGTTTGAGTTCTCGAAGGCTGTTCACGGCATTCGGGTTTTCCGATAGACCAAGGCCCAGCACGCACACGCGCGCGAGCGCTTCTTCGAGATTCAGCACACGGTCATCGGCGATGCGGAGGTTGAGATCGCGCCCACGCCAAAAAGATGGGTCGCTGCCTGCGAGCAACAACTCCGTCGTTCGATTTGAATTGTCCACGCCAGCCAACCGGCCCAGCGCGATGATCTTCTCGATCAACTCATCGAGTTCATCAATCTCGAGTTCGCCGCCGATCGATCCGCAGTCGGACAGGAACGATTCGCAGGCAACAAGATCGCGCGACAGCCCCAACGCTCGGGCGATGTTGGCTCGGTATCGGGGCGAGGGTTCCTGCGTTAATTGTTGGCGCAAGTCGGCGCCGCGCATGTTCAGGGCGTGCTGTTCGAACAAAGCTCTTGGGAAACCGGCGAGGTATCGCCTGCCCATCAAGTCTTCAAGAGAACGTGATTGCTCGGACGATTGGAAAAAGCCATCTTGATCCGGATCAAACTCGACCGACGGTCGATCGGATATCGCCCTGAACGCGGTGAGGCCTCGCCCCGGCGTTGGCGACAGGAAGGCGTTTCTTTCTGCCACATCGACCGCGTTGGTTTCCAACTCGAACGCGTGCATCAGGTTTTGAGCGCATTCACTTCGATGCCCGAGGCCTTGCACATGTCCCCATTCGTGTGCCCACACATCGGGCGGAGCGTCCTGCACGAGGACGGCTGTCCCTCCGGTGAACGCGCATCCCAGAACCAGTGACACCTCGTTGGCCGAGGGTGATCCACACACGCCGACCATTAGCGTAACGATTTTGATGTCGGCAGGGTTGTCGAAGAGGGCATCCATTTGCGATTCGGTCGTCACAATCGCGGGGGTGTTGTCGAAGGTTGCAACGGACTGGGCGCGTTGAAACGTGACAGGGCACGAAACATCATCGCAATTGTTGTCCACCTTCAACAGCAGGGCGTCGGCTGTGCTGAAGATTCGATTGACTCGTTGATCGGAGAGCGGCTGATCGATGTGCCTTGCGACGGTGAGGTTGAAGCTGAACGGTTCGATGCCTTCTGCCGTGCGCGGAGTCGAAGTTGTCCCGGGTGGTACACCGCATCCTGCAACTGAAATCAAGGCGACGGCGGCGCACGTTGCAAACCGAGCCGAGTAGTTTGGGGAGTTCGTTTTGCGATGCACGCGCTCAACCTCCATAGGGGTTTTTACCTCTTGGTGAAGCACCACCAAGGGGCACAATTGACATCGGTTTTTTGAGACTGCGCAAGTAGGCCCCAGCGGGCCTGGAGAGAAACCACTTCCGAATCGCCACATCCGAGATCGCCACATCCGAGATCGATTATACATTCACCAAAGTGGTCGGGGGAGATGCCTGTTTGGTTTTGTGTAGTATCGGTCAACGCCCGCCTGCGGGGCCAGTCTACTTCGACACCCGCCCAAAACCGTGCTCGGGGCGTGAAGAACCGCGTGCCACAGAGGCGCGCAGCCGCGTTCCTGCCCCGCCCTGGGGTTCATCTGCACGGACACATCCGACACATCGTTTGCTGGTCGCGGTTTAGCTGTGTGCGACGGGGCAGCCACCGCCGGACGGTCTGCCCTGTGTGGCCTGACTGGGGGCAGCTTGACTGGGAGCGGCATCGGCACCGTAATATTCGTGCGACGGCCTGCCTGCCAACACTTCTTCCTTGCCCCAGTTCGCAACATTTCGGAATTGCTCCGAAGCAATGAAACCGTCAAACGCACTGCGGTCGGACCACTCCGACATGATCAGGTAGCAGTTTCGATCCTCGATCTTCGAGAACAGGTCGGTCTTCACATGTCCGTCGATCTTGTTCATGATCTCGATGACCTTGTTGAACACGCCCTCGAACATTTCGCCCTTGCCTTCAAGGACATGATAGTTCATGCCTACGGTAACCATGGTTGCCTCGCTTCGCCGAGTTGGTTCGGCTTCTTCGTTCCAGGTGATATCCGGCTTCCGGTGTGGTATGCCGGTACCCAAGATTCAATTTTCAAAACTCCACGGGTTGAGATGTTATCGGATATTCTCCACGATGCCTAAACACCGTCGACCTGGCGGTCCAATCTGACCAGACTTGCGGGGGATTCTACATGGATACGAAGCGTCATTTTCATCGGTTGCTGCTTTTGGTGGCCTTGGCCCAGCCGCTTCAAGCCGCGTCCGATGCGCTGGCCCAAGCCGACGAGGCCCCATTTGCGAAGGAGCGGCCTCCGACGTTGATCATCGTCAATGGCCGCGTTTGGACAGGCGTGCCGGGCGCACCGCAAGCCGAGGCCGTCGCCATTCTCAACGATACGATCATCGCAGTGGGCACCTCGGCGGAGGTCCGTGCGCTGGCGAATAGCGGAACCAGGACCATCGACGCCAAAAGCCGACGTGTCATTCCGGGAATCACCGACAGCCACACGCACATCGTGGGGACCGGTCTGCAACTTCAGCGCATCGACCTTCGCACAACGCGCGATCGCACCGCGTTCGTCAACACCATCGCTGCGGCTGTCAGCAAACTCTCGCCGGGTCAATGGTTGTTGGGCGGGCGGTATACCGTCGACAGTTGGGCTGATCCGTCGCCGCCGAGGAAGGAATGGATCGATTCGGTGACACCGGGCGTGCCGGTTTTTCTGACGCGCATGGACGGCCATCAGGCTTTGGTCAATTCGGTTGCCCTCAAATTCGCAGGCATCGATCGAAACGGTCCCGATGATCCGCCGGGTGGCGAAATTGTGCGCGATCGTCGAACGGGTGAACCGACCGGTATTCTCAAGGACAGCGCGATGAACCTTGTGGATACCTTCGTTCCGAAAGAGAGCAACAAGGTTCGATTCAAGGCGCTGCAACTCGCAATGAAAACGATGAACG
>JAADIU010000200.1 GCA_013151185.1 Planctomycetota bacterium
CGAGCCAAATTCGACGATTCACCCAACTGCGTTGGTCAATTTTTGCCAGCCAAATGAGTTCACTGCTCGTTTCCCCCATGCGGAGTACTGCCACATATTGCACATACAAATTCTTTTTGGAGTCATCGACTGTGACTAGCAGAGGAATGGTCCACCGCCCGGTCGTATCGATATCCAGTGGCGGTGCCTGGATATGGACCTGCCAGTAATTCATCGCAAATCTTCCCAGCAGGCGAAAATCTCCATCGACAACAATGTTGTCGTATCGCGTTGCGCACGGTGTCCCGTCGGACAAAACTTCAGTCGTTTCCGGCATAGACCACGCAGCCCACCCAGGACGGGGCTGACAACTCATGTCGATGGCGTACCAATTACCAGTGGCGTAGCCGGCCTCCCGAAGGCCCGAACGAACAAGGTTTCTCCGCCACGAACAACCCACGCTCGCGCTGGCGTTTGCACGAATGAACGGACTTCGTACAACCTGCCAAAGGCCGCCGAGAACAACCAACGCGGCGATGACTCCAACAAGGCGCCGGCGCTCGACCAATCGATTGTCGTAGCTATCTCTGCTGAGAATGCAATTCACAGGAGTGCCTCCAACGCGCCCCCGACAAGGAACCACGGAGGAACATGATCATACCAGTTCGGGAGTAGAAAGCCCGGAAATGCAACGGAGGATCGACTGCTGTTTCGCTTGACGCACTGCATCATTCGGTGTCCAGACTCGGAGGAGGAAGCAGTTTGAAAAACACGTCTTCCAGTTTCGCCGTTTGGTCGAGCTTAACGGGCGCATCCGAAGGCGGATCCCACGGCGTGATACCACACCCGTCCGTCAACACCCGCGTCCGCAGCAAACCGCTTGCGCGATCCAAAGCGAATTCCGCAATAGTTTCAGGCGAATGAAACGTAAAATCCCAAGAGGACGTGCGCACGGGGACAACCTCAACGAACACGAGTTCGTGCATCCCATCGCCATCCGTGTCTCGCCAAGTTGCTTTGACCCGGGTTTTTGTGGTGTCCCGCGCGCGTTCATCCACGATCCCCAACCAGACAATCTCATTGGCCGCAGGTCCCATGCGCATTACTGCCAAGTAGTCGGGAACTGCCGCACATCCGACATCGACGATTGCCGGGCAGGTGACGCGCACCTCCCAATGACCGTCCCCGTCGATATCCATTGGCGGAAGTTCGATTTCTGTATATCTATCCTCGGTTACCACGAATTTCCCGAGCAGCCGGAGATTGCCGTCAACGAAAGTTTGGGTGAATCGTTCTGCGCGCTCGGGGGGGCTGGGAGAGTGTCCGTCCCCAAGGGACTCGGACCGCAAGACCCAGCCAGGACGAGGCAGGCAACTCATGGTTTGCCTGGCTGGCCAAGGCCGCCAACTGAAGCGATAGCCCGCCTCTCTAAGGCCGTCGTCAACGAAGTATTCACGCCACGAGCAGCCAGCGCTGGCACCGGCACTCGCACGAACGAGCGGACCTTGCACGACCTGCCATAAGCCGCCGAGAACAACCAGCGCGGCGACGACTCCAACAAGGCGCCGACGCTCGACCCATCGATTGTCGTAGCCATCTCGGCTGAGGGTGTTGTTCATAAGAGTGCATCCAGTGCGCCAGGTGCAAAGAGAAAGTCACGGATGAGCAACCACGACCCGAAGAATGCCAAGCCGTGGGCCAGAATCGACGCGCAGCCGCGATCGCGATCAAACTGGTTTGCGGCCATGCCGATTGCCCACCACACACCGAATGGACCGACGACCAGCCATAGAGGAAAACTTTGATACCAATCCGTAAAAGGGAACCCCGGAAACGATACTGGCGCTCGACTGCGGAATACAAAATGAAAACCGTACCAACAAAGTAGTGTGTACGGAAACAGAGCGGTCAGATAGAGGCTCCATTTTACACCGCCCAGTTTCGCGGCCCGGTGTCTGCCGGGGACACACATGCTAATTGTGCAGGCGATCGCGACGATCATCAGCAGAAACACACTCCACGCTGCAAAAGACTGACCAGCCCAGACGAGCAATCGGTCAACCGGAGGAGGGGACCCCATCCGAAAGATGGTAGGCGGTCCGGGCGTCTGCGGTCCGAGCCACATGACAAAGTGTTGGATATACGCCTGACCGTTGCCAAGCAGAACCGCAATCGTCACGGCGAAGAACAGATGCAGGATGGCCCAGTTGCGACAGCGGCTCCATCGATCGGGAATCGCCACGCTGCGGGCAGCATGTCGTGGCCGAAACACAATGCATGCGAGCGAAAGGTAGACCGAAGAGAAGAGGCCACGCGGCAATCGTTCCCACGCAAGCCGCCGAAACGCCCATCGCCGAAAGCTGGTCCGCTTCGTCGGGAAAACGCTTCCGCACTCAGGGCACCGGGACGACCGCAAACCGCGAATCGCGTAACCGCAGTCGGGGCAGATCGGTTTCCACCGACTCAAACGCAAACCGGTCGGACGCTTCGACTCGGCTAAGAATATCCATGTCGGTGCGATGATAACGCACGCCAACCAAAACAAATTCTGAATCGTCTCTGCGTAGTAATTTCGGGCAATCCCGCTTGCAACCTCTCTGGCATAGTCTTGAAGAACGTCGGCCAAGACGAGCGACCCGATCGGGAGCGCGACGAAACCCCACAGGCAAGTTCGCCACCAGGACTGAATGAACGCACCAAGGGTTGGTTTGAATCGGCGGGTGCCTACCTGAAAAACGAGCCACGACAAAACACCACCGACAAGCAACTGCGTCAGATGAATCGTCGCGACGGTGCCTTGCCTGAAAAACGCGAACACGACCAAGAAAACGAATCGGGTCGGATGATCCACAGGCCAACCTCCGAACCAATCGGTTCCGGGTTGCCACTGCACAAGGCCGGAGGTGGCGGGGAACACCGTCCAATACCACGCCACGATGAGCAGCGTTTGCATGGCGGTGGTTCGCGCATTGCCCAAAGCAGCCCTACCAAGCAGAACGCTCTTGAGGCTGGCTTGGTCCTGCGATGTCGGTCGCCGGATCATGCAAATACTATAGTCGCAATCAGATCAAACCGACTGGGTGGGGATAATCGTCAGCGCATCGGATGGGCAAAGGTAAGCGCAGACACCGCATCCGGCGCATCGGGCGTCGTCGATTTCAGGAATACCGTCGGCTCCGAAATCGATCGCCTCGCCCTTGAGCGGACACCGCGTCACGCAATAATCGCATCGCTGACCTTGGGAAATATAGCAAGCGTCGCGATCGAGGACGGCTGTCCCCATGCGAACATCTTTGATAGCAACAGGCAAAAGCGCTCGCGGTTCGCACGCTGTGATGCAAGGCA
>JAADIU010000088.1 GCA_013151185.1 Planctomycetota bacterium
GCCAGTTTGTCGGCTACTGTGCGGGCTTCTTTGTCGGAATCGAATTCAATGCCAGCCACCATGTGCTTGACTTTGACGTTCTTCTTCGCAGCGAGCGCGGATGCGGTGACCGGACACTTAATGCACTCACCTTCAACGGACGGCGCGACGACGGCTGCGTTGGCCAACTCGGCTCGCATGAGTGAGGCCTGTTGATTCATCGCGTCGTTCTTGCTTTCAAACGACTTGCCACCAACCAGATAGGCGATCGGCGAGCCTGCGTCCTTGGCTTTGGAAGCGGCGGTATAGGCACAAGGTGTCTCAAAGTCGCCGACCTTGTAGGTCATCTGCGGCATCTGTTTCATCACGCGGGCGACGCCTTGATCAACAACGGTTGCGCCGGTTTTCGAGTGGCAACCCGATTTTGCGTTCGCAACAGCTCCGACAGCGGCGGACTTTTCTGCGGCGGCTTTGTGCTTGTCGCACGCCATCACGCCCGAGGCAAAAGAGAGTGTGAATACCAATGTTGTTACGGTCCCAAACAAACGCGTCATGGTCGGCTCCTGTTTTTTGTTGCAGAGGTAAAATTGGTCAACCCGGTTGGTAGTTGTGCCCCACCCTGCGTACCCCGCGGGATGGTTCAACGCCTTGAGTATACTCAAGGGAATCACAAGTGACCAAGCCCATCGCCGTAACCCACCCGTAACGATGCTGCCGCGACCACCCGTTCGTCCCTCCTGAGACGGTATCGCTCGTGCCTTGATGGTTACGGTGAAAGCACCTCCTCGCACCACCCCGAAAACGGGGAAAATCGGCAAATCAAAGCCGCTCGCTGGCAATTCGCCTTAGTCCGATAACTCAACATCATGCAAATATCGGCGTTCTTGCGTAAAGGCCCTTGCTTTCTTCCCCGAATGGACGATAGTTTGATGTATCAAACTCTGTTGGGGCGATCAAACTTTCAGCGAGTCGGTGTGAATCCGGCAGCCCCACAGGAGAAAGCGAAGAGCCACCGGTATGATCCGCGAGAACAACAGGACGTTGGCAGACCTGAAAGCCCCCGAAACCGCCCGTGTGCATTCCCTTTGCGGTGACGCGGTCGTGCAGCAACGCCTCGCCGAAATGGGGCTTACGCGGGGAAGCAAAGTCCGATTGGTGCGCGTCGCACCGCTTGGCGACCCGGTGCAAATCGAAGTCCTCGACTATCAGCTTTCACTTCGCCGACGTGAATGCGAGTGCGTCCTGCTATCGCCCGGATGACCGCAAGCCGTCTTCCGCGCGTTCGCTGCCTTCCACCAAGACCATGACACAACGACGACCGCCATCCGGCAAGATCGACATGCCAACCTCCGGGATCTCTGCTGCTTCAAACGACAATGCGGTTCACATCGAAGCGCCGAAACCCGTGCCCATCGTCGCGCTGCTGGGCAACCCGAACGCGGGCAAAACTTCCGTCTTCAACATGCTGACCGGCGAACATCGGCAAGTTGCAAACTATCCGGGTGTGACCGTCGAGAGCGTGGTTGGAACCGTTCGCTCCGGGGATGAACAATTTCAACTGCTCGATCTTCCAGGTGCCTACAGCCTCACCGCGCGTTCACCCGACGAATTCATCGTTACAGAAGTCCTACTTGCACGTCGCAAAGAAACGCAGCCACTTGCCGGTGTTGTCGTCGTGGTCGATGCCTCGAACCTTGCGCGCAATCTCTTCCTAGCCACCCAGGTACTCGAAACGAATCTTCCGATGGTCATCGCTTTGAACATGAGCGATGTCGCCAAGCGCCGCGGAATCGACATCGATCACCGCAAACTTGCAGAGCGCCTCGGCGTCGCCGTCGTACCCATCGTTGCCTCCAGCGAACAGGGGAGGGACGAACTTCTTGACGCAATCGCGCAGACCATCGGTTCCGATCCGCCATCACCGGTCTGCCATTGGCCCGACGCGGTGTCTGCGGCGATCGATGCACTTTGCGACGATGTGAAACAACTCGGAGACCGCGGCCATTCGATCACCCGATACGAAATTCAGCGATGCCTGCTGGATGCAGACGGTGAAATGGAGCGCAAACTTGTCGCGGAGAGCGTCAACGGCAACGCCATCGCCGATTCGATTTACGAGCAACGTCGCAAACTCAGCCAAGCCGGTCACTCGCCGCCGAACCTTGAAGCTGAAGTTCGGTACGAATGGATCGCAAACGTCGTCGCCGACTGTGTGACCCGAACCGCCCCCGCCCGCACGTCGCGAAGCGAGCGGCTTGATCGGATACTAACGCACCGGTTTGCGGGCAGCTTGATTTTTGTCGTCGTCATGGGTGCGATGTTCATGAGCGTGTTCAGTTGGGCTGCACCGCTGATGGATGTGATCGAGCGCGTGTTTGATGGCCTCGCAGAAGTGGTTCGATCGACGATGGGTGACGGGCTGCTCACGCGGTTCCTGACAGATGGCGTCATCGCGGGCGTCGGTGGTGTACTCGTATTCCTTCCGCAAATCGTCATCCTCATCGCGATGATCACGCTGCTGGAAGATTGCGGCTACTTGGCCCGCGCTGCGTTCTTGATGGATCGTATTTTTCGTGTGGCGGGCCTTGGTGGACGCGGATTCGTTCCGCTCTTGTCGTCGTTCGCCTGTGCGATCCCGGGCGTGATGGCGACGCGGACGATCGAATGTCACCGTGAACGCCTCATCACCATTTTGGTCGCGCCACTAATGTCATGCAGCGCTCGGATTCCCGTTTATACAATTTTCATCGCTGCATTTATCCCGAACGAAATCGTACTCGGATTCCTACCACTGCAAGGACTGGTCTTCGCCGGGATGTACTTCTTTGGCATCCTGATGGCAGCCACCGCCGCACTGGTATTCAAGAGCGTATTGTCGCGTCGGACTCCGACGCCGTTCATCCTCGAACTACCGAGCTACAAAAGGCCTTCGCTGAAACTGATCGCACACCGTTCGTTCGACCGCGCCAAGGAGTTCCTGCGCTCTGCCGGTACAATCATTCTGGCGATGAGCGTGATCATCTGGGCACTGCTATACTTTCCGCGACCGCCCGAACTCGAAGCCACCATCCGCAACAAAATGACACAAGCCGGGGTCACCGACCCGGATGTCATCGATCATGCTGTTGCGGGGGAGTACCTTCGCAACAGCTTCATGGGGCGTGCTGGCCAGGCAATTGAACCGATTGTCAGACCGCTTGGGTGGGACTGGAAAATAGGGATGGCCGCCCTCGCCTCGTTCCCGGCTCGCGAGGTGGTCGTATCGACGCTTGGTATCATCTACAACCTTGGCGACGAAGCCGATGAAGAGTCACCCGTCCTGCGCGATAAGT
>JAADIU010000123.1 GCA_013151185.1 Planctomycetota bacterium
GCACCAACGAAAACGGCCATCGGCAACGCAAACGCGGCGATGGTTAGCGCGGTCCGCAGGCGGTTGCGCTTAAGGTTCTGCAAAAGTACGTAGGTGATCGTCATGGGTACACGTTCTTGAGACTATGTCGCGGAAGCGAGTTGGGCGTCTTGACTATCTTTGGAAAGTGCGCCTTTGTTCAGGTGTAAGATGCGACTTCCGTGCGACGCGGCGCGAGGGTCGTGCGTAACCATAAGGATCGTTTTCTTGAAATCGTTGTGAAGCAAGTCAAGCAAACCAAGAATTTCGACGGACGTCTTTGCATCGAGATCGCCGGTCGGTTCGTCGGCAAGGATGATGTTCGGGTCGGTGACGATCGCGCGGGCGATGGCGACGCGCTGTTCCTGACCTCCCGATAGCTGATTGGGCCTATGGTCGCTTCGATCGGTAAGCCCGACAACGTCAAGCGCGGTGCGGACGCGCTCTTTTCGCTCTTTCGCGGACATCTTGAAAAGCAGGAGCGGTAACTCGATATTCTGAGCGGCCGTGAGGACGGGGACGAGATGGTACATTTGAAAAATAAAGCCAACGTTGCGACTTCGCCAACTGGTAAGCTGCCGCTCCGACATCGCATCGAGTTGGGCGTCGCCGATGTGAACGGTGCCACTTGTCGGGCGGTCGAGTCCACCCATCAGGTGTAGCAACGTCGACTTACCGGAACCGCTTGGCCCCATGAGGACGAGAAAGTCGCCAGCGGGAACGTCGAGGTCCAGTTTTTCCAGGACCGGGATTTCGATTCGGTCTTTGTAGTAGACCTTTCGGACGTCGCGAATTTCGATCAAGGGGCGTTCCATCGGATACTCCTGGGCGTTGCTCTTGCGCTCTGCATGGGAATTTTCCCGCGTATCTTCACATCGGTCGCTTCACGGTAACTTCGGTTCAGTTTGGGTCAACGGTTTCCTGGATAGAACGCGCAATTTGTTACACCGGAGATCGTAAACAGGGGATTTGCGCAGAAAGAAAGGGGCGAGCTGTTTCCAGCCCGCCCCGTCGATTCAAACATCAGAAGATACCCTACTCAGCCACCGCACCAAAGCGGCGCGCGTCACCGCCCACTACGGACACGAGGTCACAGGCAAGAGATACGGGAACAACTTCACAGCATCCACATGCACTACGAGGTCCGTTATGTTCACGGGATCAGTATGCGGTGCAGGATTTGTACTCCGTACGTAGGCCTGGTATTCCCACCCCGAAACGAACAGTTGCTTGATAATATCAATGACGACAACCACGTCAGTGACGTCGACCAATCCGTCGGGTTGTGTATCACCGAAACGAGCGGTAGCAAAAGCGACCTCAGCCGAAACGTCCACGCACGTCGTTTCCTGGCCAGCACACGCAGGGTCAAGGTGAGCGATCGTGTACGTCGAGTCCGGAATGATCGCGTTACCCATGATGTACGCGATTCGATCACCGAACAGCGCACCCCAGTCAGCGTATTCCGGCTCACAACCAACCGAAATGCACGGATAGGTCGTTCCAAATGCAGATGAACTCTCGCATTCTGTGACAATAGCGCCGTTGTTGTCGCGATACAGATTCAGGTACCGAACTTCACCTTCGCTACCGCTATAGTCGGGCTGATTGGTCGGTTGAGGATCATCCGGATCATACAGCGTCGTCAACGTAACACGGTACGCGGTCTCCGCTCCGGCACTAGTCGATGGGAGGATGACCCCCAGAGACCGCTGGTACGACTTGAGCGGATTGACCACAACATCGATGAACACCTTGCACTTGCACGATCCGAAGAAGAAACCTTGCGCCTTGCAATACTGGAATGGCAGCGGACAAGTTCCATTGCAAACGGGGAACGCACTGCTCCCGCACGGTATCGGAGGCGACGCGCATTCGCACGTGACGACAGACCCCGGTGATACATTGACTGAAAGGACCGCCGTCGTGCCCTGAGCAACTCCATCAAAATGAAGCTCACATTTCCCGTTGACATCTTTGCACTTACCCGGCAAGCAATAAAGGATGGGCGAATTGAAGAACGGAATATCAACGACCCCAACGGGACCGCAAGCCTTCTGGAAGCAATCGCACGCCTGAATATCAACCGCACCGCCCGCACCAACCGCGACCTCGTAAGGACGGCAAGTCGAACTTACACCGGCGTCCTGACAGTCTGTCGCCTGTAAGTCAGCACACAAACTGTTATTGGGCGGCATCGGGCAAAGAGGCGGATTGCACATATTAGCCTGCGTACAGTCGCTGCCCGCTGGCTGCGCCGTACCGCCCTCAGCCTGACAGCAGAGGGCATCCATCGTCTGACACGTTCCATCAGGCATGCAGCAAGCTACAAACCCCAAACACGACTGGTTGTCATGGAAGGATCCCGATAGAGCGGAACACTGAGCGTCTGTCAGACCGTCCTGGCAGATGCTGAAGTTCACGTTAAGCGGGATGCAACATGCACCCGTTGCATCTGGAGCGCATTCGCAGGTGATCGCATCGCCCGCTGCCACCGAAGAAGCCAGAATCGACTGATTGCCAGTTGACACACCGTTTCGATGGATCAGGCAATTCTGCGTCATTGGGTCTGGGCATTGCGCCTCACACGATAGCTCGGCACCAACCGCAGTATCAATGACCTTCACCGGACCACATTCCTCGCCCGCGATCGCACACTCACACTTTTCGCCTAGAAGTGTCCCATCAGCCGCGATACTGATAACCGTCGGGAGACATTCGTCTGCGGTGGTCGTTGGGTTTGAACAGTCCACAAGTTGGTTTGGCTGACACAGCGGAATAATGTCTCCGCTCGGCAGCGGACACGCAATGACTGGCGTCACGCAATCGCATGAAACCAACTGCCCGTTCTGCACCCAGTTGGAACCAAGCGCAACAACACCCTGCGGAACACCATCAATATGGACTTCGCAGGCATCGTTCGGATCAGGGCAATTGTTCTCGCAAGTGAAGATGTAAGGCGGGAACGCGCCGGGCTGTTCGAAGATCGAAACCGGTCCACATTCACCACCGTTGTAGCAGTCGCACGAATCGATCACAAGACCGCCGGTTAGAACATCAATAGCCACCGTGTTCGGGAGGCAATTGGTGCCAGTTCCTGACGCGGGGCAATCCGTTGCCTGTAAATCGGCACACCACGGAACGTTTGGCGACAACGGACAGTACGGCGGATCGCACATGTTCGCCAGTGTGCAATCCGTTCCGGCAGCCTGCGGTACACCACCAAAGTCTTCGCAACACAAGGCGTCAATGTCCGTACATGTTCCGTCAGGGCGACAGCAAGCA
>JAADIU010000030.1 GCA_013151185.1 Planctomycetota bacterium
CGCCCAATACGTCCGGCAAATCATCGGACCGCTACCGCACCTGCGAATCGTACCCACTGCCGGTGTCACACCCGAGAACTTTCAGGATATTTTGGACGCGGGTGCAACGGGTGTCGGTTTCGTCAGTTCGCTCTTCACGCCAGCCGACATGCAGGCTCGAAACTTCGGCGCCATTCGCAAACGCGCGGAGCAGATCACTTCGACAATCGAACCTGCGGGCGATTGAATTCATTCACGCGCAACGAGTTGGGCTGCAACTGCGCCAGGGTCGTCGCTTCCAAGCACGGCTGAGCACACCGCGACAAGATCGGCACCGGCATCAAACACCTGCGACACGTTCGTTGAATCGATGCCGCCAATTGCGACCTTAGGCAATCGGGTCAACTCCGCCACCTCGCGCATCACACTTGGTGACACAGCCCCGACGCCCGGTTTTACATGCGAAGCAAACATCGGTCCAACCGCGATATAGTCTGGATTTTGTTTGATCGCTGCTTCACCTTGCGCTTTGGAATGCGTGCTGATGCCGACGAGTTTTTCAGCCCCCGCGACGCGACGGACGGTTTGAACGTCGAGGTCGTCCTGTCCGACATGCACACCGTCGGCATCGCAGATTGCTGCAATGTCCGGGCGATCGTTGATGATGGATATTGCGCCCTCATTGCGGCAGCAGGCTGAAAATTTGCCCGCCCGCTCCAGCAGCGCCGCGTCGCAAAGATCCTTCTCCCTCAATTGAAAGCAGCATCGTCCAACCGATTGTGCCACCCGCGCGATGACATCAAGCCATGGCAGCACGCACATTGACTCGGTCAACAAGACGTAAAGCCGCACATCACCAAACGTCGCGCGGGCACGCATGAGGTGGCACATTTCTTTTTCGATTCCATACGCGGTATATCGAAGTTGTTCGATGCGGCGGGCCAGACTCGGATCGATCGTCTTCGCATATTCTTCGAGAACACGCAGCGCTTCGCCAAGTCGCTTACCTGCCGCAAACGCGACCGATTCGGCATCTTTGCGTTCGTATTCGCCTTCGCTTGAAATGCCCGTGCCAACGTCGTTGGCTGTGTCTCGGGCAGCGATGAGCGCCGAAGGTTCGACCGTTCGCATCGCATCGGTCAACGCATGACGCATGTCCTTGAGTTTTTGCGCCAAGGGTTCGTGATCAAGGGCGAACCGTGCGTGGTCCTCCATCACGCGCATGGCTTCGCGGGCGCGGTTGTGGTTTGCATCCAGAATGCGGGCGACGGCTAGGTTCATTTGCGGGGTGGTCCCAACGATACCGGTTGTTTCTCAGGGAAATCCTACGTCTGATAATACCACACCCGGTGTTGTGTGCGCGTTTTGTCGCGGTTGCTTTCGGAACCGCTCGAAGGGCACCGTCCAGTTTGGCGGATATTATCGCTCCATGGCTGCACGCTCTCGCGGACACCGCCCCATCTCTCACCATTCGCAAGACAAGTGTAGCCCACCGCAGGCCGAAAAATCATTGAGCGGGCGTGTCTGTCCGAAAAAAGTCTTCCGCTTGTGGTCGAGGTTGAGATGGGGTCATGGGGAAAGCGATGTCTTTTGGTTTGCAGCCGACTCGTTGCGCGGTTGATGCGGAGGGGGCTGCGCGGTCGCCCGCGTAAGGCAATGACAGATTTTCCGATGACATTTCGCACGGTCCGCCAGGGCAGTGAATGCGACCGCGAGGTTGTCGATCGCGACGGGTTGATCACACTGCGCACCGAGTTGGAATTGCTCGCCTTGATCGGTCAAGGTCAAAGTCGCCTTGCTTATCTCGCCGTGTCGAACCCGGCAGAGTTTGAAGACTTCGACACGCTGACTGAGATTCGTGATTTGTTGAACGACTCGTTGAGTCCTTTAGTCAACGATGCGATCGTGATGATTGACGAAACCTTTCCGCAGCTTGTAGATGAATTGTGTCGCGATGTGCTTGTGAAGGAAGCGAAGGCGGTTCAACGCGACGTAGTCGATTGCCTTCGGCGAGGTAAATCAGATCAGACCCGGACGCTGGCAGACACCTATGCAGATTCTGTGGGGCTACCCTCATCAAGCGACAACGATCAACCCATCGCCCCGCACCCCGACGAAAGCGAGAACACCATGAGCGAACATGAAAACACAAACGACGCGGTGAACGAAACGGTGAGCGAAACCGAATCGGATCTGACAGGGCAGGCGCCCGTTGATGAACTTGCGCCCGAGGATACTGCCGCAGCGACTGACGAAGGCGTGGCGGACGGCGGGGATGTTGAAGACGCCCTCAAAGCCATGGAAGACAACCTCGAAGAGCTACAAGCGTTGGCCGACCCGGTCGATGAGCCCGACGCAGCGGCAGAGCAGGTCGCCGATGATCTCGAAGCCATCGCAGCAGAAGAGCAAACCGACGAGGCAAGTACGGCGGAACCTATCGCAGAAACGCCCGACGCGACAATACCAGATGCGATGATGTCAGATGCAACCACACTCGAAGTGGCAGTACCAGACGTGGCGACGCCCGACGCAACGACACCGGATGAGGTGACTTCGGATACGATGATGCCAGAATCAACAGCACCGGAAGCGAGCGTTCCGTCTGACGACAACGATTCGACACCGGACCCATCGACCGAAATCGCGAACGCAGCCGACAATGAGGTGCCTGTCGCAACCCACGGACCCGACGAGGACATGGCGTCCGATCCGGTCAGCAGTCTTGACGTCGATCTAGAACAGCCGCAGATACAAGAGGCATCCACGCAAGACGAACCAGAAGCAGAAATCGACGACGCCACGTTGGAAGAATCCGTCACAGCATTCACAGCCGCAGTAGCAGAATTGCAGCAAGACCCAGAGACACCCGAAGCAACACAACCAGCATACGCAAACGAAGAACCCGAACCGCAGGTGCATCCCAATCCAACCGACCCCGAATCAACAGAGACCAGTAGGGTGCGTCCCGGACGCACCGAATCAATGCCGACAGACGCCAAGTCAAGCGAAACACCCTACGAAAACCATGAAAACGAAAGCCAACCAAGGCATCGCCCAATCGCAAGCACACAAAACCCAACGCGATACCGAAGATCCGCATCGGGCCATCGCTCGCAAGGCGTCGAATCGGCCATCGAAAACCTAGCCGGCTTCATGGTGAATGAGGTCAACGGTTTGTGGACCGAAGCCCGCGACGGGCTCAGCGAGATCTGCACGTTCCGCGAAGAAATCGAATCCATCCGCGACGAGGTCGCCCGCCTGCATCGCGACATGCTGAACATGCGAGAAGCGGCCGCCACCGCCCG
>JAADIU010000283.1 GCA_013151185.1 Planctomycetota bacterium
CGGAAAGGCCCTGCCGATTGGGCGTGATGCCTCTAACTATCGAACCGGCGCAGCCAGCATCCTCGTGACCAAAACCAATATCGACGGCGGATCGCAGCCAAATCGTTGGTATAGCCTCATTGAAGGTAGGAGTTGGCCAATGCTCCTCATTGTCGTTGGCGTAAATCTTGACCGCCGTGCCGAACCCTTTGACATTGCTTGCACACACCAACCGCTTGCTCAATTCACGAGCACGCGAGAGGCTCGGTAACAAGATCGAAATCAGCAGGGCGATGATTGCAACCACCACCAGCAGTTCGATCAGCGTAAATGCTTTCCTCGTTTTCATGACACTGTTCTCCTTAAGTCACCGTACGAAACCGTCGCGTACTGGAGTCGCCTCAGGCATAGAAGCCGCCGGCATTGGGTTAGATGAATGAAATCATGATTGCCGAATTCGGTGAAACCAAGCAACTCCTCACCGCCAAACGACGCCAATCCAATACGCACACCGCCAGAGGAACGCCCTCTTAACGGATTTTTCTAAGATGTTATCGGCAGCATGGCAAGCACAATTCGCGCAGCGCCGCCAAACAGGCAACGAAAACGAACAAAGGCTCGCCAATGGCGTTTCCCCACAGCTACTCAAACATATATGACATGTCTGCGCAGCTCGGGCGAAACATTGAGGAGGGTCGCATAGGGAGGGATGATCGGCTCCAGCTCGTGACCAATACGGTTCACCCGCCGGAGCAAAAATTAAGGATTATAATGATTGCTGTATGCGTACGACGTTTCCCTTTCTTGGAAACCCTTTGCCTCACATTCCATTGAATATAGTACCAACGGGGTTCTTGAGGGTCAATAATCTCCTTCTGTAAATCCGACGTATCAGCAGCATTCACCGCCTTCCTTGAATCTGCAATTACCCTATTTTAACATATTCACCGCTAGAGTTTGACTTTTTGCAGTAAGATTTCATGCGTCTTGCTCGTGCCCACGCCTCGACTGTCCGAAGCGACCAGATATTCCGGCAACCCGGCTTCCCCGATCGGGGGCAAATCAACTGCCGCCCTGACCTGATCAATCAACCGCAGCCCCGACACATCCAACGCCACGGGGTCCGTGCTTCCCAACAACATCCCGCCATCCCAGATGTCGTCTTCATGCGGGATGGGTCCACCCTCAAACACGATCCGCAACGCGTCGGCAATGTGAAGGCGAACCTTACCGTCAATCTGCGGAAGGGCGACGATATCACCAATGAACGGTGAGCATCCATTCGCATGATAGCGCGCGGGATGCTTCACCACCGCGTGCGAGAGATTCTTCAAAGCACCCGTCATCCGACAAAGATTATGAGTCTTGAGAAACGGAACATTGATGATCGCTGTGACATCATCCAGCCATGCTGCGAGTTGGTCTGATCCACTTCCAAAATCGACAACTTTGTTTGACCAACCATCAACCGGCGCTCGCGTGCGCGTGAGCGACCGCAACTCCGGGGTCACTTCAACCGCAACAATCTGCGACGGATCGAATCCCGCATTCTCCAGAGAAGCGACGAATGCCTTGAGAAGTGAACCCGTGGTCCCGATTGTCTTTGCACCGTTGCGATTGAACTTCAGAGCGATCACGTCGTCCGGCTTCAAGAATGTTTGCCAAGCTTTTGCCGCGTTGTCCTCACCACTAAGCCGCGTCACCACGATCTCCAGCAGATCGCGCAGGACTTCTTCGTGAATACCGACGGGCATCATGACGTTGTCGCTTCGGGCCTGAATCACCCGGACCTGCCGCGTACCGTGACGATCCATGCCATGCGAAGTACCGACCCGATCCGCCGCGCCGGCAGAAGATGTGTGAAGGGCAGCCGCCCCCGCTGCAATCGCCGAGCCAACAATGAAGTCGCGCCGGGACAATGGGGGCGTCTGATGGTCGCCTCCGTTGGATTGGTTGTCTGGCTGTGATTGACACATATCGCTGGACCCTATAGGTGTATCGGACTCAAGCACGGCGGGCTCACGTCGCGCGTCGAACAACCACATTTTTCTGACAGGCAGCACACCGTGAACGACTACGATCGCCTTCGCAAAACAGCCTCCGACTTCGGCCAGGACCACCTCTTTCAATACTGGGAAGGCCTTTCCGGCGAGCAGCGTACGCTGTTGTTGAACGACATTGAGCGGATCGACTTCGCCACCGTCAAAAGGCTCGTTTCGACTGGCGATTCGGCGGTACCCGAGATTGACCCGTCCAAGATAGAAGCGCCGTCGGTGTATCCGTCCGTGCCTTCAGAACCGGAATCGAAGCAATACACCGAAGCCATCCAAGCCGGCAGGTCGCTTCTGTCGCAGGGGAAGGTGGGAGCGATGGTGGTGGCAGGCGGCCAGGGAACGCGACTTGGATTCGATGGCCCGAAGGGCACGTTCCGGATTTCGCCCATACAAAACAAAACGCTGTTCCAACTCTTCGCGGAAGGCATCCGCAACATCAATCGCGAATTCGGATGCCAGATGCCTTGGTACATCATGACCAGCGCCGCGACCGATGCCCCCACGCGCAGCTTTTTCGAAGAGAACGGATTCTTCGGCCTCGATCAGCAAGACGTGTTCTTTTTCCAGCAAGGCGTCATGCCAGCCGTCGATCAGCATGGCAAAATCCTGCTGGCAGACCGACACCAAGTCGCACTATCGCCAAACGGACACGGCGGCAGTTTGGTCGCCATGCGCAACGAAGGTGTTCTTGACGATGCGAAACGCAGGGGCGTCGAAATCATCAGCTATTTTCAAGTCGACAACCCGCTGGTGTCACCGGCTGACACTTTGTTCATTGGATTGCACCATCTCTGCGAATCGCAGGTTTCAAGCATCGCGGTACCCAAAGCGGACGATCTCGAAAAGGTCGGCAACTTCGTCAGCATCGAAGGCCGCCTTGGCATTATCGAATATTCGGATCTGCCCGACGACCTCGCCCACGCGCGCAACGCGGACGGATCGCGAAAACTCAACGCGGGAAACGTGGCGATTCACCTGATCGATCGAACCTACGTCGAACGGTTGACGGGTGATGATGAACTCAACCTGCCCTGGCACCTAGCCAGGAAGAAAGTTGCGTTCATGGACCCCGACCGTGGCTGCGTAATCCAACCGGAATCACCGAATGCGACCAAATTTGAAATGTTCATCTTCGACGCGATCCCCTTGGCAACCAAGTCCATCGTCCTCGAAATGCCTCGCAGCGATTGCTTCAGTCCGGTGAAGAATGCGGAGGGCGTTGACAGCGCCGAAACTGCCCGGC
>JAADIU010000344.1:0-2293 GCA_013151185.1 Planctomycetota bacterium
TTCACCGATGGCGACCAGGGCTCCACCGGCGATTCAACCTACAAGCGATTGCAAGTCGCCATTTCCGATCTCGATCCGGGGCAGAACGGTGGGGGAACCTATTTCGTCGAAGGTCACTACATCGCAGGTGACGACGCTGCCGCAGGCAACCAGGACAACAACGCTTCGTATCGCCAGATCACGGTGTCGGGAAGCGGCAGCGCCTGGTCGATCGCGCTCGCATCATCAACCCAGCGCGAGCAGCCGGGCATTCGCGCTTGGCAGGACAGCGATCCAACCGTCGTCGAAACGGACGTGCGAATCCCAAGTGAAGGTCTGGTGATTCTTGCGGGCAAAGCCACCGACCTGGGTGGCGGCGTCTGGCACTACGAATACGCGGTGCAGAACCTAAACTCCGATCGCGCGATTGGTTCGTTCAGTGTCCCGATTGACCCCACCGCGACGGTCAGCAACATCGGCTTCCACGACGTCAGCTCCCACAGTGGCGAACCCTACGACCTGACCGATTGGCCAGGCTCGAAAGTAGGATCGTCCGTCGTCTGGCAGACGGATGATTTTGGTACGAACCCGAACGCCAACGCCATCCATTGGGGCACGATGTATAACTTCCGCTTCGATGCGAATCGCTCGCCGCAGGTCACGCAGGTGACGCTCGGTATTTTCAAACCGGGAACACCCACAGCTGTGCTTGCGATAACGACCGGCCCCCAGGGCGTGCTGGACTGCAACAACAATGGAACCGATGACACGGTGGACATCGCCAACGGTGACAGCCTCGACTGCGACACCAACGGCATCCCCGATGAATGCCAAGCATTCCCGCCTGTTCCGATCGGAACCATCCAGGTTGCAAGCGGTTTGAGTTCACCCGTCGCGGTGGCTGCACCCATCGGCGATCCCGACAGACTGTTCATCGTCGAACAAAACTCCGGACAAATTAAGGTACTCAAAGCGGGCGCAGTTATGGGAACACCGTTCCTCGACGTGGGCGCACTATCCAGCAGTGGAGGCGAACGCGGCTTGCTGAGCATGGCGTTCCATCCCGATTACACCACGAATGGTTTCTTCTACATCAACTACACCGACAACGCCGGCGATACCGTAGTCGCACGCTACACCGTCTCTGCAAATCCCGATGTAGCCGACGCCGGAAGTGCCCTCATTATCATCACCGTCAACCAGGATTTCTCCAACCACAACGGCGGCCAAATCCAGTTTGGTCCCGATGGTATGTTGTATATAGGTATGGGTGACGGAGGCGGTGGCGACGATCCGAACAACCGTGCCCAGGACCCGAATTTCCTGCTTGGAAAAATGCTGCGTCTCGATGTCGATGCGCCGGCTCCATACATCCCTGCCGGCAACGTGTTCGGCGATGAAATCTGGTCGCTGGGCCACCGCAATCCATGGCGATTCAGCTTCGATCGCTTGACCGGTGACATGTACATGGGCGATGTCGGTCAGGATGCACGCGAAGATCTCAACTTTGAAGCTGCCGGTACGCCCAGCGGTGAAAACTACGGATGGGACTGTCGCGAAGGAATGATCCCCACGCCATCCAACAGTGGTGGCTACGGCTGCGTGGCAACTGATCCCACACTCGTCGATCCGATTCTCGATGTTCGACACAACGCGGACCCGGTTCACCCCGGATTCATTTGCTCGATCATCGGCGGTTATGTGTACCGCGGCTGCGATATTCCGTCGCTTCATGGAACCTACTTCTACGCGGACTTCTGTGCCAACTGGATCTTCTCGATCAAGTACGACGGTGTGACAATCAGTGAACAAACCAACCGGACCGTCGAACTCGGCTCGCTGGCGTCTATCGTTTCATTCGGTGAAGACGGCATGGGTGAAATGTACGTCGTCGCAGGTAGCAGTGTTTACAAGATCGTTCCGATTATCGTGGTTCCGGTATGCGGCGATGGCAACCAGGATGTCGGCGAACAGTGCGATGATGGCAACACCACACCTGGTGATGGTTGCGACGAAAACTGCCAGCTCGAAACGTCGGACGACTGCATCAATGCAGCCCCCATCGCGGACGGCGCCACGGCGTTCTCGACGGTCGGTGCTACGACCGATGGCCCCAACCACCTCGCATGTGCAGTATCCGGTGATGGCGGTGCGACGGTGAACGACATCTGGTTCATCTATGACGCAGAATGCTCGGGAACCCTCACCGCAAGCACATGCAACACCGTCAACTACGACAGCGACCTGGTGATCTACGACGGAACAGACTGCGGCAATCTGGTCGGAGACTTCCTCGCCTGCAACGATGACGGAG
>JAADIU010000344.1:2299-19686 GCA_013151185.1 Planctomycetota bacterium
GGATTCTCGTCATTGATGACCGCACCTGTCGTCGCGGGAAATTCATACCTCCTCCGCGTCGGCGGCTGGGACAACAACGAGCAAGGCTCGGGAACCATCACCCTGACAAACTCAGAAGCCGGGTGCCAAACCTGTTCAACAACAACAGGCGATGGCGATGGCGACTGCGATCGCGACCTGCTCGACTACATGAAGATGCAGCAGTGCTACACGGGCGACATCGGTACCGGACCTCAGGTATTTGGCGCAGGCTGTGTGTGTTTTGACACAGATGCCGACGGTGATGTGGACCTAAACGACTACACCGCACTCGGAAACATGACCGGTCCCGATGGAACCGTTGCGGGCTGCGTCATCCCGTAACCTGAAGAGATCATTTCAGTCGATTAAACAGCGGGCCGTCACAAAAATGTGGCGGCTCGCTTTTTTGTTGTCGTTATAATTCAAAGTACCATGGCAAACCAAACCCACATCTCGCTTCCTGTTTCAAATGAACCAGTACGCCGACCGCTCACGCGCGCCGCAAAGTGGCGCATGACTTCGCTCATCACGATCCACCTGCTGATGCTGATTCACATCGCATATTGGATGGTCGTCGGAACCACCGTCTCACCGGTCGAACCCTCCGAAGCCATGGAGACTCTGAAGACCGGTGCCATCAATGCCGGGTTTGTTTTCTTTGCGGTGTCCATCCTGGCCACGTTGATCTTTGGGCGCTTCTTCTGCGGGTGGGGTTGCCACATGATCGCCATTCAGGATCTGTTCGGTTGGTTTCTCAAACGAATCGGCATCAAACCAAACCCGCTGCGATCGCGCGTACTCATGCTCGTCCCACTGGGGATGGCCATCTACATGTTCGTCTTGCCAGTTGTCTATCGGTGGTGGGTCGTCTGGTGGGATCCCGCACGGACCTCCTACAACCCCGAATGGACCAACGCCTTCATCACCGAAGGGTTCTGGAAGACGTTCCCCGGATGGGTGTTCTCCGTTCTCACCGTGGTGATCGCCGGCTTTGGTATTGTCTATTTTCTGGGAAACAAGGGGTTTTGCACCTACGCATGTCCGTATGGCGGCGTGTTCGCGGTCGTCGAAAAAGCCTCTCCGCTTCGTGTTCGGGTCAGCGACTCGTGCATCCAAAGTGGTGAATGCTCGAAGGCCTGCGGATCAAATGTCCGCGTGGCGGAGGAGGTGCTGGCTTATGGAATGGTCGTTGACCCTGGCTGCATGAAGTGCGCGGATTGCATTTCGTCGTGCCCGACTTCGGCGCTGAGTTTCGGATTCGGATCGACGGCTGTTCTGCCAAAGACCAGAGCGGAGATTCCGAGCGATGCGAAAGCTCCGGGCCTCCCGCTTGTCGAAGAACTCATCCTGCTGGCTGGGTTTGGATTCTTCCTATTCGCCTGGTGGGGACTGTATGGCAATTTCCCGTTCCTGCTGTCCACCGGGATGGCATGCATGCTTGCATATGTGGTGTTGGTGCTGGTGCGTCTGTTTCGGGGAGGAAACGTCTCGTTTCAAAACCTGACCCTGAAGGAAAACGGTGCAATTCGCCCCATAGGCAGAGTGTTCATGGTCTTCGCCGGTCTACTTGTCGTCGCCTCCATGCACAACGCCTTTGTCCAATATCATCGCTATATGGGAAACTGGCATTTTGGAAAAACCGGCGCCGGAGACGAAGTTTGGGAACCGAACTTTGACCCACAACAACACCTCAGAGCCATCGTCAAACGCGAGCGCGATATCGCATTCGACCACTATTCAAAGCAAGAACGCTGGAGCCTCATTGACACGGCGATGGTCAATCGAAAACTCGCGTGGCTCAACTTACTTCGCGGAGACGACCAAGCCGGCGAAGACGCCATCCGCACCGCGGTCCGACTCGCCCCGGAATGGCCGATAGTCCGCTATGACCTCGCACGTTTTCTGTCCAAGCGGCGCGCATACGATGAGTCGATCGCAAGCTTTCGCAAAGCGATAGAACTTAAGAGTTCGTATCACGAAGCGGAGCATCAATTGGGGCTCACAATGATGGCGGCGCAGCGCTTTGAAGAAGCGCTAACCTACTTTGAAGACATGATCGAGCATTCCCATGCCGATGCACAAGCCCACTACCACGCGGGCGCGATCGCACTCAACCTTGGCCGACGCACACTCGCAAGAACCCACCTTGAAAAAGCCATCGAGTTGGATCCGAAATTGGCGCCCGCCCGTGAGCAGCTTGGCCTCTTGCTTCTAACAGAAAGCAAAGTCAACGAGGCGATTGAACAGTTGAAGATTGCTGTCGAAATCGACGCGTCGTTGGTACTGGCTCAATACAATCTTGGCGTCGCGTACTTCATGCGAAGAGATTTCACAAACGCCAGAATCCATGCAAAGATCGCAGCCGACCTGAACCCAACCGACAAACAAGCCAAAGACTTCCTAAAAATGCTGGATCAGCAACAGACACGACAACCTTAAGCGCAAGCAAGATATTGTAAGGTGGGTGCGCGGGTGCCCCATCCTTGAGCGCAGCGGAAGGGTGGGGGACTGACGCGCTGCAATCGTGCAATCGGAGGAACCCTATTCAACCCGGTCCCAGAAGCGTACCGTGAACCCTGCGATGCGTCACCCGATCCAAACACACGTTGACCATATCGCCCGGCTTGGAATTGTTCGACTCGAAATGAACTTCAAAGTAGCGGTCGCAGCGGCCGTGCGCCAAGAATGTTTGCCCTGAAGAACCCGAGTGATCCGAAGTCATGTTGCCTTCAACGATCACGCGCACCGTATCACCAACGAATTGACGGTTGTATTCCAAGGCAAGCTGCTGCTCCAACTCGCGAAGCGTGCCCATTCGATCCTTGACTGTGGCTTGATGAACAAAATCGCGCGACCAACGGTAAGCCGCCGTCCCCTGCCTTGGGCTGAAAGGAAAGGCGTGGATCTTGCAAAACCGCGACCGCCTCACCATCGCCATCGTTTCTTCAAACAACGCATCCGTCTCACCGGGAAAACCAACAATCACATCCGTCGAAATCGCGGGCCGATCGAGCGCACCGTTGACGCGCTCGATCATGTCAACGAAATCGCCCGCAGTGTATTGACGGTTCATCTTGCGCAGAATCGTGTCGCTGCCATGCTGAAGCGGGAGGTGAAAATGCGGCACGCAATTGTCATGCTCTGCAATCGTCGCCAACAGCGCATCGTCCACATCGCCAGGTTCCAAACTCGACAACCGCAACCGCGCAAGACCGTCGATGCGCGCGAGTGTATCAACCAAAGCAGCCAACGGTGAAGGCCCACTCTTGAAGCGTTTTCGGATGGCGGTGTCGCGGCCGAACGCGCCGAGAAATATTCCCGTCAAAACAATTTCGCGATGACCCGCAGCGACCAGACCCCGCGCCTCTGCCGCAGCTTGATCGATTTCCTTCCACCCAAGCCGCGTTCGCAATTTTGGAATGATGCAATATGTACACGATGCATCGCACCCATCCTGCACTTTCAAAAAGGCCCGCGTGCGCGACGAAAATTCTCGAATCGGAATCGAAAAATCCGAATTCCCGTTGACTATCGGAATTTTTGGAACAATACTATGATATATAGTAGAAGAACTACGGTGCGGTGGGGGTCGCCTCGTGTCCGTCAATGTGGGGGGAGCCTGCGTGGACCGGGAACGAAGGCGAAGCCCCATCGCGACCAATGTGTCGGCTGCGTTGGTGGGTTCGTTGGCTTCGGCAACCGGGGCGACAGGTCGCGCAGACGTGTCCGTGTGATACAATTCCGGGCTCGGATGCGCTCCAAGTTCACCAAGCCGCTCAACCACCGCTTCACGGATTGCACTGAGAGTTTCCGCATCGTGCCCGAGCACCCGCGTGACACCCGGAATTCGATGAATCGCCTCGGGGTCGGCTGACGCATAGCAACCGATTGCGATCGTCGGTGTCGCGCCCCGGTTGGACTGCCTGCGAAGGGCCTGCCGACTTTTTGCGGTGGCGCTGCATGTAACCGCGCAGGTGTTCACGATGGCGAGGTCGGCATGCTCACCCTTGCGGGCTGCGCGCAAGCCGAACGATTCGAGCAGTTCGCGAACTTGCTCGGTCTCGTATTGATTGACTTTACAGCCCAGCGTGGTTAACCGATACTTGACTTCCATCGCCCGGAAAATGTAGCAAAATCGGTTCCGCATGGACACCCCGGTGATGACCAGGCGTGACCCGAAGAGCAAAGCTCATCGGCGATGCGTCGATTCGATTGACAGCACAGGAGTCGCCAAGATGCCAGGCCCGCAGACCGTTTGGGGAATTGACGTCGGAAAGTCGGCATTTAAAGCCCTCAAGATGCGCCTTACGGGCGACGGGGTTGAGGTCGTTGGATCCGACTACATAGAACATGCCAAGATCATGTCTCAACAGGATGCAGATCCGGACGCGCTGTGGTCGGCTGCCCTTGAAAAATTCCTCGCCAAAAATGACATCACCAACGACAAGATCGTCATTGGCATTTCCGGACAGCAGACCCTCGCGCGATTCAGCAAGCTGCCCCCGGTTGAGAACAAGAAGAAGATTCCCGACATTGTCACCTATGAAGCCAAGCAGCAGATCCCGTTCGATCCGGACGAAGTGGTTTGGGACTACCAGGTGTTTGAAACCGAAGGCAGTCCCGATGTCGAAGTCGGCATCTTTGCCATCAAGCGCGAGTTGATTCGCGACCATCTCGTGCATTTTGATGCGCAGGGGATCGAAGCGATTGCCGTTCAGGCTGCACCGCTCGCCGCTTACAACGCATTGCTGCACGACGGATTGATGGGCGACAAAGCCGTCGTAATCATCGACATCGGAACCGAAAGCACCGACCTGATCGTGGGCACCGAATCGTCGCTGTGGACTCGGTCGATCCAACTCGGCGGCAACAACTTCACCGAAGCGTTGGTCAAGGCGTTCAAACTTTCGTTTTCCAAAGCGGAAACACTCAAACGCACTGCCGCGACGAGCAAGTACGCCCGCCAGATTTTCCAGGCCATGCGTCCGGTATTTGCGGATCTTATCCAGGAGCTTCAACGCTCAATCGGCTACTACACCGCCACCCACCGTGGTGTGGACATGGGAAAAGTCTACGGCATGGGCAACGCGTTCAAGTTGCCGGGACTGCAAAAGTACATCAAGCAAAACCTCCAACTCGATCTGTCGCGCATCGACAGTTTCAGCAAAATTTCGATACCCGACAAAGAGGGTGCGAGTGGCGAATCTTCCAACTATAGCATTGCCTATGGCTTGGCGCTGCAGGGGCTTGGGCAGGCGAGCGTGAGCAGCAACCTGCTCCCGCCGGAAATCGCGCTGGCCGCCGTCTGGAAAAAGAAGCGTCCTTTCTTCGCAGCTGCCGCAGCTTGTGTGTTGCTGGCTGCTGGGGTGGTTTGGTTTCGTGGGTCAGCAGACAAGAAAACGCTGGCAACCAACGCAGGCACCGCCAGCGTCAGCGTCTCGGATAAGAATGCGTGGAACATCATCGTCAATCCGACGCAGGATCTTCCGCCTCGCCAATACGGAAAGCTGATTTCGGCAGCGGCTAAATCCCTGCAAAGCAAGTACCGAGAACTGAATTCCCAAGGCCAAGCCGAGATCGACAAAGCCAAAGAAATCCAGAAACTTCTGGCCAATCGCACGATCTGGCTCAAAATTTTGTCCGCAGTCCACGAATCACTGCCCAAGCCCGCAGAGGCAATCGCGAAAGCCCAAAACGCGGCTGAATACCTGAGCGCGATTTCAAAACCTGGTCTGGACCGCGAAAGTCGAGGCGAAATATTCATCGAGTCGTTCACATCACGCTACGTCGCCGACGTGGATGATGTCACCGTCAAAGGCGAGTACGGACACGCCGGAACAAAGACATTCAAGAAGGAAGGCAACAACCCGCGAGCGGGCTTCATCATTGAATTGATCGGTTACACAACCCATGCGAAAAAAGGAATCTACGTCGATAAGACTTTCGTCGAGAATCTACAGACGAAAGGCAGGGTCCCCAAGCAGGGCTTCTTCATCAACCGTGTGGGATTGATGCTTCCGAATGAAAAGGCTCGCAGCGGTGGCGGCAGAGGACGCGGACGGGGAGGTCGATCAGGCCGAAACAAACCCAAAGAGCAAAAGGGCCCCCAGAAGAAAGATCCGCTGACCGGTGAAATTTCAGCAGACGACTACCATTTCCGTCTTGTGTTTGACGTGGTGCTCGCCGACTTGCCGGAACCGAAGGAAGAACGCAAAGATGGAAACTAAGCTGGCCGTTCCCCACCCCTGGAAGGGGCGGGCCACCCAAACTGTTCACTCTTTGTGGGTGCCCCATCCTTGAGCGCAACGGAAGGGTGGGGGACTGACACGCTACGAGTGAATCGAAATAGCTTTAACCGACATCCGCGACAGACGCGGACTCTATGACCAGACGAGAATAGGCACATACACGTTTGCGGAGCAGCACCATGAAAGCTGTGATCGACCTCATCAAACGCTATTTGTTTGAAATCATTTGCGGAGCCTGCGCCATTGGCGGCTTGGTGATGATTTACATGGGCTACAACAGCATGTCCAACATCGAGCAGGAGATGCAGACTGCCTACAACGTGCAAAAAAATCTCTCAACGATGACCAACGGCAACAATTTGATCAACAAGGACGCCGTCGACAAAGCCCAGGAGCGGATCGATCAAATCCTCACCGTAGACACCGAAGTCATGGCGATGGTCAAGCGCCTCAACGAATACGCACCCCTCAGCGACTCGGCTTTCCCGACGGCCAACCCCTCCCAAAAGGACGTGTTCAAGAAAGCATACCGGCGGGAAGTGGGTAGCTGGCTTGGCGACTTGAAAGCCGGCAGCGTCCCCACCGCAGACGACATCGCTCGAATGCGCGATCGCATTGATGAAGAAGAAAACACCCGTGAAGAATACGGCTTGGATGAGGACGCCGACGAAAATGACCTCGTCAACAAACCGGAAGTCCGAGCCGCAATCAGCAAGGCACGCTCGATCTATTGCTACGCGGATCAAGACGCTTTCCATCAAAGCAATGTGTCCGATCGAGATCCCGACGCACCCATGTACGTCAACCGTCCGCCCGCGATGGAACAAATGTGGCACGCACAGCTTGAAGTCTGGATCCAGCGTCTCATCGTCGACGGCATAGTAGCCGTCAATGAGTCCGCCGCTTCTCAACTGCAAGAGGAAAACAAGCTGGCATGGGTGGGTAACTTGCCCATCAAGGAACTCGTCTCGATTCAGGCAACGCAGTACTACGTCACAGATTCCGGTACATCCGCAGGTTCCAGGAACAAGGATCACGCGAGCCCCGTCGGAACGTCAACCGGGGTGTTCACCGGCAACAAATCGAACAAACTCTACGAACTGATTCAGGTGACCGTGGTTCTTGTCGTGGATGAAACAAGAATTCCCGCTATCTTGTCCGATCTTTGCCGCGACCGATTTTTGACACCTCTGCGCGTATCATACGAGGCGGTCGAAGCGAATCCGGCGATGGAGGGGAAGATCTTCGGAGATGATCCTGTGGTGCGCATGACGATCGATTTCGAGACGCAGTTCTTCTCCGAGTTGTATCTTTCCCTCATGCCCGACAAGATACTGGAAAAACTGAAAAAGAAGCGACCCGAAGCACCCAAAACCGAAGGCGCTTAATCAAACAAGACGTAATCGAACAAGAGGCGCGCGGGCGTCAATACTCATACTCGCGGAGATAGCAGGCATGGCCAAGCAATCTGTCGGGCCACTCGTGCGACATTTGGACAAAGCAATTCTGGCCTTGGCGGGCGCAGGATTGCTGTACGTCGTCGCGCAGTTCGGGGTCGTTTCCCCAAATAAAATCGAATCCAGCACCGGGGAGATGCTTGGCCCAACCCAGGTGGATGACACCACGCGACAAAAGGCAGATGCCCTGCGCGATCGCCTCAAGAGTAAAAAGGTCGAAGCCACACCATACGAAAACCCCATCCCTGGCTTGAACGAATTATTGAACCCCATCGTAGCCGCCAATGTGCCACGCGAACTGCCCCGCGCGATGATGTTTCCGCCGATGGTGCCGAAAATACACGGTGAAATCGAAACGGGCGAAGGGCACACCCTCGCAAAAGTCATCAAGCTTGGGCCGCCAAAGGTTCAGTCCGGACGCAGCGGAGCCGAAATCGGGCCCGCATCAAAGCTGAGCGATAAAAGCCAACAAAAAACATCTCTACACGACGTCAATTGGGTGACCGTGTCGGCATCGTTTGACCGCGCCAAACAAGAGAGCATGGCAAAAGCTGCCGGCTACGATCCGAAGCGCATCGTGACACTTTTCACCGGAACCGATCTTCAACGGCGAGTGCTTAAAGCCGACGGAACATACTCTGATTGGACCGACGCGAACACCGTGTCTCCATACAAGCTGCCCGAACTTCCCTCGCCACAGGTATACAAAGTCGAGGACGGCGAAGGCTTCAACGTTTCAGACAGCGATCGCGCCAAGGTCGACGCATTTAAGCAAACCATCGCAGACGGTGCCAGCCAACTCGCGCTGATGCGCCCGTTGTTTCCTGAGACCATGTATGGCGTCGCTTGGCGATACCCCCGAGGCTTTGACTATGACGTCACCGAGATGGACGCGGAATATCAGGGGGGCAAAACAGCGTGTCGCTATCCCGAATGCTCAGCCGACGTGGATGACAGCGACCAGGATCTTTCCTTCAAGAAACTGATTGGCCGAGCCAACGAGGAACTCGACAACGGCAACTTCAAAAAAGCCAAGAAACTCGCCGAACTCGCCGAAAAGAAAACCGACGGCCAGGATCGAAAAAAAGCCAAGGTCGATGATCTCTTGAAGAAGATCGATATCGCCGAGCAAGCGGCGGGTGGAAGAACCGTCGCACACCTTCCAAAGCAAGTGTTGTGGGCACACGACGCTGCCGTCGGCGAGGTTAAAAGCGGGCGGACCTATCAATATCGAATGCGAGCGCGCATCTACAACCAATACTGCGGGACGCCACCGCTTCTGAAAGACGCCAAGGACGCAGCAGAGGTTGAGATTGTCGGCCCATGGTCCGACCCATCCGAGCCCGTCAGCATCGACAGAGACACGATCTTCTTCGTCAAATCGGGACGAAAGAAAAAACAGGAGTGTACTGTTGAATTGTATAAATGGGTTGCGGGTGAGTGGATCGGAAAGTCATTCAAGCTGACGGCTGGCGCTCCGGTGGGCGAAGAAGGCCAGCGTGTCAAAACCCATCGCAGCAAATCAGACACCGTTGATTTTAGCACGGGTGCCAGCGTGGTCGATATCAACTTTTCCCGATCGTATTGGCCCAGGGACAAGCGCAATGGCCGCAGCAAAAAAGCAACCACGACGATCTCCCTGGTGTATGTCGATGCGTCCGGCCAACTGCACGAACAGTTCCAGGCGTTCGACAAGGGCAGCGACCTATACAAGTATTACAAAGGAATCGCCTGGAAAGCACCGAGACGATAACCACCGCCAAGTCGAACGGTCCGCGATATTGAAAGACAGTGTTCCCAGAACGAGCCAGTGTTTCTAGAACGCGGTGCTGCTTCGAGATGTCGCCGAACCCGTTCGGGATCGACCCATGAAAACCACGGTCCTCACATCCGTTCTTGTCGCCATGCTTCTGGGGGCACATGCACAGGCGGAAGACACCAAGCAAGCTGAGGCGAACTACGCACAAATCAACCTCGGATTCAAAAGCGCCGACGAAGACCGTGTCGCCCCACTGCTCGAACAACTGGGCTCGCACGATTTTTTCAAACGGGAAGCCGCCTCAAAAAAACTTCGCGAGATCGGACCGGCGGCTTTCTCACTGCTCTCTCACCACTACCGCGAATGCAATGATTTCGAGGTGCGATTGCGCATCCGAGGTATCGTCAAAGACCAATACCTTTGGCACACGCTGCTCAAGCACAAAGGATTCATGGGCATCAGCTACGGCTCGCACACCGGAAGACCGCTGAAAAAGGGCGTGTCTGCTATCGCGGTCAACACCGTGCAGCGAAGCAGTGCAGCCCACGATGCCGGAGTGGCACCGGGCGATCTGATCGTCACCATCAATGGCAAGTCCACCGGCGATTTGATTGAACAAGAGGCGTTCGCGGTGCTCGTTCAGAACAAAGGTGCCGGTGGAAAAATCGTGCTGGGCATCCTGCGACGCAAGCGTGTTCGCGATGTCACCCTGCACTTAAAAGCCCGCCCCATCAAAGACTACACGTCGCCCGAACTGCTCGACGAACTCAACTCTCGAATGCAGGCGTACTCCATTTGGTGGGAAGACCACTTCAGCCTACCGCGCGTTTCAAGGGAACGAGCCCCATCAGCCGAGGTCCTTCAGATTCCAAAGAACTAGGCGGGTTCGCACAAAGAGTGAAGAGTTTGGGTGGCCCGCCCCTTCCAGGGGTGGGGACCGGATTGCGATACGGTTCAATCATCGGCGAAACCCACTTGGAATGCGGAACGAACAAAACATAACCCCTTGCTCGACATGCGATGATCAACCTTGGGCGAGGGCAATAACGCGATCAAGCTTTGCGCGAAACAAATCAGACCACTCGCGCTCGATTTTGAGGGCCTCGGCTGACTCCGGTTTCTGAAACAGGCTTGCCTTGGCGTAGGCGTCTTGCTCATCCACAATCGGTTTGCACAACTCCGCGAGCGCAGCTTGGTTCATGCCAGCCGATTGAATCGCAGCCCACGCTTTTTGCAACAAGACGTGGTTCTCCCCACAAATCGCTTGCGTCAGCGGAACCAGAACCACCGCCTGCTTCACGGCAAGAGCCCGGTCAACTTTGATCCCGAAGTCTGTCTCAAACGGATTATCATCAACACCCATCTTGCCCGCATAGGTTTCGTACAGTTTGGGCTTGATGGGGTAATGATGAAGCGAGTACTTCGCGCCGGGACGACCGCTCGCCGTCACGCACCACGTCGCCTGACCCTTCTGTGAAAGGCAAAACCGCACGAACTGCTCAGCCAAACGTGTATCCGTTGCTGTCTTGAGAACCGAGACGATGTCAGGAGTAGCCGCTGTCGCGCCGGCAGGATTCACATACCGAAGCGTGCTCGGATGATCCTGAACCCTTCGCAGCCCATCAAAATTCACCGCGAACCCAGCCAGCATCGTTCCGGTTTCAATTTGATCGTGTGCCCGTGTACTTCCCGGATCAAGCGCCCGCGCGTTTGCAAGAATACGAACCAAGGTTCCCCAACCCTCGTCCCAACCCTGCTGCTGAAGAATCAGCATCATCGACTGGCGATAGCTTCCGCTGACGGCTGGATTCGCGATGGCCAACCATCCCGCAAATCGAGGATCGGCTAACTCCGTCCAGGTCTTGGGCACTTCGATGTCGCGCTTCGCACAATCGGCAGAGTTGAACAATATGCCAAAGCTCGAAAGCCCCGTCGCAACCCACTGATCCTCGGCATCGCGCGTCGGAATACCGCGAACGTCGGCAGGCATCCCGGAAACAGCATCGCCCAGATCGAGCTTGAACGTGCGCCCCTGCTTTGCCAACGCTGCATGGTAAGAAATCCCGCCGCCAAACATGATGTCCGGCGTCTTAAGACTCCTGCCAAAATCGCGACCCGAGAAAAGATCCTCGATATACGCCAGGCATTGCGGCGTACCGCGCACAATCCAATCAATTTGAACCAGTCGGCCGTACTTCTCGTCATACCAATCAGAAAATTCCTTCGCGAACGCGCTTCGAATTCGCTCGCTGTGCGGCGAAATAATCGTCAGCTTCAATGGCGGCTTGACGCTGATCACGGGCGATGGCTCTTCTGAAGGCGAACACCCAAGACCAGCAACAAGGAACACAACAACCGACAAGCCGCTCCGCACAATGTGCTTGCGGGATTTCATCATCGACATGGCGTCTCGCTTTCCTGACGAATTGACGCGCGGTGCAAGGCGTCATGAATAAAAACCGTCCGACGCACCGATCTTCACGACACCCGACGCAGTGCCGTGGTCACCAACCACCATTGGAACCCGCCATTTTCACCCGGCACCCGACGCGGTGTCAACTCGGCCACGGCCCGTCCGCACCAATAGCCATCAGGTTCCACAAAAGGCTGCCGCATAAATCTGCTCGAACGCATGGCGATCGACGGGAACGGGGTTGAATGTGCCCGTCCACTGCGATGCCGCAGATTCAGCGAGTTCGGGAATGCCATCTTCAACAACGCCCACCGATGAGAGGGATATCGGCACCTCTGCCGCCACGAGCAATTCAGCCAATCGACTGAGCAAGGCGTCACGATCAACACCAAGCGCGTCGTATGCCTGCGGTTTGCACGCCACGTTGAAGCGGACGACATGGGGCAGCATCATTCCCACGGCAAATCCATGAATGAGGCCATACTTCGCCGTGAGTGGATTCGCGCAGGCGTGTGCCGCACCGAGCATCGATTGTTCGATCGCCACACCCGCAAGATGGGCACCCCAAAGCATGTCGCGTCGGGCATGCGAAACGTCCGGGTCCGCCAAAGCCCGCTCAAACGCGCGATCCAGAAATCGCCACGCCTCACGCGAGAACTTCAACGACACCTGCGTTTGCTTAATCGTGGCCGCAGTCTCCACCGCGTGCGACACTGCATCAATCGCAGAAGCAGCCGCCACCTGCGCGGGCTGACTCCGCGTCAATTCATGATCCAGTATCGCAATCCGAGGACGAAGCCCACCTTCACGCGGATGCCGCCGATCACCGCACGCCATCTTCTGATGCGTCACCGGATCACTGATCAACGCAAACGACTGCGCTTCACTACCGGTGCCCGCCGTGGTTGGAACGGCGATCATCGGCAACAGCTTTTGCGACGCCTTCCCCTCTCCCCAATAATCTTTGACTTCACCCGAATTAGTAAGCAGCAAGTTGATCGCCTTCGCGCAATCCATCGCGCTACCACCACCAAGGCCGACGACCAGATCGATGTCGTCTCTGCTCGCAAGTTCTACACCTTCGGCAACATGCTGCGTGGTCGGATTTTCCTGAACGCCATCGAACAAGACGACGTGAATCCCCCGCCCTTCAAGGCTCCGCACCGCAGCGACCGCGTGACCCGCTTCTTCGATCCCGGGATCGGTCACAAGAAGCACACGTTTCCCGCCTAGGGATTCTGCCAACTCTCCCAATCGCGAAAGCGCTCCGGCATCAGCGACCACATCGATGGGCGAGTGGGCAAGGAGATCTGCGAGCGCATCGTTCATGCGGCGGGCTCGATTTGAAAAGCGCGCTGGCGATATAGCAATTCAAACAGGTTGCCCTCGTGCGGCTGATCCCAACTGATTTTCCAGGTGGGAATGGCACCAACGTTCAAGCGATCCACATTGGCGTGGTTCATCAAGGTGCGGATGAGTGCTTCGTTCCTGGTCAAAACGGTTGCTACCAGAGAAGGCCCGATGGCATCCGGCATCTCGTTTTCCGGGCACTCGACAACCGACGCATAGGGAAAAAGAAACTCCCGATTGGCCAACAGATGCTCGCGCGAATCACATCGCACCACAGCCGGCAGCAGATATGAACACGCGCCCAACCGCGCAAGTCGATCCGATCCGCGATGCTCCCGACAAAGGTCCACCGCCCCACCACCGCTCAACCCATGTTCGATCGCTGCGTTGATCTGCTCGGCGACTGCGGGATTCGTAAACGCGGCAAGGGTCGCTTCGGGATCGTCTGCCGGTAATGCCCGATGCGTTGCCAATTTCTGCGCAACAGCAGCCGCGATCTCGCGCGTATGTCTGGGTGCCCAAATCGCAGAGGCATTGATACACGATCTGCCGCCATTCGCATCAATGGAACTAGCCATCAAATCGATGTATTGCTCCCAATCATCAACGACGTCTTCGCCAAGGATGATTTTCGAGTACCCCGGTCCGTGCAATTCAACATTCGGATTATTCTCGTATGGTTTCACCGTCGCGCCCCCACCAAACAACATGGCACGATCCACACTCCGCAACAACTCACCCGCACCCGCGTGATCGGTCGGATAAAAACCCATCGCCTCGCGCGGGATGCCGGCAGCCGCGAATGCCTCGATGATGCGATAAGGTGTCCACGGTTCTTCGCGGCCAGGCTTGACTGCGATCGGGGTTTTCAAAACAATCGCCGGTGCCCACAACGAATGCACACCCGGCGAATTGCTCGGCAACACAGCGCCAAAGATGCGTCCCGCACGGTAGAAATTGAGGTTGAGTCCGGATGCAGCACGGTATCCGCGGTCGAGAACCCGCATGTCCAAACCACGCGTCAGCCCCGTAAGCACACTCTCGATTTCGTCGAGAACACCGGAGATTTTCTTCGCATTGTTACGACAGTAGGCAACGGGCATTCCTGTGGTCGCCGACAACTGACCGATGTAGTTGTCGAACGACTGTTGCGTTTCACCCAACGGCAAAGAAGCCGACACAAACAACTGGCCGGCTTTGCGGGCAATTTCAATCAAATCGGCGATCGAAAACGAATCAAGAACGTTGTCGTCCATCAGCAGAATATCGCGACGCACCATCCCGCTGTTGGCTTGATCAACAAGGGCAAACGGCTCACGCGTTGCATGGTGAACCAGCGTCGCCTGCTCGACGCTTTCGTATGCACAACCTTGACGCAAGATCGGAATCCGAACCATCAATACACGCCTTCAACAATAGGCGAAGCGAAACCGCTGAACGGACGCACATCCGCAATCCCATCCCACGGATAAGCATCACAAGGCCGCGTCCGAACACCCTCGTCGCGCTCCAGAAAACGCGGCATGAAAAATTCCTTGGTCAGCGTGGTCAATCGCGCCCGCCCAACCTGTCCATACTCCACGACGTTGCGCGGGCTATCCGGATCAACCACTTCGATCATCGCGCGCGGAGAAGGCGGGTGATAAATCACGCTATAATTGTCCGCAGGATCAAACGGTTTGTGACAAGCCAACCCCATCAGCGTGTTGCCGTATGTGGGTACAAAATCGATCTTCCCCTCCAGCAACTCCTCCCTGGCAAAGCGATGAAACTGCGCGGTCAACTGCGTTCCGCCGCAGAACACGCCCTTGATACCACACTCCACCAACGACACCCGTTCACACAATGCCTCCAACAGTTTTGGCGTCGTAAACAAACACGAAATACCCTTATGGGCCCGAAGCAACGTCAAGCCCTGATTAACCACATGCTCCTTGTACTCGTGCATTTCCTGCAACCGAGACGACTTTATCAGCTTAACCACCCACCTGGGATCCATGTCCACGCAAAAACAGATACCACCGCGATGCTGACATAGATGCTCCACCGCTAATCGAAGCCGTCGAGGACCGGACGGCCCCAACATCAACCAATCACCCCCGCGCGGGAACGAAGCGTCACTTAGCGTCTGGCTGAATAACTCGTAGTCTGTGCGAAAATCGTTGATGTTGATGCGAGACTTCGGAACCCCTGTACTACCACCGGTCTCGAATGTATATATCGGATCGTTGGCGAATGCTTTCGGTACCCATCGTCGTACATCGCCACCGCGCAGCCACTCGTCCTCGAAGAACTCAAACTTATCCAGATCGTCGTAACACTGAACTTCGGTACGCGGATCCCAGCCCCAATTCTTCGCATGATCCAACCAGAACGGTGTGCCTGTCGCCGGATCGAAGTGCCATTGCACAATCTCACGCGTGTGCCTATCCAGTGCGATCTTGGCATTCTCTATTTTTTCGGAGTTCGATGACAAGTCTTGGATTCCCGCATTGTTCTGGACCAGACAACCCTACCGAAGCACTCGACAGCTACTTAGAATCGCCAGATTCCTTTTTGGGGGTTGTGCTCTTGGCGATTGGTTCCGTTTTGGACTTACCCTGGCCCGCTTCGATGGCAATTAACATTCGCCGGTTGGTGATATACAGCGTTCCGTTGGATGCAACCGGGGATGTATACACCGAATTGCGAATGTCATTGGTCGCGAGTTCCTTCATCACCTTATCATGCTTGAACACCGCGATCTCGCCGTCCTCATCACCCAAGAACACCTTGCCGTCCACAACGTACGGAGACCCCCAGATTGCAGCGAACGTATCATACCTCCAATGCTGTTTCCCCGTGGCTACATCAAGGCAGTACAAGTATCCACTCAAGTCCGAGATATACAGCAACCCATCCGCAATCGCCACGGTGGACATCGACCGGTTGAAATGCTCATCGCCAAAATGCCACACACGACCCGTCTTCGTAATGTCGCCCCTCTTGGTAGCATCGATGCAGTACAAATGCCCCGGCCCTTCGCCATGCTCCGGGTCCTGCCCGACACACAAGTACACCCGATCCTTATAGATCACCGGTGTCGCGATGATGTTGTTCTTCGTACCGCGCCCACCAAGCTCCCACACCGAACCCTTCGGATTAAGGTCAAACTTCCATAGCAACTTCCCGGTCTTGGGTTCAAACGAATAACACCAACCATCCCCACCCGAAAAAACCACCTGCGGTTTGCCCGCAACCATCCCAACTGCCGGCGACGACCAGCTACCATGCAGCACCTTGTCTGCCGGCGCGTTGCTCTCCCACGCCAGCTTGCCCGTTTTCTTATGAACGGCAATGAAATCCGGCGCGTCAGCCACGGGTAAATCCAAATGCCCCTCGTCAACGCCATTGGACGTATTCAAGAAAATCAGATCGCCGTATCCAACTGGGGACGATGTCGCGAGGTTATGAGGAAACACCCCCAACTCCTCGATCATGTCATACTTCCAGATAAAATCGCCATCGATCTTCTTGTTGTATTTTTCATCCTTGAATGGCCCATCATTCTCACCATCAAGAAATCCTTGCAGGTCCGCACATACCAACTCACACCGGTTGCTGACATACCATAGGCGATCACCTTCAACATACGGTGTGGAGCAAATCCCTTGCTCCGGCCAATCGTTCACCCGCCCGGTCGGCAGCTTGTCGTGCGTGATCTGCCATAGAAGTTTTCCAGTCTTAGCATCCACACAAACCATGACGCCCTTGTCGCCTTCAATACCAGGGCGCAGCGTGCCATTGTTGTTGGTACCAACAAGAACCTTACCATTCACAATGACCGGGTTACCGTACGTCTGCGAACCCAATTCGAGCGTCCACTTGATGTTTTTTTTCGTAGCCAAATCCCAAGCCGCTGGGATTCCCGTCTCGTCGGAAACCATATTGCGATCAGGCGAGCCACCCCACATCCGCCAATCACCACGCTTCGCCTTGGTCTGCTGGTCAGCCGACACCACGGGCACAGCAACCACCAAAGCCAGCACGCATCCAACCCCATACGCCCGAAGAATAGGTAAACGTTTATTCATTGTTCATTACCTTGAAGTTATCGTAGTAGTTTTCAGGACCGTCACTCTTGGAAGTGGTATTGGCCA